>NZ_JAHOPB010000002.1:0-343724 GCF_019039055.1 Reyranella humidisoli
CTCACGCAGGTCATTCGAGAGAGGACGCATCGATACTGGCCTCCTACCCAGCCAGCATCTTGAATCACATTCCGCACAGATCGGGAATCCCCTCCGATTCCCTCAAGAAATGAAACGCTCTAGCCGTCGCGTCTAGCGCTGGGTGACGTGTCCCTGCGGGTCGAGCGTGATCATGTAGTAGGTGTCGCCCTTGAGGGCCTGGCCCTGCGAGCTTCCGTCGCCGTTGCGCATCAGCATGCTGACGCCGTTGTAGCCGGCGTCGTGGATCTGCTGGCGCGCGATCGCGCCCTCGGCAGTCGGCGTCCAGTTCGGGGCTGCCGTCGGCGTGCGGGTGCTGCCCGGCTCGGCGCCGGGCTCGCGGCCGCTCGGCATGCCTTGCGCCTGGACTGCAGTCGTCGCAAGGACAGCAGCGCCAACCAGGGAAATTGCGAGCAATGTGCGGTTCATGATGACTCTCCTCGGTGCGAAGCGCTGCCACACTGGAGCGCCTTCACCGGAGTCATTTCCGTCCCGAATCATGAGTGGATTGTGGCTGACTCCCGCTCGCACGCGCAGGTGAGACACCCGCGTCGTGCAAGCGTTTGTAAGGACAGAGTCAGCGAGTCGGGGCGGCGCCGGCGTACCACGCCGCGCGGTTCGAGCTGCGGCGCGTCACCGGCAGGTTGACGAGGTCCATGAACACCGAGGCGCCGCCGTCGGCGCCAGCGAGATCGCCTTCAAGCACCTCGACGTCGAAGGTGAGCTTGTCGCCTTCGAGCTTCGGCGACTTCAGGGTGACGACCGCATCGACGACGCTGGCCTTTGCCTTGTTCAGCACCGAGACGGTGGCGTTGGGCGGATCCTTGGCGAAGGAGTTGGGCGCGTTCAGCGTCCACTCCTCGAGCACATGCGGCAGCATCGCGTGACCGGCCGAGCGCACCGGGCGGTCGGCGAACACGATGACGCTGGGCGCCACGCCCTCGAGGATCAGCTTCTTGTCTTGCAGCTTGGCGCTGCGGGCGTTGAGCACGAACATCGAGGGGATGAGGCGCGGGTGCTGCGAGGCGCCGACGACCTTGGGCAGGCCCTGCACGGCGGGAGCGGCCGGCGGGGTCTGCGCGGCGGCGCCGAAGGCGAGGCCGAGCGTTGCGGCGGCCGTGGCGAGAGCGACGGAGAGACGGAAGCTGTTCATGTTCTTCACCGTACGGCTCAGTAGCAGGGCAGGAGAGGCGGCTTGCCGCAGGTCGGCGCGTTGTAGCGCTGCTGGTAACGCGGATCGATGTCGGGCGGCGGCGGCGCACCGGCGCCGCTGTTGTAGCCGCCACCACCACCGCCGCGGCCATACGGATTGACGGGCTGCGTCGGCGAGGGGTTGGACCAGCCGCTGAAGGTGCTGGTGCCGTCCGGATCGCCGATCGCCGGCGTCTCGCCGCCGGTGGTCTGGCTCTGGCCGTAATACTGCGCACCGTGCGAGCCGATGCCGAACCAGATCGTGTCGATGAACACAGAGGCCGGGCCGTCGGCGGCGCCGAGGCTGCCTTCCAGCACGTCGACGTCGAAGGTCAGCTTGTCACCCTCGAGCTTGGCGGTCTTCAGCGTGACGACGAGGTCGGAGACGTTGCCGCCGTCCTTGTGGAACACCGAGACCGTGGCGTTGGGGGCATCCTTGGCGAAGCTGCCGGTGCGCCAGATGTCGGCCATGTCCGGCGTCACCATGTGGCCGACCGAGCGGGTCGGGCGGCTGGTGAACAGCGTGGCGGTCGGCAGGACGCCGTCGAGCACCAGCTTCTGGCCGTCGAGCTTGGCGCCGCGGGCATTGATGACGATCAGGGCCGTCGAGTACTGCCGCGTTGTCGGCTTACCGATGGTCTTCTGGGCGGGATGGCTGATGGCGTTGGGAGCCTTCGGCGCCGTGGGGGCCGGCGCCTGGGCGAAGGCGAGCGCCGGCGTCAGGACCAGGGCGGCCACAAGGCCGGACATGCACGTTGCGTTCATCTTCATGGGGTCCTTTTTTCCCGGGCGTCCGCAGCCGCGCTCTGTATAGGGGAGGCGGACGCGCATGAGAAGACCGGGCATACCCGCTGTTCCCCGGCCGCCACCATTGACTTACCCCCGCCTGCGGCCCATTTTCCGGCCGCTTTCCAGAAATTCACCCCAGCCGGAGGCCGGATGGCCAAGGAAGACCTGATCGAATTTACCGGTGTGGTGTCGGAGTTGCTGCCCAACGCGATGTTCCGGGTGAAACTCGACAACGACCACATCATTCTCGCCCATACGTCGGGCAAGATGCGCAAGAACCGCATCCGCGTACTGGCAGGCGACCGCGTGACCGTCGAGATGACGCCGTACGACCTGACCAAGGGCCGAATCACCTTCCGCTTCAAGTAGGCGTTGAGCGCCCCGCCGATCCCCCCGCTCGTACTGGCCTCCGCGTCGCCGCGACGGCTCGACCTGCTGCGGCAGGTCGGATACGAGCCCGCGACGATCGACCCCGCCGACATCGACGAAACACCGCACGCGCGGGAGCTGCCGCGCGCCTATGCGCTGCGCATGGCGCGCGCCAAGCTCGACGTCGTGGCGCAGCGTCATCCCGGCGCCCTCGTGCTGGCGGCCGACAGCGTCGTGGTGTGCAGTCGCCGTATCCTGCCCAAGACGGAAGACGAGGCGGAGGCGCGCGATTGCCTGATGCGGCTGTCGGGCCGCCGCCATCGCGTGCTGGGCGGCGTCGCCGTCGCCGGCCCCGGCGGACGGGTGCAGACGCGGCTCGTCGAGACCGTCGTGCGCTTCAAGCGGCTGGAGAAGCCCGAGATCGACGCCTATCTCGCCAGCGGCGAATGGCAGGGCAAGGCCGGCGGCTATGCCATCCAGGGCCGCGCCGCGTCCTTCGTGGCGTTCCTGTCCGGCTCATACAGCAACGTCGTGGGGCTGCCCCTGTTCGAGACGGTGGCATTGCTGAAAGCGGTGGCCCGATGAGCCGGATCGACCGGCTCGTCTGCCATGTGTTGCCCAAGGCGTTCCTGATGGCCCTGGTGTCGGACGGGCGCCTGGCCGAACTGCAGGTCGTGCGTCGCGACAAGCCCTCGCGGGTCGACGGCATCTTTCTCGGCCGGCTCGAACGGGTAATGACCGACCTCGACGCGGCCTTCGTCGACATCGGCATCGGCCGCGCGGGCTTCCTGCGCGCCGAGGACCGCTCGGGCAGCGACGGCTGGCCGCCGCCCGGCGCTCCGCTGCTGGTACAGGTGCGCAACGACGGCGAGGGCGACAAGGGTCCACGACTGTCGATGAACGTCGCCGTCAGCGGACGCTATCTCGTCTATCGCCCCAACGGCTCGGGCGTGACCTTCTCGCGGCGCATCGAGGGCGAGTCCGAGCGCGACCGGCTCAGAGCGCATGTCGAGGGTCTGCTCGAAGGAGGCATCGTGCTGCGCACCGCCGCGGCGGGCGCGACGGCCGAGGTGCTGCGGGCCGATGCCACCAGCGTGCTGGAGCGGTGGGAGAAGATCAGGCGCCTGGCGCTCGACATCCAGCCGCCGGCCGACCTGTCCTCGCGCGTGCCCGGCGAGCGCGATCCGATCGCGCACGCGCTTCGCGACCACGGCGCCACCCTCGAAGAGGTGATCATCGACGATCGCACCATGGCCCGCACGCTACAGGACCAGATGGACCGTCTGGGCGAGAAGATCCGCGTCCGCTGGCACAACGGCTCGATGCCGGCCTTCGACATCGACGATGTCGCCGGCCAGATCGACACCGCGCTGGCGCAGCGCATCGCGCTGGAGAGCGGCGTCGAAGTGCTGTTCGAGCCGGGCGAGACGCTGTGCGCCGTCGATGTCGACAGTGCCGGCGCCGGCGGCCGCCAGGGGCGGGCGCCGCGCCGGCCGGTCGAGGTCAATCTCGAGGCGGCACCGGCGATCGCCCAGCAACTGCGCCTGCGCAACATCGCGGGCGCGGTGGTGATCGATTTCGTCACCATGCGCAGCGCCTACGACCGCGACAAGGTCCAGGCGGCGCTGGCGGAGGCGCTGGCGGCCGACCCGGTGCCCACCCAGATCTACGGCTTCACCCGCCTGGGCCTCTTCGAGTTGACCCGCGCCCGGCGCGGCCCGACCCTGGCGGCCCAGCTGGAGGCGCTGGAGAAGAGCGATGACTGACCGGAACGTGCCGCTGCGCGCCGTGCGCATCGAGCCGAAATGTCCGACCTGCGGAAAGCCTGCGGACCCGAAATACAAGCCGTTCTGCCGCAAGCGCTGCGCCGACATCGATCTCGGCCGCTGGCTGAAGGAAGGCTATCGCATCGAAACCGACGAGGTTCCGGGCGAGGACGATGCTGAAAACAGAGGGGACGGACCGTCTGGACAGCGAGGCTGACGCGTCCTATAAGCGCCGCCTCCAACGGACGGCATGCCCAGGTAGCTCAGTTGGTAGAGCATGCGACTGAAAATCGCAGTGTCGGTGGTTCGACTCCGCCCCTGGGCACCATTCGCCTTTAGTTCAAGTGGCGAACGTTTTAGGCCTATCATCGCCTCCCAAATCGAGTGCCGAGTTGAGCGGTTTTCCACGCTTCTTCGCACCGTTTTTCCAAAGTCTCGTTCTATTCACGTTCTCTCCAAGTTGTTGGAATCAGCGTTCACTCGCGACCTTCAAATACGACCAGCGTTGATCGACGGTCTCGTAGCGAGCGGTAAGTTCTCCGGCTCTTGAGGTATCCGAGCCACCAGCTCCTGAATTTCGGCCACTGACCGAATTGAGAGGGGGAATATCGCAGCCCTGTCTAATGGCACGCCATGCCATTTCTGGATGTCCCTTGCGACAGGGTACCGCCCTGACCATGTCGTGATGACAGTCAGCCGGTCAAGGTTATCCTCGTCCGTCGATGTGATTGAAAAATCTGCCTCTTTAGAAAGGGCTACGAGAGCATGAGTAGTCGGTACTGCGAGCTTCAAATCGTGGATCATGCTCGGATCCTTTGCGACGACTATGCCCTTGAAAAGGCTTTCAAGGGCATAGTCGTATAGCAGACATGCTGGCTGGAAGTCGGGTGGCACCGCATCGATGATAGCCATACCGTCGACCGTGAAATTTTCTAGACCTATCCACTCGCATTCAGCCAGGGCAGTCTTTTCCGCCTATGCATGGGCTTCAACCTTTGCCATGACGTGAGCTAGAACTACCTGTGCCGCAGCCGCTAGACCCTCTGCAGTCGCGAGCCACATGCGTGGCTCCTGAGCAAATCTCAACTGATTAGTGAGCCATTTCTTACGCTCTACGTCGTGCATCATTCCGCACTCGCCATCCTGATCTGGCTACTGTCAATGCGTCTTCTATCTGACGTTGCGGAACCATGTAGTCAGATAGGTCACTGCAATGCTTAGCGAATGCATGTGCATCGGCTACTGGTGGAAACGGCCTCTGCCAGCTCAGATTCAGGAACGCAGAGAGAGCTAATCGATAGAGCGGAGCCGCATAATACTCGATCGGGCCAGCATTTTTCGGAAGCCGTAGCATGTCGGCTTTCACGGCGTTCCCGTGCAGGAATTGATTCCGCAGCCAATTTAGACGGGCATAGAGCCAGGATGCATAGATCCGCTTCGAAGGCTTTTGACTATTCTTCTTCCTAACGTCGAATCGGCGATGGGAGTGAGAGGTGATTTCCCATTTGACCTGCTCGAGTAGCTCAAAAACCAGGTACTGGTCGGCTCGTTGATTAGGACCCGGATGTACGAGGATTTCAAATGCACTAACCCACAACGCGATCGCTCTACCCGAGTCGTAGAGCGACACTTGGGCCGACGTCGGGATTTGTGCGGCTTGGCTTGCCATATTCAGAGATCGAAATAAGGCCTGTTGCTTCCAGTCGCGGCCCCTTGAGCGAGTGAATGTTTTCTCCCAGTGGTCAACCAGAGAGGATAGCAGCGGAGCATCGAGGTCGTCGGCGGATAGCTGATGAGACGATAGCTCGGGCGATGCCTGTCCTTGGAAGTTTTTGACATCGTCAATCGCAAGCATTGCAGATGTGTTCAGTACAAGATGCTTTTCATCCTTGCTTGGAGACCAAGGATAGAGACTGAAGGTGTTTGAATAGGCGACCTTCGGCAAAGTCCGGTATTGGAGCCATAGTGCGCGATTGAGCGGTATCGTCGACATCGCCACAATGTCTCGAAAACCCGCTAGCGCAGTGATTGTATAAAATGCGCGGGGCGCAGAAGCCTTCAGGAGCAAAACGCTCGGCGTTACTTGCCGTCCAAATGCATCGGTAAAGCGCGACACGAATTCCGCAAACGTCGCCGATTGATTCAGCGCCTGTTGCAGTCGCTTATCGCTCAATCCGCAGAGTAGCGCGAACTTGCTTTCAACTGCAGTGGTGAAATTAACGTTTGGCAGAGCAAATATTGGCACCCAATCTCTTTCCGAGGTGCGAGAGGAGGCGGGTCTGTTCATTTCCTTTTGCTCAATGTCTTGAACACTCGCCATGCGCCCTGACTGCGGGCGGCCTCCTGCGTGTAGATACGGACGCTTGCCGGATTGGCTTGGCCGAGCGCGCAGGCGATATCGTTCTCTCTGAAGCCTGCGTCGGCCGCGGCCTTGCCAAGGCTCTTTCGTAGGCTGTGGAAAGTCAGGCCCGGCCGAGTCTTGCCGTCCTTCACGAGCTGCCGCCTGATCCGGTCTAACGACGAGTCGAGGCCGTCCTTCGTGTAGGGCTGGCCGAGCCGATTCAGCACCAGCCTGTCGCCGACCTTGCGGCCATCGCGCTGGGCGGCGCGGCCCATCTGCATTTCGTCCGGCTCGTTCAGGATCGCGGTCAGGCGCTTGGCTTCAAGGATGCTCAGCTCCCTGCCGTTCTTGTTGATCATGTCACGATCAATTGAACCACTGGAGCGCGCGGAAATCTATGGCGTTTCAGCGAGCGGCCTCCCGGCGGAAGCGCGCCTTGTATGGACTGGGCCTGCCCGCGTGGTTGCGCCTTCCATTGAGTGAGGCGCACACTCGACTCATGCTTTCATATTGGAAGCGGGGCGTCCTGGAGCTTCTTCCAACTCAGTACCAAATACTTGCTTTGTACTGAGTGACCTCTTTCCCCATTCCGCGAAGTCGCGACGACCGGTGATCATTGCGCCGTAGTGCTATTTTACGCACCAGGTGCAGTACACCGAGTGAGTGCGGGAGCTGGTGGGTGACTTGTGCCCGCCATAACTCTTGCGAGAGGGGCCGTCGCGCTTTTCCGGATGATACTTGCGGTACTCAATAGAGCGTTTGTTGCGGGTCACCGCCTTGAAGAGGCAGTCTTCTAGCTCAATAGCCTCGGACTGAGTTAGGCGATCAGCAAGTACTACGTGAAATGGAAACTTAATGCGTGCCGAATCTGTCGCATGTGCGGTCGCGGGCTTTCTCGTGTAGCCGATATATAGGTAGTCAAGTCGAGCAATGGTGCAGAGTGAGGAAATTGTGCTGAGGATGCGCTCGCGGGCGCTTTGAGTAACCGGCATGACAAACCTCCAGCGTTTCCTATGGTCGATATGCTCTCGAAGCCACAACTACTAGCCAGCATACTGAGTCAGCCATTGATGTGCGTCATCGAGAAACCGCGCCACGTGGGACTCCCAATGGTTACTCTCGCAAACAGGCAGAGATTGTGTTGACCGAACGAGCCCAAGCTCGTGGCCAACCCATCGCCTGCGCGAATACGGTCCGGAACGCCCGCTTCCTTTCTGTCCTAGGCCGCCCGGGTGCGGCGGACGAGCAAGAGCGCGATGAGGACGGTGGGAACGAGGATGGCGGCGGCCATGAGTTCCATCGTCGTATTGCTGAGCGGCATGATGCCGCCGCCGGGCGTCGCGAGGACCAGACCGCCTAGCACAAGCGCGATGCGCAGGGGCCATTCGAGCATGCCTGTGCGCCGGAGATCTCCGACGCCGACCTGATAGCCCTGGATGCCTCCGCAGATAAAGGAGATCCCGACGAGGGCTGTGACGGCCAAGTAGATCGCCTCGAAGTAGGGGATGCCGCCGCCGGCCGCCGGCTGAAGCACCAGAGCCGGATTGGCGACGAAGAAGAACGGTATGAAATAGATGATGCTTCCCACCCACATCGATTCCCATCCCGTCTTCATCGCCGGCGCCCCGGCGATGCCGGCCGCCGCAAACGAGGCGATGGCAACCGGCGGCGTGATCGACGACAGCATGCCCCAGTAGAAGATGAACATGTGGACGGCCATCTTGTTGAGGCCGAGCTTCTCGAGGGCCGGCCCGATCAGGATGGCGAGGAAGATGTAGCAGGCGGTCGTGGTCAGCCCGAGGCCGAGGATCAGGCTGGTGAAGGCGCACATGACCAGGAGCAGAAGGACGTTGCTGCCGGCGATGTTGAGCAGGTCGTTGGCCAGCGAGGCGATGACGCCGGTCAGCGAGAAGGCGCCGATCAGCAGGCCGCAGCCTGCGAGGATTCCGACCAGCTCGACGAAGGTCCGGCCGTTCGCCTCGAGGAAGGAAATGTACTTGCGCAGCCCCCAGCGCTTGTCTCCCCAGATCTCGTTCAGCACAAGCAACACCACCATCCCGCCCAGCGCCGGCAGCAGCATCGCATTCATCCAGGCGTCGAAGGTGCCGGGCCCGGAGGCCGCCAGCGCCTTGGGATAGCTTTCGCTCCGGACGGTCATCACGGCAGCGGCAAGCAGGGCGATGGCGATGTTGATCGTGTTGGCGATCTTCCATCGGCCGGGTTGCGACCACTGGTTCAGGACCAGCAGCAGCGCCGTCGCATAGAAGGGCGCATGGCTCTCGCGCTTGAAGTACAGCAGCATGACGATCAGCAGGGCAATGACGAAGGCGTAGTACCAGCCTTCCTTGAAGGCCTGCCAGGCGCTGGGAAGTTCGTGCCGCTCCAGACCCTTCAGGCCGCGGCGCGCGGCGTACGAATCGACCTGCATGAACAGGCCGGCATAGAAAAGGAAGGCCGGGATGATGGCGGCAAGGGCGACCTCGGAGTAGGTCGTGCCCAGGAACTGGGCCATCACGAAGGCCGTGGCGCCCATCACCGGCGGCGCCAAGACCGCGCCCGTCGAGGCGCAGGCCTCGATGGCACCGGAGTAGGAGGGGCTGAAGCCGGTCCGCTTCATGGTGGGAATCGTCATGGTGCCCGCGGTGAGGACATTGCTGACGATGCTGCCGGACATCATGCCGAGCAGGCCCGACGCGAAGATGCAGACCTTGGCGGCGCCGCCGCGGAACGTACCGCACAGCGCGAACGAGAGGTTGATGAAGAACTTGCCGGCGCCGGTCATCATGAGCGCCGTGCCGAACACCAGGAACCCGATGACGACATCGGCGAAGGCCTGGATCGGTATGCCGAGCAGGCTCTCCGTGGAGAGCATGTGGTAGGCGGTGGTCTGATCGAGCGTCGACTGGTTGCCCTTGAGCGGCCCGAGCCACGAGGCGCCAGCGAAAAGCGGATAGACCGTGAAGGGGAAGATGCTCAGGAGCAGGCTCCAGCCGCCCGTCCGTCGCAGCGCCTCCATGAGCACGATCCACATCAGGTAGCCCGCCCAGATCACGGGTTCGGGCGGATCGCCGAACTCCCATCCGAGTTCGGCGGCCTTGCGGATGTTGATCATCAGGTAGAACGAGGCGACGGCCGTTCCCACGAACAACACGACATCGTACCAGGCGACCCGGTCGACGGAGGCCCTGGCGCTGCCCGGAAAGATCACGAAGGTGAAGGGCAGCATGCAGAGAATCAGGAGGTAGAAGTACTCCGTGTTGAGGGGCGTGAATCCGACGAAGAAGCGCAGGGTGAACTGCTGGTTGATGCAGAGAAAGATGGTGACCGCCGTCAATGCCACGAGCAGCCACCGCCACACGCCGGAGAGCGTGCGGGTGCGCAGGGTCTCGGCCTCGGCCGGACCGGTCTTGTGCGGGTCGTCCAGGACGACCCGCACGGCTTGATCGGTCATGACGGACGTCCCCTTTATTCGAAGACGACGTCCATCCCGGCTTTCTGGAGAGCGGCGCCGCGTGCCTTCAGCCAGCCCTCCGCGAAGGCCTTGTCATCCGACGGTGCGCCGGTCGCGTAGGCCTTCCAGGCATCGATCATGACCTGCTGGCGCTTCACCAGGTTGTCGTTGTGCTTCTGCGCCGAGTCCGTCCACACGCCCTTCTCCTTGAAGGCGCGGATGGTGCCGTCGTGATAGGGCACGACCCAGGTCAGGTTCTGCAACGACAGCGCCATGCCCTCGGCCCCCGGCGCGCCGCCCTTGTAGGCATCGAACGTGTCGATCATCGCCTTGGTGATGGCGTAGATCGTGTCGGCGGAGCGGTCGGCGTAGGTCATGAAGATCGGATAGGCATAGCCGGCCATCTCGACTGGCGTTTGTGGCGAGAGGCCGCCGGCGCCGCATGTCGCCTTCACGGGCACGAAGTAGGGTGCCTTCTTGTGGACGCGGGCCCAGCCTTCCTTGTCGGTGGCCGGCATCGGCGGAAACATGATGCCGCGTGGAGAACTGTCGGCCTCCTTCGACTGGCCCGAGATCGTCGAGGTCAGGAGGGCGTCGACCTCGTTGTTGATGAGGCCCTTCCACATGGCGTTGTTGGAGGAGAACTGCACCGGCGTCATGTCCTTCTCGGTCAGGCCGCCGAAAGCGATCAGGGCGATGACACCCTGGCTCAGGGCCGGTGAACCGACCACGATACCGAGGCGCTTGCCCTTGAGATCCTTGACCTCCTTGACGCCGGTGTCCTTGGCCACGGCCAGGCCGAGCCCGTTGCATGCCGTCGCCGCCATGATCAAGCGGGTTGCCTGCGGCCCCCAGCTCCTGGTGCCGAACTCAAAGACGCCCTCCTGCGCAAAGTAGGTACCGATGCCCATCTGCGAGATGACGGCACGGTTCGCCTTCACCGGCGCCAGGCGTCCGGTGTCGTTGCCCGATGGCAGGACGCGGACGTCTGTTCCGAGCACGTTCTTGAACTGCTGGCCGATCGCGACGGCGATATTGAAGCCGGAAGAGCCGGTATCGTAGGCGGTCCAGGACATCTCTTTCGGAATGGCCTGGCCGAAGGCGGGGACAGCGACGAGCAACGCCAATGCAGCGCCCGTTGCTACGGTGCGTCGGAACATGAAATCCTCCCTGGATACGGCGCCTTGTTTTTATGGCGTCCGAATTGCCGCGCATGTTGCAGGGTCGGCACTCCCTATTCAACCGACATTCCCGGGATGAACCCTCTAAACGGGGCAAAACCCATTGCTTCTGAAAAGTCGGGATGGTCCGCCGCCGAGCGGGGAGATGGTGTCGGCTTGCTGCAGGCGCACGATCGTCGTGCCGGTTGGCGACGGATCGTCGATGGGGGCAACGACCGTCTCGGCGACCGCAACCGGCCGGGCCCAGACGGACTGAGTTGCCGTCGGCGGTCTGGATATCGTTGAATCCAAAGTCGCTTGTGAGCAGCCCCGCCGCTCCGGAGGCGAGGCTGCCATTGATCGCCACCGAAAGCGCATCGCCGGCGTCGACCGTCAACTGGCCGAGCGTGCCCTGGGATTGCTGGTCGAAGAGCGTCACCAGAGCGTCGTCGAACGGCTCCTGCGCGACCTGGCCCGCAAAGCGGGACGTTCAGGCATAGAAGTCACTGGCCTGGCTGGTGAAGTCGAGACTGTCTCCGCCGGCATTGACGGATACCGCGCCGGCGGCGTTGGGAAAGGTCGTCTGCACCAGCGGGGCCTGCTGTACGCCGCTCTCCCATGTGCCGTTGTGCCAGTCCGCGATATCAGGTGAATCGGAATAGTTCAGTTGCGCCTGGGCGATGGCGGTGAGCGCGCGCGCCTCGCCCGGACCTCGTTGCGCCTTAAGTGATGCCGCGGACTCCGGCGATGCCCTCCAGCATCGTCGCGACGGCCTCTGCCCCCGGATCGGCAATGCCCGCGAGATGCGAAGAAGAGACATAGCTCGATCGGCCGGCACGGGCCGACTTCATCCGCGCGGTTGCATCGGCGCCTGCACGTGCGGCCTTCGCTGCGGCATCGAGACCCCCCGGCAGGGCCTCGAGAGCGGGCGCGAGGGCATCGATCATGGTGCGGTCGCCGGGTTTCGCGCCGCCATAGGCCATCATCTTCGCAAGCCCTGCCGACAGGGCATCCTGCCAGGTGGCGCCCGCCGAGGCGGACTGGCTGGCGGCCGAAAAGAAGATGGCGAGCAACACACCCGACGACCCGCCCATGGAGCGGGAGAGCGCCTCGCTCGTTGCCGCGAAGAAGAGGTCGAGCTTGGCGAGCGGCATCAGCGGCAGCGCCGTCTGCAGGTGACGCGCCGCCGTCGCGACGGTCGAGCCGGTATCTCCGTCGCCCACCTTGGCATCGAGCGCGTTCAGTTTGCTCTCTGCGGCGATGAGGATGTCGCAGGACCGGCTGACCAGCGCGCTCAGCGCCGGATTCCGGCTCGCCCGGACGGGCTTGCCTTTCATCTCCCGCGGCAGCTTCACGAGCCTGGGCTTCACGTGCGTGCGGATCGGCGGCCAGACCAGCGGGCTCGCCGGCGAGAGCAGGGCCTTCTCGAAATCGGGCGTCAGGGGCAGCAGGCTCAGGGAAAAGCCGTGCATGTCGAGAGACGACACCAGCGTTGCGGGGCCCAGCACCAGCTTCACTTTCGCCCCCCGGCGGCTCGCCAGCACCTCGTTGGTGAGCAGGTTCATTTCGAGCGGCGTGGTGGAGCCGAGGTTGTTGACCAGCAGCGCGTAGGACCGCGCCGGCTTCGCTGCGGCGAAGAGGCGATCGACGAGCAGCAACGCCGCCTGGCGCGCGCTCTCGAAACTCACGAGGTCGACGCCCGGCTCGCCGTGGAGACCGAGGCCGAGTTCGGCCTTGCCGGCGGGAACGCGGTCCTCGCGGCCGATTCCGGGAAGAGTGCAGGAAGACAGGGAAATCCCGAGCGAGACCAGGTCGTCGGCAGCCTTCCGGGCCATGGCCGTGACCGTCTTCAGGTCCGCCCCCTTCTCGGCATAGTGGCCGGCGATCTTTTCCACGAACATCACGCCGGCGATGCCGCGCGGCTGGGGACTATCCGGCAGGGCGATGTCGTCCTTCACGATCACGACCTCGACCTTCCGGCCGAGCGCGCGGGCGCGTTCCACCGCGAGGCCGAAGTTCAGCCGGTCGCCGGTATAGTTCTTGAAGATGACGAGGCAGCCGCCCTTGCCGGTCACCGCCATGATCGCGGCGAACACGGCGTCGATCGATGGCGAGGCGAAGACCTCGCCGCAGACTGCGGCAGTCAACATGCCCTTGCCGACGAAGGAGGCGTGCGCCGGTTCGTGACCCGAACCGCCGCCTGCGACGATGGCCACGCGGCCGGGCCTGTGGTCGGTGCGGAGTACGACCTTGATTCCGGGATAGCCGTCGAGGCGCGCCAGGTTGGCGCCGCCGCTGCTGCGCAGGAGCCCGTCGATCGCGTCCACGACGAGGCTGTCCTTTGCGTTGATGAATTGCATGGTTCCTCTTCCCTTGGCGGCTTAGCGGCAATGATGAGTGCGCGATCGCTTCCGAGCAACCGGGCGGGCGCGTGCAAGACATTGCTTCCGGGCGCCAAGTCGGCTGTCTATCGTGGTGCCCGGATCTGAAAGAGGGAAAAGACATGGGCGAGGAGATCAGGCTGACGGCAGCCGACGGCGAACAGTTTGCGGCATACCTGGCGTTGCCCGCGCGACTGCCGGCGCCGGCGCTGGTCGTGCTGCCGGAAGTATTCAACACCAACCCGCACATCCGCTCGGTGGCCGACGGCTACGCCGCCGACGGATTCATCGCGCTGGCACCGGACGTTTTCTGGAGGCAGGAAGCGGGTTGCTATCTTCCCTATACCGACGAGGGGCGCGCCAAGGCCCGCGCGCTGTGGGCCGAACTGGATACCGATCAGTTCACCCGCGACCTCGGCGACATCGTGGCGTTTTTGCGCGCGCGTCCGGACTGCACCGGCAAGGTCGGCGTGATGGGCTTCTGTCTCGGCGGCAAGTTCGCCTACCTCGCGAGCACCCGCCTGCCGGTCGACGCCGCCGTGAGCTACTACGGCGTCCATATCGACCAGCATCTCGACGAGGCCGGCAAGCGGGGGTGCCCGATCCTGATGCAGTTCGCCAGTGACGATCCGCACGTCCCCGAGGCCACGGTGGCGGCGATTCGAGCACGCATGGGCGGCGAGGCGGGAGTCGACATCCACGTCTATCCAGGCACGGAGCACGGCTTCAACCGCCAGGGTTACCCGCCCTTCAACGAAGACGCCGCCCGCGAGGCCCGTCGCCGGACCGTGGCTCTCCTGCGCGATTGCCTTGCCTGACGGTCGATCCCTTCAGGCTGCCGGCCGGCGCACCAACGTCCACCAGCCGAGCAGACCGACGATGCCGGTCACGGCGACGCCGATGCCGATGTTCATCTGCGTGTCGTGCGGCACGTAGCCGACCAGCAGGGTCAGCACCGCGGCGGTGATCATCTGCACGAAGCCCATGAGCGCCGAGGCCGCGCCGACGCGGGTGGCGGGCACGGCGGACAGCGCGTTCGCCATCGCGTTGGGCATGTTGAGGCCGTTGCCCCAGCCCATCAGCACCAACGGGATGATCAGCGCCAGCGGCGTGACGTAGCCCAGGGCGGCCGTCGCGATCATCGCCACGGCGCCGAGGGTGAGGATGCCCTGGCCCACCGGGATCAGGAGCAGGCTTTTTACCCGACCCTGCAGGCGGCTCGAGACCAGGCTGCCGAGGACGAAGTTGCCCGCCCAGGCCAGCGTGAACCAGCCGAACAGTTCGGCGCCCACGCCCATCACCTGGATCAGCAGGATGGGGCCGCCGGAGAAGAAAACATTGAAGCCGGCCGAAGCGCAGGTCGTCGCGATCATGAGACCGAGGAACCGGCGCTCCCGCAGCACCGCGCTGAAGCCATCGATATAGTCGCGCACCACGCCCGTCGTGCGCGGTGCCGCCTTCGGTGCGGTCTCGCCGAGGATGCGCCAGACGAAGACCAGCACGGCGAACCCGCAGGCGGCCGTGAACCAGAAATTGCTGCGCCAGCCGAAGAAGCCGAGCAGTTGCCCGCCCAGCAGCGGCGAGAGCGCCGGCGCAAGCGCCATGGAAGAGGCCATGTAGCCCATCGCCCGCGGGGCATCGGGACCGGTCCGGCTGTCGCGGACGATGGCGCGGCCCAGCACCACGCCGCCGCAGGCGCCGCAGGCCTGAACCAGGCGCGAGGCGATCAGCGTCTCGATCGTCGGGCTCAGTGCGCAGCAGACGCTGCCGACGGTGAACACGACGAGGCTGGCCAGCAGGAGCGGGCGGCGGCCCAGATTGTCCGAGAGCGGGCCCACGGCCAGCTGGGCGAAGGCGAAGGCGAACAGGTAGATCGACAGCGTCAGCTGGGCGGTGCCGTAGGAGACGTCGAGGTCGCCCGCGATGGTCGGCAGCGACGGCAGGAAGATGGTCAGTGCCATCTGCGAGCACACAGTGGCGCTCATCAGTAGCCAGATCGGCGGTTTGGTCGTGCGCATGCGCGGCTGTTTCACATATCCGCGGAAGGCGGGGCGGCGCGCTCATAGCAGCCTTCGGCGGCGCGGGGCAGTGCAGACATCGGCGATCGATGAAGGAGTCGGCGCTGTTTTTGAACGGTCAGGCGGTCGGCAGCCGGCCCTGGACCGACAGGCGGCGATCCGTCGCGCGCTGCATCACGACGATTTCCCCGCTGCCGGGAAAGATCTGGCTGAGTGCGGTGACCACGACCTGATGAGTGACGAACACCGTCGGTCTCGCGAGATCGAGCTGCCCGATCCACTGCCGCAGCGCCTCGATCTGTTGGGTTTCGCGCGTGCGGTCCTGGAAGAAGGAATTGAGCAGGGGTTGCTGTCGTGTCTCGCCCAGCTTCATCAGCGTCGCGGTCTCGAGGCAGCGGCACCATTGGCTGGAATGGACGTCGGCGGCGGCAATGCCGTTGGCGCGGAAGAGTTCGCCGATGCGGACGGCTTGCGCGCGGCCCTCGGCCGAAAGATTGCGTTGCGTCGCGCAATCGTCGAGGCGAAAGCCCGAGGGGTCGTTGGTTCCGGGCGCCAGCGCATGTCGGATCAGCGCGAAGGACCCGGGCCGGCGCAGAGCCGCCCAGGAATCGCTCTGGGCGATCGCGGACCTTGCCCCGGCTCCCGCCGGCAGGGCCAGCAGCGCCGCCAGGACGGCACGCCGCGAAGAGCCCGGGGCGTTGGCATGTATAACCGGCGTCTTCATGCCGGACCGGATCGAAGAAGGGCCTCCACGACTTCCTGCACGTCGAGCGCTTCGCGAAGCGTGGCGAGATGATGAGGTTTGCCGCGCGCGAGATTCACCACGCCTTCGAGCTGGCGCCTGAGCGCCAGGGGGCGGGCCTGCTCGTTGGGAAGGGCATCGGGCGCCGGCTGCCATGTGCCGTCGGGCTGGCGGCGCTCCGCGATCGACCAGTCACGCAGCCGCACGGCACCCCGGTCGCCCTCCAGCATCCAGACATTGTGGTCGTCCTTGGAGGTCGCGCCGATGGCACCCGCGAGCGTCACCGGCAGGTCGCCGGCCTGCAGCGTCGCCTCGATCCGCCGTTCCGACCTGCCATCCTCTGGAAAGACAGTATGGCCCTTCAGGCCGTGCAGCGGCCCGACGAGGCGTCGCGCAAGGAAAAGAAAATGCGAGACGACCTCGCGCGTGAAGCCGCCCTGCATTGGCCGGTCGAGCCAGCCTGCTGCGTCGGCCTGCCACGGTCGGGGCCAGGCGGCGAAGCCCACGTCGATGGCGACGCGCTGGGGCGTGCCGACGTCGCCCGCGTCCATCCAGTTCCGGATCGCCGCGACGGCAAGGGAGGAGGCGAAGGGGAAGTTAACCGCGCCCAGGTCGCCGGCCTGGGCCACGAAGGCCCGTGCGTCCGCGACGTCGATGGAAAGCGGCTTCTCGCAGAAGACTGTCCTGCCCGCAGTCAGCGCAGCGCGGGCATGCGCGAGATGCGCGGCGGGCGGCGAGGCGATGTAGACGCAGTCGCTGGCCGAGATCAGCCCGGCCGCATCGCTCATCTGCCGCACCTGCGGAAAGTTCTTCTGCATGCGCTGCAGAACGGCAGGCGCCGGGTCCCAGAGACCGCAGGCGTGCACCCTTGCCGGATCCTGCTGCAGGATCGCGTTGAGCATCCGCTCGCCCATGATGCCGGCACCGATGATGCCGATCGCCACACTGCCTGTCGTCATTCGCGTCCTGTCTTCGCTCGTTCGGAACACTAACATGGGTATTTCCGAACAGAGCGGCGTAACGGGCGCGAGGTCTTGTTCTGCGGCACGGCGTCACGGTTTCCCTTGCCGGCGGCCATCGGCGCCCGGCAACGTCTCCGACATGTGTCGCAAGAACACGCCCGGAGAAGGAAACGTTCGATGAAACCCCAGGACGTCCTGAAGCACAAACCCCTGGTCCTTACCGAGGACCAGCGCGCTGCGTATTTCCGCGATGGCTACCTCGTCCTTGAGAATTATGTGTCGGCCGAATGGCTGGGGCGCCTTCGGGGCGCGATGACGGAGGTCGTCGACCGCAGCCGTGCCGAAACCCGGTCGGGCGACGTATTCGTGCTGGAGCAGGGCCATTCGGCCTCCGATCCCCGCCTGCATCGCGTGACGTCGCCGCAGGACCAGCATCCGGCGTTCTGGGATTTCATGTCCGACCCGATCATGACCGACCTGGTGGCCGACGTCGTCGGTCCGGACGTGAAGTTCCACCATGCCAAGCTCAACGTGAAGGCGGGCAAGGGCAGCCGCGAATTCAAGTGGCACCAGGACATCCAGGCGTGGCCGCACACCGATTACAGCCCGGTCACCGTCGGCGTCTATATCGACGGCTGTGCCGACGAACAGGGGCCGCTGGCCTTCGTGCCGGGCAGCCATGAGGGGCCGCTCTTCACGATGTACGATGAGAAGGGCGGCTTCGCGGTCGCGCTGCGCGAGGCCGATGCCCGGCAGATCCGCGAGAGCGAGGTGAAGCGCGCCACCGGCGGGCCGGGTACGACCCTGCTGCTCAACTGCCGCACCATCCACGGCTCGACGCAGAACATGTCGAGCGCGGCGCGCCCGCTGCTCCTGCCGGTCTATTCGTCGGCCGATTCGTTCTGCTATGTGCCCTCGCCGATCACCAGCCCGCACATGGGCGACATCGTTCGCGGCAAGCCGGCGACCTATGCGAGCTTCGACCTGCGTCCCTGCGAACTCCCGCCCGACTGGCGTGCCGGCTACCGCGCGCCGTGGAGCCTACAGCAGGAGGCTGAAAAGGCCAGGATGGCCATGTAGATCGACTGGGCGCCCGCCGACCGACCCTGCCTTCCCGGGCGGGGCAGCGGGAACGATGGTTTTGGGCTAATCTCCTTCAATGATCGACAAACTGGAATTCCTGCTTGCGCTCTCCCAGGAGCGGAATTTCAGCAAGGCGGCCGAACTGTGCGGCGTCACCCAGCCGACTTTCTCCGCCGGCATCAAGAGCCTCGAGGACATGCTCGGCGTGATGCTGGTGCAGCGGACCTCGCGCTTCATCGGCTTCACGCCGGAAGGCGATCGCGTGCTCGACTGGGCGCGCGGTATCGTGGCCGACACGCGTGCGATGCGGCAGGAAGTGACGTCGTTGCGCAAGGGGCTGAGCGGCCGGCTGCGCATTGCGGCGATACCGACGGCGCTTGCCATGGTGTCGGCGCTCACCACGCCGTTCCGGGCGAGGCATCCCAACGTTAAGTTCACCATCCTCTCGCGCACCTCGATCGAGATCCTGGCGATGCTGGAGAATCTCGAGGTCGATGCCGGCCTGACCTATATCGACAACGAGCCGCTCGGGCGGCTGCGGGCGGTGCCGCTCTATACCGAGCAGTATCGTCTGCTCACGTCCGAGAGCAGCCCGCTCGGCGATCGCGACAGCGTCACCTGGGCCGAGGTCGGCCGCATCCCGCTCTGTCTGCTGACTCCCGACATGCAGAACCGGCGCATCATCGACCAGCTCCTGCACGAGGCCGGGGGCCAGGCCGATCCCACGCTCGAATCCAACTCGATGATCGTGCTGTTCTCGCATGTCCGGACCGGCCGCTGGGCCAGCGTGATGCCGCAGAAGCTGGCCGACACGCTTGGCCTCACCGAGCATCTGCGCTCGATTCCGATCGTCGAACCTGATGCGACGCATTCGATCGGCCTCGTCGTGCCCCGACGCGAGCCGATGACTCCCCTCGCAAACGCTCTGGTCGCCGAGGCCACCCGGCTCGCCGCCTCGCCGGTCTGAAGGGCGCTCTCCAGCCCGGCAGCCGCGGTCGATAGGTTTGTTCTATCGCACCACCGAACACCTTTATTGAGACCGCCGTCCCGAGCGCCGAGCATTCTGCCTGTGGAGCCGGCAACCCGCCGGCGGCTCTCGCGGTGGAGTTCGGGTGTCGGTGCAGTGGGATGAAGCAGCGGCGAGCGAGATCGTCCGCCGGCACGAGGGGCGGGAGGGACGCCTGCTGCCGATCCTGCATGATATCCAGGCGTCGTTCGGCTGTGTGCCGGAGCCGGCAATCCCCTTCCTGGCGCAGGCGATGAACGTCACGCGCGCCGAGGTGCACGGTGTCGTCTCCTTCTATCACGACTTCCGTGACCGGCCGGCGGGCCGCCATGTGCTGAAGATCTGCCGCGCCGAGGCATGCCAGTCGATGGACGGAGAGGGCCTGGCGCGCCGCCTGCTGGATCGCCTTGGCCTCGAATGGGGCGGCACGACGCCCGACGGTACGGTCACGGTCGAGGCGATCTATTGCCTGGGCCTGTGCGCCTCCGCACCCGCGGCGATGCTCGACGGAGAGCCGATGGCGCGGTTGAACGAAGGGTCAATCGGCGAGATCGTGCGCGAGGTTTCGCGATGACAAGGCGCTTCTTCGTGCCACGCGACGCCGCCGCCCGGGCCGTCGGTGCCGACAAGGTCGCGGCCGCGTTGTGCGACGAGGCCAGGCGGCGCGGCATCGAAATCCAGATCGTGCGCACCGGTTCGCGCGGCTTGTTCTGGCTGGAGCCGATGGTCGAAGTCGAAACGCCGGATGGGCGCATCGCCTTCGGCCCCGTAAGGCCCGGCGATGCGTCGGGCCTGCTGACAGCTGGCGCCGGCCATCCCCTGTATCTCGGTCGGCCCGAGGACATTCCCTTTCTGAAGCGCCAGACGCGGCTCACCTTCGCGCGCAGCGGCATCGTCGATCCACTGTCGCTCGCCGATTGGCGCACCCATGGCGGTGGCCGCGGCCTCGAACGCGCCCGCAGCCTCGGCCCGGCGAAGACCCTGGAGGAAGTCACGAAGTCCGGCCTGCGCGGCCGCGGCGGCGCAGGCTTCCCGACGGGCATCAAGTGGAAGACGGTGGCCGATGCATCGGCCGACCGGAAGTATGTCGTCTGCAACGCCGACGAAGGCGATTCCGGCACCTTCGCCGATCGCATGCTTCTGGAGGGCGACCCCTTCGCGTTGATCGAGGGCATGGCGATCGCCGGCCTCGCCGTCGGCGCGTCCAAGGGTTTCGTCTACATCCGCTCCGAATATCCCGATGCCGTGCGCACGTTCGAGCGCGCCGTGTTGCTCGCCGAAGCCGACGGGCTGCTGGGCGGGGAGGCCGGTTTCGACATCGAGGTCCGCGTCGGCGCCGGCGCTTATGTCTGCGGCGAGGAGACCGCGCTGCTGGAGAGCATCGAGGGCAAACGCGGACAGGTTCGCGCCAAGCCGCCGCTGCCGGCACACACGGGCCTGTTCGGCCGGCCGACGGTCGTCAACAACCTGGTCTCGCTGGCCACCGTGCCGTGGATCCTGGCCGAGGGCGCCGAGGCCTATTCGGCCTTCGGGATGGGACGATCGCGCGGCACCATGCCCATCCAGCTGGCCGGCAACATCAGGCATGGCGGCCTCTTCGAGACGGCGTTCGGCGTGACGCTGGGCGAGCTGGTGGACGGGATCGGCGGCGGCACACGAAGCGGCCGGCCGGTACGGGCAGTGCAGGTCGGCGGGCCTCTGGGCGCCTACTTCCCGCGCGCGTTGTTCGACACGGCGTTCGACTACGAGGCTTTCGCCGCGCGCGACGGCCTGATCGGCCATGGCGGCATCGTCGTTTTCGACGAGACCGTCGACATGATGCGGCAGGCGCGCTTCGCCATGGAATTCTGCGCCATCGAATCCTGCGGCAAGTGCACGCCCTGCCGCATCGGCTCGACGCGCGGCGTCGAGACCATCGACAAGATCAAGCGGGGCGAACGCGTCGCGGCAAACCTCGAGCTGATCGAGGATCTCTGCCAGACCATGAAGTTCGGATCGCTGTGCGCCCTGGGCGGCTTCACGCCCTATCCGGTGATGAGCGCCCTGCGGCACTTTCCGGAGGATTTTGTCCGCCGAGCCACGGCCGTGGCCGCGGGATAGGAGCACGCGATGCCGCTCGTTTCCGAAACCGACTACGGCACGCCCGCCAGCCGCGACGAGGTGCAGGTCTCGCTCGTCATCGACGGCCGGACCGTCGCGGTTCCCGAAGGCACCTCCATCATGCGCGCGGCGGTGGAGGCGGGCATCCAGGTGCCCAAGCTCTGCGCCACCGATTCGGTGGAGGCCTTCGGCTCCTGCCGCCTGTGCCTCGTCGAGATTGCAGGCCGGGCCGGCACGCCCGCCTCGTGCACGACGCCGGTGGCGGCCGGCATGGTCGTGTCGACGCAAACCGAGCGGCTGAAGAAGATTCGCCGCGGCGTGATGGAACTTTACATCTCCGACCATCCGCTCGACTGCCTGACATGCGCCGCCAATGGCGATTGCGAGTTGCAGGACATGGCTGGCGCCGTCGGGCTGCGCGACGTGCGCTATGGTTATGAGGGCGAGAACCATACGAAGCAGGAGAAGGACGAGAGCAATCCGTATTTCACCTTCGACCCTTCCAAGTGCATCGTCTGCTCGCGCTGCGTGCGTGCGTGCGAGGAAGTGCAGGGTACCTTCGCGCTCACCATCCAGGGGCGCGGCTTCGAATCGAAGGTGTCGCCCGGCGCCTCGCTCGACGATTTCCTGAGTTCCGAATGCGTGTCGTGCGGGGCCTGCGTCCAGGCCTGTCCGACGGCGACGCTCTCGGAGAAGAGCCTGATCGAGATCGGGCAGCCCGAACATTCGGTGGTGACGACCTGCGCCTATTGCGGCGTCGGCTGCAGCTTCAAGGCCGAGATGCGCGGCGAGGAGCTGGTGCGCATGGTGCCGTGGAAGGACGGCAAGGCCAATCGAGGGCATTCCTGCGTCAAGGGCCGCTTCGCCTGGGGCTATACCCATCACAGGGATCGCATCGTGAAGCCGATGATCCGCGAGAGCATCGACCAACCGTGGCGCGAAGTGAGCTGGGACGACGCGATCGGCCGGGTCGCGTCGGAGTTCCGTCGGCTGCAGGAAAAACACGGGCGCCTGGCCATCGGCGGCATCACCTCCTCGCGCTGCACCAACGAGGAAACCTACGTGATGCAGAAGCTGATCCGCGGCGGCTTCGGCAACAACAATGTCGACACCTGCGCGCGCGTCTGCCACTCGCCGACGGGCTTCGGCCTCGCGCAGGCATTCGGCACATCGGCCGGCACCCAGGACTTCGATTCGGTCGAGCATTGCGACGTGATGGTGGTGATTGGCGCCAACCCGACGGATGCGCATCCGGTCTTCGCCTCGCGCATGAAGAAGCGCCTCCGCCAGGGCGCGAAGCTGATCGTGATCGATCCGCGCCGCATCGACCTCGTGCGGATGCCGCACGTCGAAGCCGACCATCACCTGCCGCTGCGGCCCGGCACCAATACGGCGGTGATGAACGCGCTCGCCCATACGATCGTCACCGAAGGCCTGGTGAACGAACGGTTCGTGCGGGAGTTCTGCGACCGCGATGCCTTCGAATACTGGGCTGCCTTCGTCTCGGAGCCGCAGAACAGCCCCGAGACGGTCGGCACGGTGGCGGGTGTCGATCCCGAGGCGATCCGCGGTGCCGCGCGGCTTTACGCGGGCGGCGGCAATGCCGCGATCTACTACGGGCTCGGGGTAACCGAGCATAGCCAGGGCACCACGACGGTCATGGCCATTGCCAACCTTGCCATGGCGACGGGCAATCTCGGCCGGCCGGGCGTTGGCGTGAATCCGCTGCGCGGCCAGAACAACGTCCAGGGCGCCTGCGACATGGGATCGTTCCCCCATGAACTCACCGGCTATCGCCACGTCTCCGACGATCAGGTGCGCGAGACGTTCGAGACGATGTGGGGGCGCCCCCTCGATTCGGAACCGGGCCTGCGCATCCCCAACATGTTCGACGCCGCGATCGAGGGCAGCTTCAAGGGCCTTTACGTCCAGGGCGAGGATATCCTGCAGTCGGATCCCGATACCGCGCATGTCGCTCGGGCGCTTTCGTCCATGGAATGCGTCGTGGTCCAGGATCTGTTCCTGAACGAAACGGCGAACTACGCCCACGTCTTCCTGCCGGGTTCCACGTTTCTCGAGAAGGACGGTACGTTCACCAACGCCGAACGCCGCATCAACCGCGTGCGCCGCGTGATGGCACCGAAGAGCGGCATGGCCGACTGGGAGGTCACGCTGGCGGTCGCCGCGGCGATGGGGTTCGCGATGCCGTACCGGCATCCCTCGGAGATCATGGATGAGATCGCGGCTCTGACGCCCGGCTTCGCGGGCGTTTCCTACGACCTTCTCGACCGGGTCGGA
Organism: Reyranella humidisoli; assembly: GCF_019039055.1. Lineage (NCBI taxonomy): Bacteria > Pseudomonadati > Pseudomonadota > Alphaproteobacteria > Hyphomicrobiales > Reyranellaceae > Reyranella > Reyranella humidisoli. Next base: position 23,676 of record NZ_JAHOPB010000002.1, read on the forward strand.
TCCGTCCAGTGGCCCTGTAACGAGAAGGCTCCACTCGGCACGCCGGTGATGCATGTCGGCGGCTTCGTCCGCGGCAAAGGCAACTTCCTGATCACCGAGTATGTGCCGACGGACGAGCGCACGGGACCGCGCTTTCCGCTGCTACTCACCACGGGCCGCATCCTCAGCCAATACAATGTCGGCGCCCAGACGCGACGCACCGACAATGTCCTGTGGCATGACCACGACCTGCTGGAGATCCATCCGCACGATGCCGAGCAGCGCGGCGTGCGCGACGGCGATTGGGTCAGGCTCGACAGCCGCGTCGGCAGCACCAGCCTGCGCGCCCACATCACCGATCGGGTGGCGCCGGGCGTCGTCTACACGACGTTCCATCATCCCGACACGCAGGCCAATGTCGTCACGACGGACATCTCGGATTGGGCGACGAACTGCCCCGAATACAAGGTCACGGCGGTGCAGGTGGCGCCCTCGAACGGTCCGGGCGACTGGCAGAAGGAGTATGCCGATCGGGCCCGGCGCAGCCGGCGCATCGCGGCGGAGTAGCCATCATGTCGGCGGAAAAACTGGTGACGATGGCCAACCAGATCGGCAGGTTCTTCACCCCTCAGCGGCGCCTGGACGCTCCATCGGCCATCGCCACGCACCTCCTGAAGTTCTGGCCGCCTTCCATGCGAGACGCCATCGTCGCCCATCTCGACGCGGGTGGGGAGGGGCTCGACCCTGCGGTGCGCGAAGCCCTCCTCCACCTCAAGGACTGCCGGTCGTAGTCAGCGCATCACGAACGGCGGCCGATCCACGGGAAAGGATGAACGGTTTTTCGCGTGACGGGATCGAATAGGTCAGCCTATTGTTTGCCTGAGCAAACCAAGCATATCGCGCGTCGAACACGGCTTTCCGATTCGCTGGCTATTCAGTGAGCAGCCCGATCAATGACACGTTTTACCGTTCTGATTTCCCTGTCCGCCTTTCTGGCCAGCCAGACCATGGCGCAAAGCGACGATGCGGCCTATTGCAAGAAGCTCGCTAACTACGCGACCCAATACGCGGGCGACAGCAGCTTCAATGGCGGTAACCGTCCAAGCTTCGACATCATGGATGGCGTCGACAAGTGCGACAAGGGCAACACCGCTGCCGGCATTGCCGCCCTCGAGAAGAAGATCCGCAGCAAGGGGTTCACGCCCCCATCCCGCTGAAGGCGAGACTGCCAAGCTCTGGTACGATCTGGAATCGGCGTGCACGCAGGATTTCGACTCGGTCGAGCAGATCGTGATGCATTTGGCGAAGGGCGGGGAGGGTCTCGATGAGCTCGCCCGCCAGGCTGTCCTCCGTCTGAAAAACGGCCTGGCGTAGTTCCTTGGCGGCCTAGCGCATCACGAACGGGTTGGCGGGTGAACCCTCCGCCGTCGAGATCCAGACACTCTTGGTCTCGAGATACTCGTGGATCGCGTCCATGCCGCTTTCCCGGCCGATTCCGGAATGCTTCATGCCACCGAAGGGCATCATGTAGCTGATGGCCCGGTAGGTGTTGACCCAGACGGTGCCGGCCTTGAGTGCGGCGGTCATGCGCAGCGCCCGGTTCATGTCCTTGGTCCAGACGCCGGCCGCCAACCCGTAGATCGTGTCGTTGGCCAGTCGCACCGCTTCCTCCTCGGTGTCGAAGCCGATGATGGAAAGGACAGGACCGAACACTTCTTCCCGCGCGATTCGCATGTCGGGCCGCACGTCGACGAAGATGGTCGGCTCGACGAACTGTCCGCCCGGCATGTCGCTGGCCGCGCCGCCGCCCAGAATGCAGCGCGCGCCCTCGGCCTTGGCGATCTCCATATAGTCGAGGATCTTGCGGTACTGCGGCGCGGTCGTGACCGGGCCGATGTTGGTGTCCGGCAGCATCGGGTCGCCCTTGCGCGCCGAGCGGCCCAGCTCGGCGACGCGCTGGCTGAATTCCTCGCGGATCGAGTTCTGCACCAGCAGGCGCGAGCCCGCGATACAGGTCTGGCCGGTGGCGGCGAAGATGCCGGAGATCGCGCCCGACGCGGCAGCGCCGAGGTCGCAATCCTCGAACACGATGTTGGGGGACTTGCCGCCCAGTTCGAGCGACACGCGCTTCAGCGTCTTGGCGGCCTGCGCATAGATTTTCGCGCCGGTGCTGTCGGAGCCGGTGAAGGTGATCTTCGAGACACCCGGATGGTCGACGAGGGCCGCGCCAGCCTCCTGGCCGTAGCCGGTGACGACGTTGAACACGCCGTCGGGGAAGCCGGCTTCCTTGGTCAGGGCCGCGAATTCGAGCGTGGATGCAGACGCGAACTCCGACGGCTTCACCACCACGGTGCAGCCGGCGGCGAGGGCTGCGGCGCATTTCCAGGCGATGAACAGCAGTGGCGAATTCCAGGCGGTGAGCGCCGCCACGACGCCGACCGGCTCGTGCCGGGTGAAGGCAAAGTGGTTGGGCTTGTCGATCGGCACGACGGCACCCTGGATCTTGTCGGCGAGGCCGCCGAAGTAGCGCCACCATTCGGGATTGTAGTTGACCTGTCCCAGCATCTCCGAGAGCAGCTTGCCGTTGTCGCGCACCTCGATCTCCGCGAGCCGCTGAGCGTTGGCCGCGATCAGGTCGGCGAGCCTGAGCATCAGCTTTCCGCGACTGGACGCCGACAGGGTCGCCCACGGCCCTTCGCGGAGGGCGAGCGACGCGACCGCGACGGCACGGTCGACGTCGCGGGCGCAGCCCTGGGGAATCCGGGCCCAGACCTCGCCGCGATAGGGGTCCATGCTGTCGATCCACTTGCCGCCGATCGGGTCCACGTATTCACCGGCGATGAAATGCTGGTAGGTCTTCAAGCGATCCTCCGTCGCCGCGATGCGGCCTTGTGTGGCTCTGGGCCGAGAGTTTACACCGGGTGCGTCGGCCGGTGTGGCGGCAATCAACAAGGGGGCGAAAACGATCCGATGACGAGACTGACTCTTCCGCTCGTTCTGTTGGCGTGTGTCGCGAGCGAGGCGGCCGCCCAGAGCGACGACGCGGCCTACTGCAAGAAGCTCGGCGACTACGCCACTCGCTATCTTGGGGACGCGGGCGGTAACGGAGGCACTCGACCCGACTTCGACATCATGGAGGGCATCAACAAGTGCAACAAGGGCGATACCGCGGCCGGAATCGCCATCCTGGAGAAGAAGATCCGCAGCAAAGGCTTCACGCCCCCGGCGCGATGATCCGGGGAACGAGATTCAGACCTTTCCCTGCGCAATTGTACCGGCTGGAACGTGCCGGCATGGTCCGGCGCCCGGAACGCCCTACCCCCGAATAGTGGGGGCCTGAAGGCAGCACAGGCCTGTTGTTCGCCCCTTCGTGACTATTTTATGGTCCGTTTTCGGGCCGTCGACGGGCGATGGTCAGAAGGGGCGAAATCTTGCTATCGTGTCGGTGGCTCGGTTCTCTCGCGCCGGAAATGAAGGACACGAAAATGGCTTCAGGTACCGTCAAGTGGTTCAATGCCACCAAAGGATACGGCTTCATCCAGCCCGACTCGGGCGGCAAGGATGTGTTCGTACATATCAGCGCAGTCGAGCGCGCTGGCCTCAATGGTCTGAATGAAGGCCAGAAGGTCACGTACGACGTTCAGGTCGAGCGCGGCAAGGAAGCGGCGGTCAACCTGAAGGCTTGATCTCGCATTCGGCCGCACTGCACGGCCGACGGGAAACGATCGAAACGATTGTGCTCTCGCCGCTTGACGGGTGGGATGCTATCGCCGAAGGCCTCGATCGCCGTTCATCGCGGTGATCGGGGCCTTTCTCGTAAATGTGGCTTTTTGGTGCAACCGTGGACCTGGTTTCTGCCTTCAGGAGGGGCGCTTTGGGACGCAGTTGCTGCCCGATTTAACGATTTGAATCGATTTTCTGACACGAAGTTTACGCGTCATGCTCACTAACGTTCACAGTGGCGCGAACAGTGCATTAGATGCTCGACGATGAGTCGGCATCGCGATAGCGAGACGAGTATGCGGAAGCTTGCGGCCTTTCTGGTGCTGGGGATCCTCGGGATCGTATCGATCGCGATTCCCTCGGAAGCGTTCGCCGCCACCATCAAGCCCGTCGCGTCGACCGCATCGCCGGCTGGCTTCCACGCCCGGACCAAGACCCCCGAGACGCCGACATTGCGGCTGACCGGCACGATCGAGACGGGGGACGCCGAGAGGTTGCGCGATATCCTTGTAAGGCTGCAGGCCGTGGCGCCCGCGAGCGCGAACGTCCCGCTGGCGACGATCGAGCTGAGCAGCTTGGGCGGAAGCCTCTCGGAAGGGATCAAGATCGGCCAGCTCCTGAAGAGCTACAAGGTCGTCGCGGTCGTCCGCAAGCAGGACCTCTGCCTGTCGGCCTGTGCCCTCGCGCTGCTCGGAGGCACCGCGGTTCGCGCCGCCGCTGCTTACCCGCACGATTGCAACGTCGAAGTGGGCGGCAAGGTCGCCTTCCACAACTTCTTCCTCGACCGCAGCGAATTGCGGGAACAGACCCACGACGATCCGGTGGCGAGCCGGCTGCAAGGCTTTGCCGATGCGCGCGGCGGTGCGGCGATGCTGATCCGGTATGCCGCCGATCTGGGACTGCCGCCGACCTTTGTGGCCAACCTGATGGCGCGCCCGGTCGAGGAATACCAGTACCTCGAGACGATCGGGGAATTCCTGGAGCTCAACCTCTGCCCGATCGGACTCGAGCGGCCGTCGCTTCCGATGTCCCACCAGGCGGCGAACGTCTGCAACAACTCGCTGCCTGCGCCGGCACCGGTGTCGTCAATGATCGTCGGGCCGATCGCCAGCCCGCAGGTTCGCCAGTACATGCTGGAGCGCGTCCAGGACGGACTGAATGCCGCCAAGGCCAGGGGACGGCTCGCCGATCAACTCGCCACCTGGTCGGTCATGCGGACCCGCGAAGAGGTCGACAAGCTCTATGACGATCTGCGCGCGGCCGGCGTTGCGCTGCCCGAGATCCTCGGGCCGACCTTCGAAGTGGCGGTCAATCAGGGTGGGCGCTATCGCGCCGTTTGCTACGTCAGCCTGTCGCCGACGGATCCCGACCGGTACGACATCGTCCTGCAGGGCCCCCGCAGCCTCGCCGACGCGACGCGCCTGCCGCCTGCCAATGCGCGCCGCATGTTCCTGTACGATCGCCGCGATGTCGCCAACCAGCGCCCGACGTCAATCGATCGCGACCTCTTCAGCCTGGAGCCGCGCGATGCCGAGCAGCAGCAGGTGCCGCCGCTCAGTTCCGGACGCGTGCCCGGCCGTCAGGACGTTGCCAGGCCGTGACATGACCGGCCGGCGTGCGGCGGCGCGTCAGCGTCCGCCGACCACCCATCCGGTCTCCTTCGCGAAGGCTTCGAAGAACTCAGTCTCGTAAGCCTGCTCGGGTGTCTCGCGCACGAGGCTGTCGATACGCTCGGCATCGCGGCCGACCAGGATGCGCCAGCGCTCGTTGCGCACGCCGTCGAGGATGATCGTCGCAGCCTCGGCGGCAGTGGTCGGCGCGTCCTCGAGAAAGCGCCGCGCCCGTTCGGCGATCATCTTGCGGACATCATCGTCCGAGAGCCTGGTCGCATCGATGCCCATCGAGGAAATGCGGGCGCGCGCCAGCCCGACCTCGTGCGGCGTGATCTCGTCGGTCTGGTTGCCGCTCTGCAGCTTGCGCGAGTTGGCGATGATCGACGTGCCGATATGGCCGGGCATCACCACCGAGCATTTGATATGGGGGGCGTTGAGGCGCAGGTCGGTGATGAGCGCCTCCGTGAAGCCCTTCACGGCGAACTTGGCGGCGGCATAGGCGGTCTGCGGGATGTTGGGGGCGATGTAGGCCCAGAAGCCGTTCACGCTCGACGTATTGACGATATGGCCGGCATCGGCGCGCAGCAGCATGGGCATGAGGGTTCGCGTGCAAAGATAGACGCCACCCCAGCAGATGTTGAACGTGCGCTCCCATTCGTCGCGCGCATTGACGAGGAAGCTGCCACCGCCACCGATGCCGGCATTGTTGAACAGGAGATGGATGCGATCGGTCTCGTGCTGCTCGGCGAGCTCGTCACGGAAGCGCACCACTTGCGGTTCGTCGGCCACGTCGGCGACATGCGTGGTGATGCGCTGGCCCTGATTGAGCCCGGCTGCCTCGCAGAGCCGCTTGGTCTCGGCCATTGCGCCACTCGACACGTCACCCAGCGCGATGCTGCAGCCCTCGGCCGCGAGTTGCCGCGCCAGCTCGCGACCCATGCCCGTGCCGCCGCCGGTGATGACGGCAATCCTGCCCGCAAAATCCTTCATGCGATTCCTCGATTGTTCAGTTTGGACGGAAGCGTCTCAGCGCCAGGAAGCCCAGCAGGATGAAGCCCAGCAGTACGATGCCCTGCGCCACGGCGAAAGGCGGCTCAGAGCCGGTCGGCGCGAACCTGTTCAGGATTCCGATCTTCTGGAAGGACTGCACGACCAGGACGAAGACGTTGAGATAGAAGGCGAACAGGGCGCTCGCGACATAGATCCATCGCCACGCACCGGCGAGCCGGCCGACATGGAGCGCCACCAGCGCGATCGCGAGGGCGACCGACGACACGATCCCGACACCGATCGCGGGAGTGAACACGTTGATGGGAAAGAGGAAGCCGGTCACCGTGGTCAGCACCGTGAAGAGGAGGAACACCGAATTCCATGAATCGAGCCGCCGTCCTTTGAGCATCCGGGCGCAGGCGACGACACCCGCACCGATGGCGATCAGGCTGATGACGACGTGGACGACCGTAAAGGTCGCGATGGACATTCCGAGGGTCATGCCGTCTCCTGGGCTTTGCTGCGGCATAGCGCGGAACTCGACCGCGGGGCGAATCCGGTCACCACTTTAGCGCAACGGCACGCAAGCGACACGCCAGCATGCCGCCACATTCACTCCATAGCCACGCGACGGAGCCACCGAGGAGGAGCCCGTGCCCGTTTCGATCGCCCGCCGCACACTGCTGGCTGCGCCTCTACTGTCCCTTCCGGCTTTCGCCGATGACGCTCAGTCGGCGCTTCGCGACCTCGAGCGGCGCAACGGCGGCCGTCTCGGCGTGGCCCTGCTCGACACGGCAACCGGCCGGCGGTCCGTCCATCGCGGCGACGAGCGTTTCCCGATGTGCAGCACCTTCAAGTTCCTGGCCGCTGCCTTGATGCTGGCTCGCGTGGATCGCGGCGAAGAAAAGCTCGATCGCCGCGTCTTCTTCGCCGACAGCGATCTCGTGCCTTACTCGCCCGCGACCAAGGACCATGTGGGACCGGGTGGCATGACGGTGGATGCGATCTGCGCGGCTGCCGTAACTCTCAGCGACAACACGGCGGGCAACCTGATGCTCGCGAGCTTCGGCGGCCCGGTGGGGCTGACCGCCTTCGTGCGCGGACTGGGTGATCCGGTGACGCGGCTCGACCGGATCGAGACCGAATTGAACGAGGGCACGCCGGGCGATCCGCGCGACACGACCTCGCCGCTGGCCATGCTGGGCACGATGCAGAAGCTCGTTGCGGGCGATGTCCTGTCGGCTGCGTCGCGCGATCGGTTGATCGGCTGGTTGGTCGCGAACAAGACGGGGGACAGGCGGCTGAGGGCCGGCGTGCCGGCCGGTTGGCGGGTTGGCGACAAGACCGGTACCGGCGGTCACGGCAGCGCCAACGATATCGCCGTCGCCTGGCCACCGGGCCGTGCGCCGGTCTTCATCACGGCCTACTACACGGGCTCGACGATTTCCGATGAGGCGCGCAGTGCGGTGATCGCCGAAGCCGGCCGCATCGCTACGGCCGGCATTGGCTGATCGGGGTCCGATCAGGCCGGCAGCTTCGGCGCGCTCGGGTGCTTGGGCAGGAAGGCCGTGAGCAGGCCGAGCAGCAGCAGGAACGGTGTTACCTTGTAGACGGCCTCGATGCCGGCATGGTCGGCGATCTCGCCCAGCGCGGCGGCGCCCAGGCCACCCAGGCCGAACGACACGCCGAAGAACATGCCGGCCACCAGGCCGACCCGGCCGGGCAGGAGTTCCTGCGCATAGACCAGGATCGCGGAGAAGGCCGAGGCCATGATGATCGCCACCGCGACCGCCAGGATCCCAGTCCAGAACAGGTTGGCGTAGGGCAGCATCAACGCGAAGGGCAGGGCCCCCAGGATCGAGAACCACATCACGGGGATGCGGCCGAGCCTGTCGCCGACGACGCCGCCCAGGATCGTGCCGACCACGATGCCAACCAGGAAAGCGAACAGAAAGAGCTGCGCGGTCTGCACCTCCACGCCGAACTTCTGGATCAGGTAGAAGGTGAAGTAGGAGCCGAGGCTGGCGCTGTAGACGTTCTTGGAAAAGAGCAGCGCCACCAGGATCGCCACGGCAATGCCGACGCGGCCCTTCGACAAGGTCACGTGCCCTGCCGCGGCGGCGGCCTTGCGTGATCCCGGCTTCTGGCTGGTACGGTTGGCTTTGTACCAGTGACCGACCTGGAACAGCACGATCATCGCGACGAGCGCGGCCGCCGAGAACCAGACGATGCTTTGCTGACCGGCCGGCACGACGATGAAGGCCGCGAGCAGCGGACCGGCTGCGGAGCCCATATTGCCGCCGACCTGGAACAGCGACTGGGCGAGGCCGTAGCGGCCGCCGGCCGCCATGCGCGCGACCCGCGAGGCTTCGGGATGGAACACCGACGAGCCCATTCCGATCAGTGCCGCGGCGAGCAGGATCAGCGGGTATGAATTCGCCTGCGACATCAACAGGAGGCCGACCAGGGTGAAACCCATGCCGACCATCAGGGAATAGGGCTGGGGCTTCTTGTCGGTGTACATGCCGACCACCGGCTGCAGCATCGACGCCGTGCACTGGAAGGCCAGCGTGATGAAGCCGATCTGACCGAATGACAGCTCGTATGAGTCCTTGAGGATCGGATACAGCGCCGGCACCAGCGACTGCATCATGTCGTTGAGCAGATGGCAGAAGCTCAGGGAGAGAATGACGGCGAAGGTCGTGTTGTTGGCGGAGGCCGAAGGAGCCGGAGCCGCGGGGGCAGAGACGGGCGCGGCACCGGCTGCCATAGTATTGTCGGTCATGCCGCTACTTTAAGCGGCGACCATCACGGTCGCCAGCTCCGGCGCGGCAACCCAGCCTTGCGGTGGTGACGGTCGCAAGGGATTTGAACCTTCGACGGGGCGTTGCGTTGCACCGCCTGTGCAGACCGACGTTCCCGCTCGCCTCGACCGCCTGCCGTGGAGCCGTTTCCACCGGCTGGTCGTCGTTGCGCTGGGCATCACCTGGATTCTCGACGGGCTGGAGGTGACGCTGGCGGGCTCGGTGGCAGCGGCACTGCAGACCAGCCCGCGCCTGCAGCTTACGGCCGAACAGGTCGGCCTGACCGGCAGCGCCTATCTTGCGGGCGCGGTGCTGGGCTCGCTGTTCTTCGGGCATCTCACGGATCGGCTGGGCCGCAAGAAGCTCTTCAACGTGACGCTGGGCGTCTATCTGGTCGCGACGGCGGCGACGGCCTTCTCATGGGATTTCTACAGCTTCCTGTTCTTTCGCTTCCTGACGGGCGCCGGCATCGGCGGCGAATACTCCGCCATCAACTCGGCGATCCAGGAATTGATCCCGGCGCGGCTGCGCGGCCGCATCGATCTCGCGATCAACGGCAGCTTCTGGATCGGCGCGGCCGGCGGCGCGCTGCTGTCGGTCTGGTTGCTCGATCCCAACGTGCTCGATCCCGACATGGGCTGGCGGGTGGCCTTCGGCTCCGGCGCGGTGCTTGGCTTGATGATCCTCTTCCTGCGTCGCTATCTGCCGGAAAGCCCGCGCTGGTTGATGATCCACGGCAAGCCGCGCGAGGCGGAGGGTGTCGTCGAGGAAATCGAGGCGCGGGTGGAGGCCGACACGGGCAAGAAGCTGGCGCCGGTGACGCAGTGGCTGACGCTCGGCGATCCGCACAAGACGACGATGGTCTCCGTCGCGCGGACCCTGCTCAAGCACTATCGCAGCCGCACGACCCTCGGCCTGGTGCTGATGGCCTCGCAGGCCTTCGTCTACAACGCGATCTTTTTCACCTACGCGCTGATCCTCACCAGGTTCTACAACGTGCCGGGCGACAAGGTCGGGCTCTACATCCTGCCTTTCGCGATCGGCAATTTTCTGGGCCCGCTGCTACTCGGGCCGCTGTTCGACACGCTGGGGCGCCGGCACATGATCACGGCCACCTACGCGATCTCGGGCGTACTGCTGGCGGTGACGGGCTGGATGTTCCATGCCGGCCATCTCGATGCCACGACGCAGACGGCGATGTGGAGCGTCGTCTTCTTCTTCGCCTCGGCGGCGGCCAGTGCCGCCTATCTCACGGTGGGCGAGTGCTTCCCGCTGGAGATCCGCGCACTCACCATTGCGCTCTTCTACGCCTTCGGCACCCTGTTCGGCGGCGTCGGCGGGCCGTGGCTGTTCGGCGTGCTGATCGCCGGCGGCAGCTCCGGCGAGATCATGTGGGGCTATATGCTCGGCGCCGTGCTGATGCTGACGGCATCGCTGGTCACCCTGAAGCTCGGCGTCGCGGCGGAGTGCAAGTCGCTGGAGGAGGTGGCGCCACCCCTCTCCAGCGAACAGCGTCTTTAGCTAGGCGACACGAACCGGCCGGGCGCGTTGATTATAGAGCATCTTGCGAATGCGCTCCTGCTCCTCGGGCGGCAGCTTCTCGCGATCGACAGAGAAGTCGGCGCCGACCGCCATGCCCTTCTGGACGGCGGGACGCGCACCCAGTTCCTCGAACCAGCGCTTGAAGTAGGGGAACTCCTCGATGTCCTGCCCCTGGAATTTCCAGTTCACCGTCCACGGATAACAGATCATGTCCGCGATCGTGTACTGGTCGCCCGCCAGGTACTTGTGCTTGTAGAGGCGGTTGTTCAGCACGCCGTAGAGGCGGTTCACCTCGTCGGTGAAGCGCGTGATGGCGTACTTCTGATCGCCTTCCTTGGCTTGGTCGACCCGGCGGAAGTGCCCGCATTCGCCGCTCTTCGGGCCCTGGTTGGCCATCTGCCAGATCAGCCACTGGTTTACTTCGTGCCTGGTCCGCAGGTCTTGCGGATAGAACTTCCCGGCCTTCTCGGCGACGTACATCATGATCGCGCCGGACTCGAACACGACCAGTGGCTTGCCGCCATCGGCCGGAGCGTTGTCGACCATCACCGGCATGCGATGGTTGGGATTCATCTCCAGGAAGGCGTCCGTGAACTGGTCGCCCTGTCCGATGTTTACCGGCACGACCTTGTAGGGCAGGCCGCATTCCTCCAGCAGGATGGTGACCTTCTTGCCGTTGGGTGTCGGCCAATAGTGCAGATCGATCATTGATATCCTCCGAAGTGCTGTTGGGTCTGACGGGTGGCGGGAGCCTCCGCCCGTCGTAGAGGCCCGTCAATGGTGTATGCTCGCCGCCAACGAACGGTTCGGGAGAAACGACGTGGCGGATGGAAGCCGGGACGCAAGATCGATACGCCGCCTCGAGGATGCGCGTTTCCTCACCGGTCACGGCCGCTATGTCGAGGATATCGGCGAGCCCGCCGCGCTCCACGGTCATGTCCTGCGCTCGCCGCATGCCCATGCCCTGATCCGTTCGATCGACGTATCGTCCGCGGCCTCGATGCCGGGCGTGCATCTCGTCGCGACGGCGGACGATCTGGCGGCGGACGGTTTGGGCCACATGCCTTGCCTGGCCGCGGTCAAGCCGATGATCGTGCCGCCGCGACCGGCGCTGGCGACGGGCCGCGTGCGTCATGTCGGCGATCCGGTGTGCTTCGTCGTGGCCGACAGTGCGGAGATCGCGCGCGAGGCGGCGGAGCGGATCGAGATCGACTACGAGCCAATGCCGTCGGTAAGCCACGGCCGCACGGCACTGGCCGAGGGGGCGCCGGTGCTGTGGGACGAGGCGCCGGGCAATCTCGCCTACCATGTGCAGCGCGGCGACCACGCTGCCGTCGCCCAGGCAATGAAGAGCGCCGCGCACATCGTCGACGTCGACGTGACCAACAACCGTGTCATCGTGGTTCCGCTGGAGCCGCGTGCCGGCATCGCACGTTACGACCCGGCGACGGATACCATGGACCTTGAACTGACGGGGCAGGGGCTGCACGGCATCCGCCGCCAGCTCGCCGAATTCATCTTCAAGGTGGCGCCCGAGCGCATCCAGCTTCATGCGCCGGATGTCGGCGGCGGGTTCGGGATGAAGAACTTCCTTTATCCCGAATGGATCCTGCTTCTGTGGGCGGCGCGGCGCCTCAAGCGCCCGGTGCGCTGGCTGGCCGATCGCGCCGAGGATTTCGTGATGGGCGCGCAGGGCCGCGACATCGAGGCGACGGCACGGATCGCGCTCGATGAGGCGGGACGCATCCTGGCGCTCGACGTGGCGATGGTCGCAAATCTCGGCGCCTACCTGTCGGGCAACGGGCCCGGCGCCTCGGTGGTCGCCGCCTCGACGGCGCAGGGCGGGGTCTATGACATTCCCGCGATCGCGGTCGACGTGCGCGGGGCGCTTACCAACACGACGCCGGTCGATGCCTATCGCGGCGCCGGCAAGCCCGAGGCGAACTACATCGTCGAGCGTGCCATCGAGGCGGCGGCACGCGCACTGGGCCGCGATCCGGCCGATCTGCGGCGGCAGAACCTGATCGCCTCGTTCCCGTACAGGACCGCGATGGGCATGGCGATCGACTCCGGTGACTTCGTGGCCAATCTCGATGCCGCCGTGGCGCGGGCACCGGGCTTCGAAGCCCGGCGCGCCAATGCTCGCGCACGAGGACGTCTGCGTGGCCTCGGCGTCGCCTGCTTCCTCGAAACCTCGCGGGGCGCGCCCAACGAAGGCGCGGAGGTGCGGTTCGAGCCGGACGGCAGCGTAATGATCGCGGTCGGTACCGAGTCGAACGGGCAGGGGCACGAGACGTCCTTCGCGCAGATTGCCTCGAAGCATCTCGGCCTGCCGATCGAGACCTTCCGTTACGTCCAGGCCGATACGCGCGCGGTGAAAACCGGTGCCGGCCATGGCGGCGCGCGCTCGATGCACATGGGCGGCGCGGCATTGGTCAAGGCGATGGACGCAGCGCTGGCAAAAGCACGACGGCTCGCCGCGCATCTCCTGCAGGCGAACGAGCAGGAGATCGACTATGAGCGGGGGCGTTTCACGGTGCGTGGCAGCGATCGCGTCATCGACCTCGCGACGCTTGCCACCAGTGCGGGTGATGCCGCCAATCTTCCGGACGGCATGTCGCCCGGCCTGGGCGAGCATGTGCTGAACGTCACCGACGTCTTCACTTTCCCCAACGGCTGTCATGTTGCCGAGGTCGAGATCGATCCGGAGACCGGTGCAACGGAGCTGCTGAGCTACATCGCGGTCGACGACTATGGCCGCCTGATCAACCCCATGCTGACCGAGGGCCAGGTACAGGGCGGGCTTGCACAAGGCATTGGCCAGGCGATGCTGGAGCACACGGTCTACGATCCGGACTCAGGCCAGCTGCTCACCGGCTCGCTGATGGATTACGCGCTGCCGCGCGCGACCGATCTGCCGTTCTTCGACATCGAATTGGTCGAGCGACCGACCGCCGCCAATCCGCTGGGTGTCAAGGGCTCCGGCCAGGCCGGCTGCATCGGCGCACCTCAGACCGTGATGGCCGCAATTCTCGACGCGCTACGGCACGCGGGCGTCGAGCGGCTGGAAATGCCTGCCACGCCCGCGCGTGTCTGGGAGGCTCTACAAGCTGGCAAGCCGCGCTGACGGAGCCGGTCAGCCCACGGTTACCGGCGAGAAGTCGACGTACCAGCTCTTGGGGTGGACGTAGCCCTTCACCTTGGACGAGATCGCGTTCGGCCAGACGTCGTGGACGAACCAGACGAACACCGCCTGGTCGACCATGCGCGTGTTGATCTTCGCCAGCACCTTGTCGAGTTCCGCCGGGTCCGCCGTGCTGCGCGCCTCGGCGGCGAGCTTGTCGAACTCCGGATCGTTGATGTAGCCCCAGTTCGAGCCCCTGGGCGGAACCTGCTGGCTGTCGACGAAGCGCATGAAGGCATTGTGCGGGTCCATCGTGTTCCAGCTCACGTTGATGGCGCTGAACGCGGCGGCCTCGGGGGCCTTGGCGCCCTGGCGCATGAAGTTCAGCAGCGCGTTCCAGTCCATCACCTGGAACTCGAGATCGACGCCCACCTCGGCGAACTGCTGCTGGATGAACTCGTTCATGATCAGCGGATACATCTGGCCTGAGCCGGACGTCGAGATCGCGACCTTCAGCTTGAGCTTTTTCTGCGGCCCGTAGCCGGCCTCGGCCAGCAGCTTCTTCGCCTCCGCCGGATCGTAGCGGATCTTGAAGGTCGGGTTGCCGAACCACGGATGGTCGGCCGGCACGCAGCCGACGGCCGGCGCGGCGAGCCCGTTCAGGAGCTTCACCATGGCGTCGCGATCGACCGCGAGGTTCAGCGCCTTGCGCACGCGGATGTCGGCGGTCGGCGCACCCGGCAGCATGCTGAGCGTATAGGGCCACATGTGCGGGATGGCGTTCGTCTCGATCTTGCAGCCGGCGGCGCGCAGCTTGTCGAGCGAGTCGGGCGCGGGTGCCTCGATCCAGTCGACCCGGCCCGACAGGAGGGCGGCGGTGCGAGTGGAGACGTCGGGGATCGGCAGCAGCACCATGCGCTCGCTCTTTGGAAGGCGCGCCTTGTCCCAGTAGTCGTTGTTGCGCTCCAGCTCGGCGCGCTCGCGCGGTGTCCACGACTTCATCTTCCACGGGCCCGTGCCCGAGGGCGACTTGCGATAGGCCTGCCAGTCGCGGCCCACCTTCTCGAAATTGGCCGGACTCGAGATCGGGAACCGGTTGAGCAGCGACGGCATGATCGTGTCGACGCCCTTGGTCTGCAGCTCGACCTTGTAGTCGTCGATCTTGCGGTAGCCGACCAGCGGCCAGAGCGCCGCCAGCAGCACGCTGCGTCCGACGCGATCGAAGACCGCCGACTTGTCGTTGAGAGCGCGGTCGATGCTGAAGATCACCGCGTCGGCGTTGAAGTCCGATCCGTCGTGGAACTTCACGCCCTGACGCAGCTCGAAGATCCACTTCGTGGGGTCGGCCGGGTCCTGGTACCACTTGGTCGCCAGACCGGGCACCAGCTTCGCCGGTGCCGTCGCGGACGACAGGTCCCAGGCGACCAGCGGGTCGTACATCGTGTAGCCCATGAAGCGGATGCCTTCGGTGCCCTGGTCGGGCGCGCCGTCGGTCGCCGGGATGTCGGCAAGTGTCATGGCGATGCGTAGGGTCGAGGGTTGTTGCGCTTTGGCCGAGCTTGCGCCGATGAAGGGAAGGGCGGTGCCGGCGAGTAGAGCGGCGCGACGGGTGAGCATACGAAACCTCCGTGGTTCCGTTCTACGAAGCACGAAGCGAGCCATGGAAGATCCTCGGGCGAGCCACCCCGAAGCGTACTGGACGCGGCATGCTTCTTGCTGTTTTGCTGGCGATCATGGCCGCGCTCAACACGCTTACCGCTACCGAACTCGCGCAACGACTGGACTCCGGAGGGGCAACCGCCGAGGCGATCGTGCGCGCGCATCTCGACCGCATCGACCAACGCGACGCCGACGTGCTCGCCTGGTCGCATCTCGCGCGCGAGGCTGCCCTGGAAACCGCCAGGATGCTCGATCGCGGACCACGAAAGGGTCTGCTGCACGGCATTCCGATGGGTGTGAAGGACATCATCGACTCCTTCGACCAGCCGACGACCTACGGTTCGCCGATCTACCGCACGCACCAGCCGCTGGCCGACGCCGCCACCGTGGCGCTGGCGCGCGAGGCCGGCGCTATCCTGCTCGGCAAGACCGTGACGACGGAGTTCGCCAACCGTCACCCCGGTCCTACGAAGAATCCGCACAATCCCGGGCATACACCGGGCGGCTCCTCGTCGGGCTCGGCCGCGGCGGTCGCGGACTTCCAGAGCGTGCTGGGTACCGGCACGCAGACCGGTGGCTCGGTCATCCGGCCCGCCGCCTTCTGCGGCGTCGTGGGCTACAAGCCGAGCTATGGCCATTTCGCGCCGGCGGGCATGAAGGCCAATACCGAGTGGCTGGACACGATCGGCGCCTATGCCCGCAGCGTCGAGGACATCGCGCTGTTTCGCGCGGCCCTGATGGCGTTGCCCTTCACGCCGATCGCAAAGATCGACCGGCCGCCGAGGATTGCCGTCGCTTTCACACATCATCGCCACGAGCTGTCGCCCGAAGGCACCCAGGCCGTGAACGATGCCGCGGCGGCTTTCGCGAAGGCTGGCGCGCAGGTGAGCGAGATCGAGTTGCCCGCGCCGGTGCGCGACATGACTGAAGGCCAGAAGACACTGTCAGCCTTCGACGGGCCGCGCGCCCATGCCGACGAGGCGCGACGCTTCCCCGGGCTGCTGAGCGAGAGCCTGAAGAAGGACAAGCTCGAAGCCGGTTCGAAGATCGACTACGAAACCTGGGTGGCCGCGCGAAAGCTCGGCGAGACCGGCCGCGCGGCGGTCGATTCTCTGTTCTCCGACATCGACGTCATCCTGACGGCGCCGGCCAAGGGCGAGGCGCCTCCGGGACTCGAACGAACGGGCGATGCCACTTTCAACCTTCTCTGGACCTATCTCTGGATGCCCTGCGTGACCCTGCCGTTGACCATGGGCCCGACCGGCCTGCCGGTCGGCATCCAGCTTGTCGGGCGCCAGCATGAGGATGCAGGCTTGCTCGACATCGCGGCCTGGGCACGGAGCGTGCTGTCATGAAGCCGATCACCGCCGTCGAAGCCGTCGCCGCCATCGAGGCCGGCACGCTTACCTCCGAGAAGTTGGTGCGCGACTGCCTCGACCGTATCGCCGAGCGCGACGATGTCGTGAAGGCCTGGGTCCATCTCGATCCCGACCAGGCGATCGCGCAGGCCAGGGCCGCCGATGCAGCCAGCGGTGGCCTGCTGTGCGGCATCCCGGTCGGCGTTAAGGATATCATCGACACCTACGACATGCCGACCGGCCACAACTCGCCGATTTTCGAAGGCAAGGTGCCGTTCGGCGATGCCGCCTGCGTGGCGCTCTGCCGGACCGAAAATGCCGTCATCATGGGCAAGACGGTGACGACCGAATTCGCCAACCGCCACCCCGGCGCGACGACCAATCCGCACAATCCCGCGCACACGCCGGGCGGCTCGTCGTCGGGTTCGGCCGCGGCGGTGGCCGATGGGCATGTGCCGCTGGCCTTTGGTACGCAGACCGGTGGCTCGGTGATCCGGCCCGCCGCCTATTGCGGCGTCGTGGGCTACAAGCCGACCTTCGGTGACTTCAACCGCGTCGGCATCAAGATGCAGTGCCATTCGGTCGATACGCTGGGCCTGATGGCGCGCACGCTCGAGGACATCGCGCTGTTCCGCGCCGCCGTGCTGAAAATGCCGCCGGTACGCATCGACCGCGACATCGGCCGGCCGCGCATCGGTGTCTGCCGCTCGCCGGTCTGGGACCAGGCCGAGCCCGAGACAAAGGCACTGATCGAGGCGACGGCGACCCTGCTGTCCGACAAGGGCGCTTCGGTGGTCGACGTGTACTTTGCGCCGCAGTTCACCGACATCATCGACGACCATGCCGCGATCACCGGCTTCGAGAGCGTGCGCAACTATGCCGACGAGCGGCTGCGCAATCCCGACAAGGTGAGCGACGAGCTGATGAGCGGGCCGATGAAGCGCGGCCTCGCCGTCTCCTTCGAACGCTACGTCGCGGCCCAACGCAAGGCCACCGCCTTCAAGGCCCATGTCGATTCCCTGTTCGACAAGGTCGACCTGCTGTTGACGCCCAGCGCACCGGGCGAGGCGCCCAAGGGTCTCGCCGCGACCGGTGATCCGGTCTTCAACTCGATCTGGACGCTGGCCGGCACGCCCTGCGTAACGCTGCCCGCGGGTACCGGCCCGAACGGCCTGCCGCTTGGCGTCCAGCTCGTCGGCCTGCGCCACCACGACGACCGCATGCTTTCCCTTGCCGCCTGGGTGGCGGCGCATTTGAACTGAGGCGACGACATGCCCACGATCAACGGTGAACGACTGCTCGGCGACCTGCGGCGTATCGCCGATTTCGGCCGCTACCAGACCGGCGTGCATCGCCCGCATCTGTCGCCCCAGGATGTCGAGAGCCGGCATTGGCTCGTGGCTCGGATGAAGGAAGCGGGGCTGGAGCCCGTGATCGACGGGATTGGCACGGTGATCGGCAAGAGCCCCAAGACCGGCCCACGCATCCTGATCGGCTCGCACTCCGACACGCAGCCACGCGGCGGCTGGCTCGACGGCGTCATGGGCGTGATCTACGGACTCGAAGTGGCGCGGGCGCTGGCCGAGGACCCCGAGACGGCGCATCTCGCCGTCGACGTCGCCTCCTGGGCCGACGAGGAAGGCCATTGGGGCCAGATGACCGGCAGCCGGTCCTTCATCGGTATCTTCTCCGAGGCCGACATCGACAAGGCGAAGCATCGCGACGAGGGCACGCCGATGCGCGAGGCACTGAAGGCGGCCGGTCTCGAGGGCGTGCCGCGCGAGCATCTGGAGGAGGGCCGGTACCGCGGCTATCTCGAAGCCCATATCGAGCAGGGTGGTTTGCTGGAGGTCGACGAGAAGCGTATCGGCATCGTGACGGCGATCGTCGGCATCATGCAGTTTCGCCTGACCTTCAGCGGCATCCAGAACCATGCCGGCACGACGCCGATGCCGATCCGCAAGGATGCGGGGGTCGCCATGATGCGGCTCTACAACGACGTGATGGACAAGTTCCCCGCCGTCTCGGGTCCGCGCAGCGTCTGGACCGTCGGCAAGATGGTGCTGGAGCCCGGCGCGCCGGCCATCGTGCCGGGCCGGGCCGAAATGGTCCTGCAGTTCCGTGACGCCGACTACAAGGTATTGCAGGCCTTCGAGGCCAAGCTGATGGAGATCGTCGCCGATCACCAGAAGAACAGCCCGTGCAAGGTCGAGTGCGTGAACCTCTCGCGCACCCAGCCGCTGGTGATGGACGAGCGTTTCCTCGAGGCGATCGAGGAATCGGCCGCCGTGCATGCCTCAGAGAAGCATATGCGCATGCCGTCGGGCGCGGGCCACGATGCCCAGGTGATCGGCCTGAAGATGCCGGCGGCCATGATGTTCGTGCCGTCGATTGGCGGCATCTCGCACCACTTCACCGAGAATACCCACGATGCCGACATCGTGCTGGGCTGCCAGGTCTTCGCCGACGCCACGGCCAAAATCCTGAAGGGGAACTGACCCGGCAACTTGCGCTATCCTGCCCGGCCGGATGAAGCGGTCGGAGCAGGGATGTCGAAGGTTACGCGCGCCACGAAGGCACTCGAACAGGCGAAGGTCGCCTTCACGGTCCACACCTACGACTACGATCCCGACGCCGACAAGGTCGGGCTGCAGGCGGCCGAGGCGCTGGGCGAGCAGCCGCAGCGCGTGCTCAAGACCCTGATGACCCTGGTCGACGGCAAGCCGGCTTGCGTGATCGTGCCGTCCGACCGCGAAGTCTCGATGAAGAGGCTGGCGGCGGCATTCGGGGCCAAGTCGGCCGAGATGATGAAGCCGGCCGATGCCGAGCGGATGACCGGCTACAAGGTGGGCGGCATCAGCCCGTTCGGCCAGATGAAGTTGGTACGCACCGCCATCGAGGCCGAGACGATGGCGCACGAGCGGGTCTTCCTCAACGGCGGCCAGCGTGGCCTGCAGGTGCGAATGTCACCTCGGGATGTCGCGTCGGTGCTGAAAGCCGTGGTCTCGCCGCTGGTCGCCTGAGAAACTTCACTCTACTGAGCCGCGGCGAGGTAGCGGGCCAGGCCGCCCGCCCTGTCCGGCGGCAGCTTCGAGGGCGCGCCGTTCAGGCGAATGCCCAGCTCGCACGCCTCCTCGTTCGACAGTTTCGCCAGGTTCTGCAACTTCTCGAAATCGGACGAGGTCAGGCCGGCCTCGACGAGAAGGGTGCGTGCCTCGGTGTCGTTCGGCACCGGCGGTTGGGCGGTGCCCGACTTCAGGGCGTCGCGGCCCGCGCGATAGGCCTTCTCCATGGCGATCAGCATGTCGCGCATCAGCTTCTGGCCCTGGGCGTCGAGCCGGTCGGCCCGCTGGATGCCGATCAGCGCCAATTCACGGCAGGCCGTGACGTTCGTGCCGGCGAGATGCCGCATCAGCGCGATGCGCGCCGCCAGCACGCTCTCGGCGTCGGCAGCGTCGGTGGCCCGCAGCGCCGGCACGATGTGCCTGGCGCGCAACTCGCTCATCAGCACGAGGGGGCGAGGCGCGCCCTGCGTCGTCGGATTGCGCAGTTCTTCCTTGAGCGACGCGCGCAGCCGCGCTTCGGCATCGGGCACGTCGACCAGCACGAGCCCGACCAGCGGCAGCGTGCGCGCTTCGATCATCGCATTGTCGACCATCTGTGTATCGTCACCCGTCAGGAACTGGAGACCGTAGACCGCGCCGGCGGCGGCCAGGGCGCCGGCGGCCGCTGCCGCCATGGAACGCATGAGGCGCTGCCGGGAGGACACGTTGCGGCCGAACAGATAGAGGGCGGCGCCGGCCGCGAGGGCCACAACGACGATGACGGCGGTCTGCTCCAAGAGACTACTCCTGTTTGCGGCTGCGGGCGGGCGTGGTATCGCCACCCAACCTGCCGCGCGCCTGCGGTGGAATGTGGGCAACCTGAACCGCAATTAGATGCCGATCCATGTCGATTTCTTCCACCCGAGCCGCCTCGTCATCGCGGTCGTGAGGGGAACGATCACCGCCGACGACGTCCGCGATGCCGTCCAGCAATTCCTGGCCAGCGACGTGTTGCATTACCGCAAGATCATCGACATCGCCTCGCCCACTTCGCCTTTGGACGATGCCGCCGTCCAGTTGATGGCCAATCTGGTCCTGTCCAAATCCGTTTCGCGACCGCGTGGTGCGCTCGCTTTCGTCGTCAGTCCCGGCCAGGCTGCCGACAACGCCGAGACATTCGCCCGGTTGACCGGCGCCGAGCGTCCGGTGAAGGTTTTTCATAGCTTGCACGCGGCGCGAAAATGGCTCGAAGAGCAGCCGATGCCATGACGGCCACTTGAGCACAGATCGGCGATATTTCTGCCGTGACGATGCAAAGGGACGTCGTCGCGCCTCAGTCGCGGCTGACGTAGGATCGCGAATGGCGCCGTTCGCGATCAGGTAACATGCCGTTCAAGCTCGATATTTTTCCGCCGGACCGCATGGTCGTTGCCGTGGCCCGAGGCGAGATCACGCTTGCGGACCTGATGATGCTCGTCAAGGAACTGATCGACAGCGGGACGCTGCCCTATCGCAAGATCATCGACATCACGTCGGCGACGTCGGCGCTCGGCAAGGAAGAACTGGAGAGCATCGCGGAGCGTCTGCGTACCGCACCCCTCCAGCGGCCGCGCGGGCCGCTCGCGATCGTGGCCGACGGCAATCGGGGCGAACTCGGCAGGCTTTTCATGTCGCTCACCTCCGACGAGCGGCCCGTCCAGGTGTTTCGCTCGATCCACGAGGCTCGCCGGTGGCTGTTGGCGAACTCGAAGATCGTGCTGTAGGAGCGATCGGGTCGGATTACTCGAAACAGCGAGCGGCGCGGATCGTGCAGGAGTTGCTGGGGACGCGCGCGTTGCACTCGTTCCAGGCCGATTGCTCGGCGTGTTGCTTCGTCGGAGCCGCGCCGTAGCCCGAGGCCTGGCCGTTGTCGCTGTGCGCGTAGGCGATGCAGCGTTGCGGCGCGGACATCCGGATGGCGCATTCCAGCGGCCCGCACTGGGCCAGGGCGGACGTTTCGGCGGCCTCGCGTGTCGCCATACCTGCCGAAACACCGAACAGACGCTCGTTGTCGGTCGCGACGGCGCCCCACACTTCCTGGGCCCGGACGGTCGGGGCGAGTGCGGAGGCCGCGGTCAGCAGGATCGCAATGAGGATCGTGAGCCTGGTCGTCATGCCGTGTGCTTCTCGAGAAATGCGCGGACGCGATTGATCGATTCCGGCAGGAAATGCGGAGCGCGCCAATCCTTCTGGACCTCGATGTCGGGGGCGAGCGCGGCGATCTCGTCGCTCGTATGGGCGGGATGAGGTTTGTCCGTGCCAGGCTGCAGCAGGAGGGGGGTCCTGCAGTTCTTCACGAAGTCGCGCGTGACGGAGAAGACGAAGTCTGGCTCGAACATGTTCTGTCCGAAGCTCTTGATCGTGGCCTCGGAGATCGAGGGATCGCGCGCCCGCACCGTCTCGCCGTAGCCCTTCACGGCCTCGTCCCAGGTGTCGCGATTCTCCCAGAGGCCGATCGGATTCTGCAGGACCGCGGCGGCGACGCGGTCGGGCGCCTGCTCGATCGCCTCGAAGCAGTAGCTGCCGCCGATGCAGCCGCCCATCACGGCGAACCGCCCGAAGCCCAGATGGTCGATGAGGGCCAGGTGATCGGCGGCGAAGGTGTGCCAGCCATGGTCGGGCTTAACGTCGGCCACCGACTTGCCGGCATTGCGCTGGTCCATGGAGATGACGGTGAACCGATCGCTGAGCGCCACGCGCGGGTCCATCCAGGCGCGCGGCGTGCCGTCGGCGGCCGGCCCCCAGAACTCGATCGACGAACGCAAGCCACCCGGCGCATAGAGCAACAGGGGAAAGCCCTGGCCATGGACCTCGTAGTGGATCTCGGCATCGGGCCGTTTCAGGATCGGCATGCACTCGTCTCCGTGGATCAGCCCTGCGGCTTATAGCCGATCGAGTCGATGATCGTCTTCCAGCGGGCGAGATCGGTCGTCATGCGTTCGGTGACTTGAGCGGGCGTGGAGGTTTCGACGTCGAGACCCAGTTCGACCAGCTTCTTCTGGATCTCGGGAATCGCCAGCACAGCCTTCAGTTCCTTGCCCCAGGCGTCGATCAGCGGCGCGGGTGTCTTGGGTGGGGCGAAGAAGACGTACCAGCCCAGGATCGAGAGCTGCGGGTAGCCAAGCTGGGTGATGGTCGGGATTTCAGGCGCAGAGGTGGTCGGCTTCACGCCCGAGGTGAAGATCACCTTCACCTTGCCGGCGCGATGGTGCTCCAGGAAGTCGGTGATGCCGCCGCAGCCGGCCGCGATGTGACCGCCTTGCAGGTCGGCGACCAGCGGCGCGGCGCCGCGATAGGGAATGGGCTCGAGCGGGATTCCCACCGCCTTGCCGGCCATGACGCCGAAGAAATGGGTGAAGGAGCCCAGCGCCGTCGTGCCGAAGGAGGCCCGCGTCGGGTTCTTCTTCAGCCACTCGACATATTCCTTGAGATTGTTGACGCCGATGGTCGGCGAGACGCAGAAGGCGGTCTGCACCGTGCCGGCGAGCGTGATCGGTGCGATGTCGGTCATGGGATCGAAGGGCACGGCCGGCATCGTCAGCTTCTGGACGATGGTGGCGGAGGGCACGTAGGCGATGGTCGTGCCATCGGTGCCGGCACTCTTCAGGTCGCCGATGGCGATGGTGCCCGAGGCGCCGGCCTTGTTGTCGATGATGACGTTGCGGCCGGTGCGCTGCTTCAGCGGCTCGGCGAGCATGCGCGCCATCACGTCGGTGCCGCCGCCGGCCGGGAAGCCGACCAGGATTTTCAGCGGCTTGTCGGGCAGGCCGGTCTGCTGGGCGCGGACGCTGGGTGCGAGCGGCGTGGCAAGGGCCGCGCCGGTCATCAGGATCGATGTGCGGCGGCCGATCTTCTTCGTTGTCATTCTCGTTTCCTCCTGGACGTTTCTTCTTAAGACACCAGACTCCATGCGAGTTCGGCCCGTTCTCGTGCGGACTTGCTCATCTTGATCGATTCGGGGTTGGACGAGTTGCCCTGCAGGCCGCGGCGGTAGACGCCCTGCGCGATGGCGGCGAGTCGGAACAGCGAGAAGGCAAGGTAGTAGTTCCAGTCGGGGATCGAATCGCGCCCGGTGCGCCGGCAGTAGGCGGCGATGTAATCCTTTTCGGTTGGCAGGCCGAGGTTGGCGAAGTCGACCGTGGCGAAGCCGTGCGGTGGCTCCTTCAGGTGATAGCCGAGACAATTGTAGGCGACGTCGCACAGGGGATGGCCGAGCGTCGACAGTTCCCAGTCGAGCACGGCCACGACCCGCGGCTCGGTCGGATGGACGATCAGGTTGCCGAGGCGATAGTCACCGTGGACGATGGTGGTGGGATCGCCGTCGTCGGGAATGTTCTCCGGTAGCCAGGTGGAGAGCCTGTCCATGGCCGGAATGTCCTCGGTCTTGAGCTCGGCATATTGGCGGCTCCAGCGCGAGATCTGGCGCGCGATGTACTGGCCGCTGCGGCCATAGTCCCCGAGCCCGACCTTCACCGGATCGACCTTGTGCAGACGGGCCAGCACGTCGTTCATCGAATCGAAGATCGCCTCGCGCTCGGCCGGCGTCTGGTCCGGCATCGCCGGGTTCACGAGGATGCGGCCGGGCACGGCCTCCATGACGTAGAACATCTGGCCGATGACGGAATCGTCGTCGCAGAGGAGCCGCGCCGGCGCGACCGGCACGTCGGTCGAGGCGAGGGCGGAGATCACGCGGAACTCGCGGTCGACCTGGTGTGCCGAGGCGACCAGCTTGCCCGGCGGCTTCTTGCGCAACACGAAGTCGCGACGGCCCCCGTCCATGTCGGCGGCGACGAAAAAGGTCGGGTTGGAATGGCCAGAATCGAACTGCCTTACTTCCAGTCCGCCACGATAGCCCTTCAGCCTCTCGCGAAAGTAGCGGTCGAGGGAGTCCACGTCGAAACGGTGGCGCTCCATCACGGGGACGGTGTCGGCGTAAGTGGGCATGCGGCGTTCAGCGTAGGGCCCGCTCGCCCCGGCGCGCAAACGGTCCATCCCGCAGGGAGGAACGGATTGGAACCTCCCTGGCATGCCGCCGTTATCGCCGGTCAGCGAGGTTCCGTGGCCGAAGATCCAGTCTTGCGCGTGCCGACCGTCCACGTTCAAGGCGGCTCGGCCATCCGCCGTCCTTTGATGGTCCTCGCGATCTGCGCCGTCGGTGTCATCGCCTATCTGGCGCGGGACTTCCTCATCCCGACCGCCGCGGCCATCGTGCTCGCGCTCATCATGACGCCCGTCGCCAAAAAGCTGGAACGCCTCCGCCTGCCGCCCACTGCTGCAGCCGGCGCTTCCGTAACCTTGCTGGCGGTCGTCGTGGCCGGCCTGCTGGTGGTCGCGACGCCGGCGCTCACGAGCTGGGCGGAGCAGGCGCCTTATCTGACCTACACGCTGGAACGGAAGCTCGAAGGCCTGCGCAAGTCTCTGGCCTTCGTGAAGCAGGTCACGGATCGCGTGGAACAGGCGACGCAGGCCCAGCCGTCGCAGGCGGCGACCGAGAAGGCCCCGCCGGAGCGGGTCGTCGTGCGAGACAAGAGCCTGCTTTCCGAACTCATGAGCACGACTCCGGCGCTGCTTCTGCAGATCGGCTACGCGGCCGTCCTCGCATTCATGCTTCTGGCGCACAGAAACGATCACAAGCGCCAGATCCTGCGGGTGCCCCTCGACTTCCATGTCCGCGTCCGGCTGGCCCGCGTGATGCGCGACATCAACGATCGGGTCGGCAGCTACCTGTTCGCCCTGGTGGTGATCTATTCGCTGGTGGCACTGGCCTCGACGATCGTGCTCGCTCTACTCGGCTTTCCCAATCCGCTGCTGTGGGGCGTACTCATGGGGCTGGCCTCGTTCGTGCCGTTCGTGGGGCCGCCCGTCGCCATCGGTCTGGTCGCCCTGGTCGCGTTGATCACCTACGAAGACCTGATGCACATGCTGGCGGCGCCGCTGATCCTGGCCGCCATTCACTTCATCGAATCGCAGCTCATCACGCCTGTGTTCGTCAGCCGCCGATGCGCCCTGAACACCGTGGCGGTCTTTGCGGGCGTCGCATTTCTCGGCTGGATGTGGGGGGCTGTGGGCGCGATCGTTGCGGTGCCGCTGCTCATCTTGGTGAGCACGGTCGCGGCGCACCTGCCCTCGCTGCGCTGGCTCTCGGTGTTGTTGTCGGAAGATCGCCCGGTAAGCGAGCGGTTGGCTGTGAAGCCGCCCGTCGCCTCGGTGCCGCCCATTCAGTTGCGGCGCCGACGGGCGGCGACGAAGTAACCCAGGCCCAGCAAGCCCCAGAATGCGCCGACGATGGCCGAGGCACTGGCGGGATCGAGCTGGCGCTCGATGAGCGCGTAGGCGGAGAAGGAAAGGCAGATCGCGCTGATACCGATCGCGAGTGCCGCCCCGACCGTCAGGAGGGCGCGGTTCAGCGCCTCCTGGGCCGCGGAGCGCAGCGAACGGGCCGCGGCAGCGCTTGCCGCGACCCGGAGCAGGGGGCCGATCATGGACGGTTTGGCTTCCTGAGGAGGCCGTACGGTTCTGGTCTTCGGCCGGCTACTGCCGACGACAAAGCCAGCCTGCGAGAAAGCCGATTCCGACGACCGCGGCCAGGGTCGTGATCGGACGGGCTTCGGCGTGCTCGACGATCTTGTCGGCCGCCTTGTTCTTGAGATCGATCGTATCCTTGGCGATGGCCTTGGCGGTGTCGCCATACTTGGCGATCAGTTCGCGGGCCGACTTCAGTGTCTCCTCCACGGCTTCCTCGCCGCGGGCGACCACCGACTGGCCTGCGCCGCCCATCGATTCCGTCAGCTCCTCGAGCTGGGCCTTGAGAAACGTAATCTCCTTGGCGAGATCCTTGCCGTTGGCGTGGCTGGCGCGCATGTCTGTCCTCCGGACTGGCTGGTTGGTCGTCTGGCAAACCAAACGCCGTTGGCCTCCGAAAGTTGCGAATCAGCCGTCCCAGACGTTCGCAGGCATCGGCAACCGGGCAAAATCGGCCTCGCCGAGGGGACGGTCGTGAGCCACGCCTTCGCGCTCCAGCAGCATCATCCACTGGCGGACATGCTGCCCGGAATGCCAGGTGGTCCGCTCCAGCAGTTCGTGGAGGCTCTGGTCGCCGTAATAGGTCGGGAGCAGGCGGGCCGCCTCCGTGTCGCCGTGGGCCCACCAGTCGCGGAAACGCGTCTGAACGCCGGCGCCATAGGCTGCCACGTCGGCCATGCCGGCATCGGCTGCGGGCTCCTCGCGGAACGCCGCCTGGACGAGCGTCGTACCCTGCTGGGCATCGAGGAAGGCCGCGACCACCCGGAAGAGATGGAAGGCGAGGGCCCGGTAGCTGCGCGGGCGGCCGGGCACGTGGACGTGGAGTTTCTCCTCCGGCATCAGCGGCAGCAGTCCAATGGCCGCCGTCATGAATTTGTCGAGGCGTGCATAGAGCTCTGGCGGTGACAGTTCGGGGCCGGATTTTTCCTGCAGGCCGAGGAAGGCGACGATCTCCCGCGTGCTCTGTCCGAAGATGAAATCCTTGCCACGCGACAGGACCGGTACGGAGCGCACACCGAGAGACTCCAGCTCGGCGAAGCCGGCGGGGTCGGCAAGGACATTGACGGAAACGAAGTCGATCCCACGGACCGATAGAAACTCTTTGAGTCTCAGGCAGCTGGTTCAACCGGGCTGCCAGAACACCTTCAGCGGTTCTGTCATGTCGCTCTCCTGAACACGCTCATTTGGTGGTTCGTATGCCGAGGCTGTCAAGCAGGATGCGCCAACGCTCGAAATCCGCGATGAGACGCTTTCTGCATTCGTCCGCCTTGGTCACACCGACGACGACACCGTACTGTGTGAGCTGTTCCCTCGTTTCCGGCACGTCGACGGCATTGTGCAACGCGCGGTTCCAGGCCTCGACGAGCTGCGGCGGCAAGCCGCCCGGCGCGAAGAAGGCATACCAGTCGATCAGCTGAAGCCACGGGAAGCCCAGTTCGACCACCGTCGGCACGTCCGGCAGCACGGGATTGCGCGCCAACCCCGACGTGGTCAGGACCCTGAGTGTGCTGCCGCGATGGTGGTGGACGAACGAAGCGAGCCCGCCGCAACCCGCCGGGATACGACCCTGGCCGAGATCCGAAGACATCGGTCCGGTGCCGCGGAAGGGCACGGGGTCCAGCATGAGGCCGTATTGCTGCGCGAGCAGTTGTGCGAAGTATTGAGAGAAGGTTTCGGGCGCCGCCGTTCCGAAGCGGCGACGTTCGGGCGGACCGTTTTTCACCCATTGCGCATACTCGGCCATCGTCCGCACGCCGATCGACCGCGATACGACGAATGCCGTCTCGAAAGTCCCGACGATGCCGAGAGGTGCGAGATCGCGCAGCGGGTCGAACGGGAAGGTTGCAGGCGATATCAGGCGGCCGATCAGTGTGGTGCTCGGCAGCAGTCCGATCGTGGCTCCGTCGGGCGCAGCCTTCTTCAACGCATCGCCCATCGTGGCGCCGGCGGCGCCGGGACGGTTCTCGATGCTGACGGGTCGTGTCAGGCGCTGCTGGATCGCGGGGGCGATGGCGCGGGCCACGACGTCGGAGCCGCCGCCTGCCGCAAATCCGACCCAGATTCGGATGGCGCGCTCCGGCAGTCCGGATTGTGCGACGGCCGTGTGTGGCACAAGAGCCGCGCCGGCCGATGCCAACAGGGCGCGGCGGGAGAACGGAAGCATTCTTTTGTTCTATGCAGGCGGATGAACTTCGGGTCGGCTAGGGCTTGCGATGGCAGACCACACAGATCTTGTTGCCGTCCAGGTCGCGCAGATACCCACCGTAATAGTTCGGGTGATAGTGCGCGCGGAGGCCAGGAGCACCTTCGTCCGTGCCACCAGCCGTGAGCGCCGCCTTGTGAGCCGCGTCGACGGCGCCGCGATCGGGCGCCTCAAGGCCGATTGTGATGCCATTCCCGACGGACGCGGCGTTCTTGTCGAGCGGGCTGAGCACCCAGAGCTGCGGCCGGCCACCGGCCGGGCCGTAGCCGACTGCATTCGGATAGTCCATGTGACGCACCAGACCGAGCGGTTGCAGCAGCGCATCGTAGAAGGCCTTGGCTCGACCTACGTCATTGCTGCCGATCGTCACGTGGCTGAACATCGGTCTTCTTCCCCTCGAAAGCCGGTTTCCGTCAGGATGACTGAGCCGCAGGGCGGGGCAAGCCGAAATGATCGCGCAGCGTGGTGCCATCATAAGCGGTGCGGAAAAGCCCGCGCTTCTGCAGGATCGGCACGACCTCCGCCACGAACACATCGAGCATCGAGGGCAGCAGCGGTGGCATCAGGTTGAAGCCGTCGGCGGCGCCGTCGTCGAACCAGTCCTCGATCAGGTCGGCGATCTGTTCCGGCGTACCGGCGGTGGTGTAGTGGCCGCGGGCGCCCGCGAGATAGGCGAGGAGTTGGCGGAGGGTGAATTTCTCGCGACGGACCAGCCCGACGATCACTTCGGTGCGGCTGCGCGCGGCCTGGACCGTGCCCGGATCGGGGAAATCGTCGGCAGTGAGTGGCCGGTCGAGCGGCAGGTGCGAGAAGTCGTGGCCGCCGAACCGGCCGCTCAGGCGCTTGCGCCCGACCTCGGGGTCGGTGAGTTCGTTGAGATCCTGCGCGAGACGCTTCGCTTCGGCTTCGGTCGAGGCGATCACCGGGCTCAGGCCAGGCAGGATCAGCACGTGCTCGGAAGGCCGCCCCTCGGCTGCCGCCAGCTTCTTCAGGTCGGCATAGAATTCCTGCGCCGTGCTCTTTTCCATCTGCGCGGTGAACACCGCCTCGGCATGGCGGGCGGCAAAGCGGCGACCGGTCTCCGACGAGCCCGCCTGCACGAACACCGGCCGTCCCTGCGGTCCGCGCGGCATGTTGAGCGGGCCGGCGACGCGATAGAACTTGCCCTCGTGGTTGACCGGCTTGATCCGATCGGCCCGCGCATACTGGCCGCTCGCGCGATCGTCGAGCACGGCGTCGTCGGCCCAGCTGTCCCACAACGCCTTCGCGACCTGCACGAACTCCTCACCGCGTTCGTAGCGTTCGTCGTGGCTCACCAGGCAGGTGCCGCCGAAGTTGCGCGCGGCCGGCGCGAGCCAGGAGGTCACGATGTTCCAGCCGACCCGGCCCCCGCTGATATGGTCGAGCGAGGCGAACTGGCGGGCAAGGTTGAAGGGCTCGGAGTAGGTGGTCGAGGCCGTGGCGATAAGGCCGATGCGCTGCGTCGAGCCCGCGAGCGCACCAAGCGTGGTGATCGGCTCCAGCCACGTGCTGGCGGCGTGCGCCACGGTGTCGGCCAGCGCGAGCTGGTCTGCGAGGAAGATCGAATCGAAGAGACCGGCTTCGGCCCGCCGGGCGACGTCGCGGTAATACTCGATGTCGCTGAGTGCCAGCGGCGACGAGTCGGGATGCCGCCACGACGCTTCGTGATGGCCGCGGCTCTGGATGAACAGATTGAGGTGGAGCTGTCGCTTCATCCCCTCACTGTGCGGCCGGTGCGTAGACGGATGCAAGCTGGCGCGAGACCAACCGGGCATAAAGGCCGCCACGCGAGACGAGCGACGCGTGTGTGCCGCTTTCCGCTACGCGGCCCTCGTCGAGCACCACGATCAGGTCGGCGTCACGCACCGTCGAGAGACGATGGGCGATCACGATGGTCGTGCGGTCGGCCTTCAGCACGTCGAGAGCGCGGCGCACCGCCTGCTCGTTCACCGCGTCGAGATGCGAGGTCGCCTCGTCGAGGATCAGGATGGGCGCGTCCTTCAGGAAGGCGCGTGCGATCGCGACGCGCTGGCGCTGACCGCCGCTCAGGCTGGTGCCACGCTCCCCGACGGCTGAGTCGAGGCCCTGTGGCAAGGTCGCGACCAGCTCGGCCAGCGACGCATGTTCGATGGCGGCCAGCAGCTCGGCCTCCGTGGCTTCGGGACGGGCGATCAGGATGTTGGCGCGCAGCGTGTCGTTGAACAGGTAGGTGTCCTGGGCGACGAGAGCCACGAGGCCGCGCAGCTCGTCGAGCTTGTAGTCGCGCAAGTCCGCGCCGTTCAGCGTGATGCGGCCGGTATCGGGGTCCCAGAAACGCATCAGGAG
This sequence comes from Reyranella humidisoli, assembly GCF_019039055.1. Taxonomy (NCBI): domain Bacteria; kingdom Pseudomonadati; phylum Pseudomonadota; class Alphaproteobacteria; order Hyphomicrobiales; family Reyranellaceae; genus Reyranella; species Reyranella humidisoli. Next base: position 54,622 of record NZ_JAHOPB010000002.1, read on the forward strand.
CTGCGCCGTCGTGGTCTTGCCTGCGCCCGACGTGCCGACCAGTGCGATCGTCTTGCCGGCGGGGATATCGAAACTCACATCGGACAAGGCACGCCGTGTCTGGCCGGGATAGGTGAAGTTCACCTGTTCCAGCGCCAGTGCGGCGGCGCCGCGCGCCACCGGCACGCCCGGACCGTCGCGCACCGGGATCGGTTCGTTGGCCAGCGCATAGACGCGGCGCGTGGCACCCAGCGTATCGGCGAGCTGACGCCCGATCTGCGCGATCTCCGAGACCGGCAGGAAGGCCGACATGGCGAGGATGGTCATGAGCGGCAGCAGGCCGGGGTCGAGCGTGCCGCGGGAAGCGAGGATCGCGCCGACCACGACGATGGCGAGGCCGCCAAGCCCGGTCAGCACTTCGAGGATGGCGTGCTGCATCGTGAGTTCGCTGAAGAAGGGCAGGCGCAGCGCGATGTGGCGCTGCGACAGCTCGTCGAGCCGTTCGCCGCGCGCGCGCTCCTGCTGGTTCGCGACGATCTCGCCCAGACCCTGCACCGAGTCGACGGCGAAGGCGCCGAGTTCGCCGGCGGCCTCGCGCGCCTGGCTGCCCAGCCGATCGACGCGCTTGCGCATCAGGAACGGACTGAGGCCGACGGCCAGCAGGAACGGCACCAGCGTGATCGCGAGCCAGCCGCTGGTCGTGGCCAGCGCGATTACCACGGCGGCAGGGATCAGGATGGCGACGAAGGCCGGCGCCACGGTGTGGGCGAAGAAATACTCGACCAGCTCGATGTCGTGCGTGGCCAGCGCCATGAGATCGCCGGTGCGGCGGCGCGTCAGATAGGCGGGCGCCAGCGCGTCGAGCTTGCGGAAGGCGTCGATGCGCATCTCGGCCAGCAGGCGGAAGGCCATGTCGTGCGCCAGCCACGATTCGAACCAGTGCAGGATGCCCGAGATCGGCGCCAGGATGGCGAGCGCGATGGCCAGCCCGCCATAGGGCTGGTGGTTCTTGAGCGCCAGCACGATCAGCGCGGAGAGGACGCCAATGCCGATGAAGGAGACCACACGCGCCACGCCGAGGATGAAGGTGGCGGCGAGCTTGCCCTTCCACGGCATGATGACACCCATCAGCGTGGCGACCACCTGGTACCAGGTGAGGCCCTCGGCCTTGATGATGCCTTCGGTGATGGGTTTCACCGCGCCGCCCGAGGTGCTGGCGATCGTCTCGGCGCGCTGCGGCGCGGCGAGTGAGTCTATCGTTGTGCCGGCCTGCTGCTCGCGCGCCTGTTCGGCCATGAGCTGCGAATAGACGCCGCCCCGGCTCATCAGCGCGCCGTGTTTGCCTTCCTCGGCGACATGGCCGCGGTCGAGGACGAGGATGCGATCGCAATCGATGACGCTCGACAGGCGGTGGGCCAGGATCAGCGTCGTGCGGCCCTGCATCAGCCGGTCGAGCGCTTCCTGGATCACCGCCTCGTTCTCGGCGTCGACGGCAGACAGGGCTTCGTCGAGCACGAGGATCGGCGTGTCGCGCAGCAGCGCGCGGGCGATGGCCACACGCTGGCGCTGGCCGCCGGAGAGCTTGATGCCTTTCTCGCCGATGATCGTCGCGTAGCCCTGCGGCAGGCCCACGATGAAGTCGTGGATGTTGGCGGCGCGCGCGGCATCCTCGAGGTCTTCGCGCGAGGCGCCCGGCCGGCCGAGGCGGATGTTCTCCTCGACGGTGTCGTGGAACAGGAACGTGTCCTGGTTCACCACCGAGATAAGCGAGCGGATCTGCGCAAAGGAGAGCGTGCGCAGGTCATGGCCGCCCAGCAGGATGCGGCCCTTGTCGGGATCGTAGAAGCGCAGCAGCAGGCGCACGATCGACGACTTGCCGCCGCCCGAGGAGCCGACGAGGCCGAGCCGCTCGCCCGCTGCGGCCGTGAAGTCCAGCCCTTCGTGCACGGTGCGGCGTGTACCGGGATAGGAGAAGCGCACGTTCTCGAAGGTTATGGTCGGCGCCAGGAGCCCGTCGAGCCGCGCCGGCGCCGGATCGGCGACCGACGGCGTGTCGTCGAGGATGCGGTAGATGCCCTGTGCCGCCGAGAGGCCGACCATGCCCTGGTGCAGCACCGAGCGCAGCTCGCGCATCGGCCGGAAGATCTCGATGCCCAGCATAAGGATGATCAGCAGCGCCGTCAGCGTCATCGAGCCGGCCTCGACTCGCGACGCGCCATAGATCAGCGCCGCGGCCGCGCCACCCGCGATCGAGGTGTCGGTGATGCCGCGTGCCAGCGAGTTGGTGCCCAGCACCCACATGGTGCGGCGAAAGAGATCGCGCGCTTCCACTTCGAGCTTGTCGGCGCGTGTCTTGCCCTGGCCGAAGGCCTTCAGCGTCGCCAGCCCCTGGATCGAATCGAGGAACTCTGCGGCGAACGACTTGTAGGCGGTCATGCGCGCGATCGAGGCGCGGACGTCCCACTTGTGCCAGAGCGCGGGGGCGAACAGCGCCACCAGCGCGAAGCCCAGCATAACCAGCGCCACCGGCAGGTCGATGAAGGAGATCACGGCGAAGATCAGGATCGGCGTCAGCAGCGCGATCAGGAACTGCGGCAGGAACTGGCCGAAATAGGTTTCGAGCTGCTCGACGCCGTCGATCATCGACAGCGTCAGGCCGCCGGAACGCTGGCGGCCGACCGTCGCGGGTCCGAGCGACGCCACCTTGTCGTAGAGCGTGCGGCGCAGCACCTTCTGCACACGCGCCGCCGTCTCGTGCGCCATTACCGCGCGCCAGTGCTCGGCAACGCCGCGCAGCACCATGACCCCCGCGATCAGCAGGATCGGCCACACCAACTCCTGCAGCGGGCGCCCGACGAAGATCTGGCCGATCAGCCATCCCAGCAGGCCGAGCCGCGCGATGCCACAGGCGACGCCCAGCAGGCCGATGGCGACGGTGGCGGCGATGCGGGCGCGCACGCCCTTGGTGAAGACGAGCAGGCGGGGTTCGATGTGCATGAGGCGATGCTAGGGCGAACATCCGTATTCGTCAGTCCACATTTCGGAAAAGCCTCTGTACATTTATGAACATGGACGCCAACTGGGACGACCTGCGCATTTTCCTGGCCCTCGCACGCGCCGGCACGCTGACGACGGCCGCCAAGGCGCTGGGGGTCAGTCATCCGACCGTGTCGCGGCGGATTCAGGCGCTCGAAGCGCAGATCGGCGCGCGGCTGTTCGACCGCCTGCCCGACCGGTTCGTGCCGACCAGTGCAGGCGAGGAGCTTCTGGCCGACACCGAAGCGATGGAGAAGGCGGCGCAATCCATCCACCGCCGCAGCGCCGGTCTCAGCGACACGGTGAGCGGCACGGTGCGCCTGTCGGCGGAGGAGGCGACAGCCGCCCTGATCGCCCGCTATTCGGCCCAACTCCGGAGCAAGCTGCAGCAGATCGAGTTCGAAGTGATCTCGAGCCACACGCTGGCCAACCTGTCACGCCGCGAGGCCGATCTCCTGATCCGCGAGCAGGTGCCCGAACTGCACGGCATCGTCGCCCGCAAGCTCGGCCGTCTCGCCTACGCCATCTATGCCGCGCGCGATTTTCCGGTGAAGCGAACCACCCCGGCAGCGCTGGCGGCGCTGCCCTGGGTGGGTTTCGACGACGATCATCTACGCATGCAGGGGCAGAGCTGGCTGCTGGAGTTTCGGGGCGGACGCCGGCCGGAGATCCGCGGCAACAACTGGCTGGTCCTGCACGAGGCGGCGCGCACCGGCGCCGGGCTCGCGGTGCTGCCCTGCCATCTCGCGGATCCCGACCCGTTGCTGCGCCGGATCGGTGGCATCCTGCCCGACGTCTTCGCCGACCAGTGGCTGCTGGTCCACCGCGACCTGCGCGCGTTGCCGAGGGTGCGCGCAGTGATGGACGAGGTCATCGCACTCTTCCAGCGCGAGCGTGCTTTGCTCGAAGGTCGCTCACGCCCATCCGCGAAAGGCGAGGCAACGGCTTAGCGGGAATGCCAGCCCTTGTGCAGCATGTCGTTTAGGCTGACGATGCTGAAAACGACGCGCAGCTGGAGTGGCGCGCGCCCAGCGAGGAAACCATGAAGACGATCATTCTTGCCTTGGCTTTGAGTGCGTTTGCCGCCGAGGTCCATGCCGAAGGCTGGGTGCTGCCGATGGCGGCGAAACCCGAGGACGTCGGACTGTCGTCGATGCAGTTGAAGCGCATCGAGACGGCGACGCAGAAGCATATCGACGACGGCCTTGTGCCGGGCGCCGTCATGCTCGTGGCGCGGCGCGGCAAGGTCGCGTGGGTATCGACGCTGGGCAAGCGCGATCCGGCGGCGTCGCCCGATCCGATGAAGGCCGATTCGATCTTCCGCATCTATTCCATGACCAAGCCGATCGTGAGCCTGGCGGTCATGCAGATGGTGGAGGAGGGGCGCCTGCAGGTCAGCGATCCGGTGTCGAAGTTTCTGCCCGAGATGGGCAAGATGAAGGTGGCGCAGGAGAAGACCGCCGCCGACGGCACGCATTCGCTGCTGCTGTCCGATCCCGAGCGCCCAATGACGGTGCAGGACCTGCTGCGTCATACGTCCGGCCTGATTTATGGCGGCCGGGGCTCGTCGCTGGTGAACCAGGCCTATGTCGCGGCCAAGATCGGCGATCGCTCGATGAGCAACCAGGAATTCGTGACCAAGCTCTCGACCCTGCCGCTGCGTTTCTCGCCGGGCGCGCGCTGGGAGTACGGCGTCTCGACCGACGTGCTGGGGCGTCTCATCGAGGTGGTCGACGGCAAGACCCTGGGCGAATCGCTCTCGGAACGCATCTTCAAGCCGCTCGGCATGGTCGACACGCAGTTCCAGGTGCCGGCCGCCAAGGTCGCCCGTGCCGCCCAGCCGGGACCGCGTCCCGGCGGTCAGCCGATGACGCCGCGCTTCAAGGTCGATGACGGCGCGAAGTACGAATCCGGTGGCGGCGGCCTCACCTCCACGATGAGCGATTACCTGCGCTTTGCGTCGATGCTGGCGAACGGCGGGGAGCTGAACGGCAAGCGACTGCTCGGCAAGCAGACCCTGGCCTTCATGGCGGCCGACCATACCGGGACGACGCGGCCCGGCCGACCGCCGGGTCTGGGCTTCGGCCTGGGCTTCGAAGTCCGCACCATGACGGGCGAGGCGGCCTTGCCGGGCTCGATCGGGGAATATGGCTGGGCCGGCAATGCCGGAACGCTGTTCTGGGTCGACCCGAAGAACGAACTGACTGCAATTTACATGGTGCAGGTGAGCGATCCCGACCGGGTGGCGTTGCGGAATCAGTTCCGCAGTATGGTACAGGCCGCGATCATCGACTAGAAGGGCCTCCTCTAGGGAGGTTCTTCATGATCCGTCGTTCATTCCTGGCGCTGACCGGCCTGCTCCTGGCCGGTCCGGCCGCCGCCCAGCAGCCGCCGCTCAAGGTGGCGCTGATCTACAGCAAGACCGGTCCGCTCGAAGCCTATGCGCGCCAGACCGAGGCCGGCTTCATGCTGGGCCTGGAATACGCGACCAAGGGCACGATGGAGATCGACGGGCGCAAGATCCAGGTCATCCTGAAGGACGACCAGTTCAAGCCGGATCTCGCCAAGGCGGCCCTCGAACAGGCCTATGGCGACGACAAGGTCGACATCGCCGTCGGGACCACGGGCTCGGCGGGCGCGCTCGCCATGCTCCCGGTCGCCGAGGAATACAAGAAGTTGCTGATCGTCGAGCCGGCCGTGGCCGACCAGATCACCGGCGAGAAGTGGAACCGCTACATCTTCCGCACCGGGCGCAACTCCACGCAGGACGCGCTGGCTTCTGCCGCGACCTTGAAGGACGAGAACATCAGCATCGCCACGCTCGCCCAGGATTATGCCTTCGGCAAGGACGGCGTCGCCGCGGTGAAGGCCGCCTTGGCTGCCGTCGGGTCCAAGGCCAAGGTCGTCCACGAGGAATACGCCCCGCAGGCCACGACCGACTTCACGGCGTCGGCACAGCGCATCTTCGACGCGCTGAAGGACAAGCCCGGCCGCAAGGTCGTGGTCGTGGTGTGGGCCGGCGCCCATCCGCTGCCGAAGCTGATGGACCTGAAGCCCGAGCGCTTCGGCATCGAGATGGCGCCAGGCGGCAACCTGCTGCCGGTGATGGCCGGCTGGAAGCAGTTCCCCGGCCTCGAAGGCGCGATCTACTACTATTGGGGCTTCCCCAAGAACCCGGTGAACGACTGGCTGGTCACCGAATACAAAAAGAAGAACAACGGCGTGCCGCCGGACTTCTTCGTGGCGGGCGGCATGAGCGCCGCCATCGCGCTGGTCGAGGGAGTGAAGAAGGCCAAGTCGACGGACAGCGAGAAGCTGATCGCGGCGATGGAAGGCATGAGCTTCGATACGCCCAAGGGCACGATGACTTTCCGCAAGGAAGACCACCAGGCCCTGCAGGAGATGTATCACTGGCGCATGAAGAAGAATGCGCCGGACAATGTCGACCTGCTCGAACTGGTGCGCGTGATCCCGGCGAACGAGATGACGCTGCCGATCAAGAACAAGCGCTAAGGAGTCAGCGGAGCGCGCCGCTGAAGTGACGCGCTCCGCTGAGCCCGATGCTCGAGACCAAAGATCTCACCATCCGGTTCGGCGGACATGCGGCCGTCGACGGGGTGTCGTGCGCCTTTGAGAAGGGCACGCTTACCTCGATTGTCGGGCCGAACGGTGCGGGCAAGACGACCTATTTCAACCTGATCTCCGGGCAACTCGCGGCCACGTCCGGCCGCGTGACCCTGAACGGCGAGGACATCACGAACCTCGCCGCGCCGCGCCGCACGCGGCTTGGTCTCGGCCGCGCCTTCCAGCTCACCAATCTCTTTCCCAATCTCAGCACGCTCGAGAACGTGCGGCTGGCGGTGCAGGTGAAGAGCGGCAAGGGCTACGACCTGTTCAGCCGCACGCTGACGCATCGCGAGCTGATCGACCGGGCGATGGCGCATCTCGCGGCCGTGTCGCTGGCCGATCGGGCCCAGGCGATCGCCGCAACCCTGCCGCACGGCGACCAGCGAAAGCTCGAGGTCGCGATCCTGCTGGCGCTCGAGCCCGACGTCTTCATGTTCGACGAACCGACGGCCGGCATGAGCATCGACGAAGTCCCGACCATCCTCGACATCATCGCCGCCATCAAGAAGCGCGGCGACAAAACCATCCTGCTGGTCGAGCACAAGATGGACGTTGTGCGCTCCCTGTCGGATCGTATCGTCGTGCTGCACCAGGGCAGGCTGGTCGCTGACGGTGAGCCCGCCGAGGTTATCAGCTCCGCCATCGTGCGTGAGGCCTATCTCGGGGGCGCCGCATGAGTGAGTCGCTCCTCAGCCTGCGCGGCGTTCAGACGAACATCGGGCGCTATCACATCCTGCATGGCGTCGAGTTCGACGTGGCCGAGGGCGGGCTCACCATGTTGCTGGGGCGCAACGGGGCGGGGAAGACCACGACCCTGCGCACCATCATGGGCATGTGGCGCGCGGCGGCCGGCGAGATTCGGTTCGACGGCCGCGACATCACCCACCTGGCCACGCCCGATATCGCGCGGCTGGGCATCGCCTATGTGCCGGAAAGCATGGCGATCTTCGCGGACCTGACGGTGCAGGAGAATTTGGTGCTGGCCGCGCGCTCGGGACCCATCGACCCGCAGCGGCTCGACTGGATCTTCGGGCGCTTCGAGGCGCTGAAGCGGTTCTGGACGCTGCCCGCGGGCCTCCTGTCGGGCGGCCAGAAGCAGATGCTGGCGGTGGCGAGGGCCATCATCGAGCCGCGACGCCTGCTGCTGATCGACGAGCCGACCAAGGGACTCGCGCCGGCCATCATCGCCAACATGATCGACGCCTTCCGCGAACTGAAGGACGGTCAGTCGACCTTGCTGGTGGTCGAGCAGAACTTCGCCTTCGCTCGCCAGCTCGGCGATTCCGTCGCGGTGATGGACGACGGGAAGGTCGCGCACGAGGGCAGCATGGCCGCCTTCGCCGCCGACTCCGCCCTGCAGCAGCATCTGCTCGGCCTCGGCATGGATACGCATCAATGAAACGCGCCCCATGAAACGTGATTGGCTCCCGCTGCTGTTGATCCCGGTCCTGATGATCGGCGCCCTGCCGCTGATCGGCTCGCCGGCCAGCTGGGTGACGCTCACCGTCGCGGGCCTGGCGATGGGCCTGATGATCTTCATCATGGCGTCGGGCCTCACGCTCACCTTCGGCCTGATGGACGTGCTCAACTTCGGCCATGGCGCCTTCATCGCCGTGGGCGCCTTCGTGGCCGCGAGCGTCATGCTGGCGCTGGCGCCGTGGATGACCTCCGATTCGATCTGGCTGAACCTCGCGGCCATCGGACCCGCGGTGCTGGCGGCCATGGTGGTGAGCGGCGTGCTGGGGCTCGGCTTCGAACGGGTCATCGTGCGGCCGGTCTACGGCCAGCATCTGAAGCAGATCCTGGTGACCACCGGCGGGCTGATCGTGGCCGAGCAACTCCTCAAGGTGATCTGGGGACCGGACCAGATCACGCTCAGCCGGCCGACCGCACTGCGTGGCGCATTCCTGTTCGGCGATGTGGCGATAGAGAAGTATCGCGTCCTGGCCGTCTTGGTCGGACTCGTCGTATTCGCCGCGCTGGCGTTGACGCTCAATCGCACGCGGCTCGGCCTGCTGATTCGCGCCGGCGTCGAGAACGGCGAGATGGTCGAGGCGCTGGGCTACCGCATCCGGCGCCTGTTCGTCGGCGTGTTCGTGGTCGGCTCGGCATTGGCAGGTCTCGGCGGCGCCATGTGGGGTCTCTACCAGGAGACGGTGACGGCGGCGATCGGCGCCCAGGTCGCCGTGCTGGTGTTCATCGTCATCATCATCGGCGGGCTGGGCTCGGTCGGCGGCTGCTTCGTCGGCGCGCTGCTGGTCGGCCTGACGGCCAACTATATCGGCTTCCTGGCGCCCAAGGTGGCGCTGGGCTCCAACATCCTGCTGATGGCGTTGGTCCTGCTGTGGCGGCCGCAGGGCCTCTATCCCGTGGCGAAGAGGTAGAGCCATGCTTCGCTCGATCCTGTCCGACGACCTGCCGCGCAGCCGCTGGCTGGCAATCGCGCTCGTCGCCATCCTGGTGGGACTGGCGGTCGCGCCGTTCCTCTTCCCGGGCGCCAAGTCGTTGAACGTGGCGGCGAAGATCTGCGTCTTCATCGTGCTGGCCGCGTCGTTCGACCTGCTGCTGGGCTATACCGGCATCGTCTCCTTCGCCCACACCATGTTCTTCGGCATCGGTGCCTATGGCGTCGCCATTTCGCTGACGCGGATGGGGGCGGGATGGGATGCCGTCGCCGTCGGCGTCGTCGCAGGTCTCGTGGTCGCCATCGCGCTGGCCACGGTGATCGGCCTGTTCAGCCTGAGGGTGCGCACGATCTTCTTCGCGATGATCACGCTCGCCGTCGCCAGCGCCTTCGCGATCCTGGCCTCGCAGCTTTCCGACCTGACGGGCGGCGAGGACGGGCTGAACTACAGGCTGCCGGCGGCTTTGCGCGCGTCCTTCTCCTTCGGCGATACGCTGTTCGGCGTACGCCTCAACGGCCGGCTGGTAGACTACTATCTCGTCTACGCCGCGTCGCTGGTGCTGATCCTGGTCCTGCTACGCATCGTCAACTCGCCGTTCGGTAGCGTGCTGATGGCGATCCGCGAGAACCCGTTCCGCGCCGAGGCGATCGGCTACCGCACCGTGGTCTACCGCACCATCGCGAGCTGCATCGCCGCAGCCACGGCGGCGCTGGCCGGTGCGCTGCTTGCTTTGTGGTCCAGCCAGACCAATCCCGACACGACGCTCAGCTTCGACATCATGGTCGACATCCTGCTGATGGTGGTGATCGGCGGCATGGGCACGATGTACGGCGCCGTGATCGGCGCAGTGCTGCTGGTTTTCGCACAGAACTACCTGCAGGACCTGCTGGCGATCGCCAACAAGGCGCTGACCGGCGTGCCGCTGCTCGCCAACCTGTTCCATCCCGACCGGTGGCTGCTGTGGCTTGGGGTGGCTTTCATCCTCTGCGTCTACTTCTTCCCGGCGGGCATCGTCGGCCGGCTGCGCCAGAAGCGTTAATCAGCGACTTCCGGGAAAGGGCTCGACATAGGTCTCGCCGCTGCGGCCGTAGTAGACGGCGCGCTGGCCCTGCATCGAAACGAGGTAGCCCACGCAGCCGGCTTCCATGATCTGCTGGCAGAAGGCCAGGTACTTCGTCCTGCCGGCCTGGATCAATCGCACTGCCGCCAGCACGCCGTCGGGGGAGAAGGAACTGGCTGGCCGTGAGTCGACCGTCTTGCCGGTGACGCGATGGGACTGACCGTCGGGCATGAAGTAGGTCGATTCCCCGCGCACCAGGTCGACGTGATAGCGCTCGACACCGGCCGCGATCAGGCGTCCCACGACCTCGCCGAAGGTGATGCGTTCCTCGTGGGAGGCCCGGGTGCATTCCTCGATGACGGCGATGTCCATGGTTCTGTCCTACCTGGTGGGAATGGTCTTGAGACCGTGCCGGCGCACGATGTCCTTGAGCGTCTTCTCCAGGGCCGCGCGCTCGGCGGGCTTCAGGTGGCCGAAGAACTCCGCGTCGTTACGGTCGGCCAGCGCCGACAGAGCCGGCACCAGCTTCCGTCCGGCTGCCGTCAGCGCCAGCGTCTGCTGGCGCCGGTCCTCGGTGGAAGCGGTGCGCTCGACGAGCTCCTTGGCGACCAGGCGATCGGCAAGCTTGGAGATCGCGCCGCGTGTCATGCCCAGGTGGTCGGCCAGCAGGCTGGGCGGTACGCTGTCGCCGTCGAACAGGTCGCGCAACACGACCCATTCGGCGACGGTCACGTCGCGTGCCTGCAGCTTGAGGCTGAAAGCATGCGAGACGTGGTTGGACACGAAGCGCAGCCAGTAGCCGAGATGGGTTTCGAGATCAGATATCATTGGTTGACTAGGAAACTATTGTGCAATGATTTCCTAGTCAACTAAATTGATCGACAGCACGCCACTCGAGTGGCGCGCTCCTGACAATGACTACAGTTCGATCTGGCGGATGCCGCCGCGGGGGCGGCCGGCCTCGATTTCCTGCCAGAGGATCTCGTGGCCCTTGGGAAGCGGACGGTTGTTCCGCATGGTCAGCCAGAGGCGCAGCAGCATGCGGTCGTGGCCGGACGTCGCGTCGTCCTCGAACGGCGTGCGGCCGTGATAGGTGACGTGGCTGTTGATGAGCTGCAGGTCGCCGGGCTCGAGCGTCATCTCGAAGCACAGCTCCTCGGCGGTCTGCATCAGCACCTCGATCGCCTCGCGCTGGGCGTCGGTGAGCTTCGGCACGCCGGGTGCCATCTGGGCCGCCTCGATGAAGGTCAGCGAATAGTGCGAGGTGAACTTGCCGTCGCGCAGGCCGAAGATCGGCAGCGGGTAGGCTGTCTCGCGGGTCGTCGCCTCGCCGTCCTTCTGGGTGCCTTCCTCGCCGAAGCGGCTGCGCCAGTAGTCCTGGAACAGCAGCTCGAGCAGGTCGGGCCGCCGTTCGAGAATGGCATTGTGGATCGCCGGCGTGGACGCGAGCTTGCTGACGCCGCCGGCGCGCGCCTGGCGCACGCAGAGCAGGGTCACCACGTCGGTGCGGTCGGTATGGAAGCGCAGCCCGCCGTTGGTCAGCGTGCGGGCGTAGGAGGAGAGGAAGGTCGACCCCTTCTCGTCCTTGGTCTCGCCGTAGGTGCGGCCGACATGGGCGCCCTCGTCGCGGATCGCGCGCATCAGCTCGCCATTGCGATTCTGGAACACCGGCGTCCCGACATGCGTGCCGATCGCGAAGTAGAGGCGACGCAGATCCTCCTCGTCGTAGCGATCGACGGGAACACCGCGCAGCTTGACGATGCCGCTGCCGTTCTCGAGCTCGTCGGCGATGTCGTCGAACAGTTCGTCGAGCGAGGGCAGGTAGAAATCTTCCCGGGTGATCTCCTGCCACGGCATGCCACGCAGGCCCTTGAGGGCCGCGTCGAGTTCGTCGATGCCATCGGGCGTCAGTTCGCGAATCCAGCGCGAGGAGTTCTTGATGTCCTTGCCGTGCCAGACGGACGGACCGGTCAGGGGGGTGCGATTGCTCATAAACGATACAATAGCAGAGGGCGCCCCCTGTTGCTCAACGGTCAATCCGCCGCGCATAGTGCACGCAGGGGAGAGACAAATTCATGATGGCCGCGTTCGCCGAATGGAAGGGCTGGCGCCTCGTCTCCGCCGTCCTGGCCGTTCTCGTCGGTTTCTATTTCGTCTTCTTTGCCGTGACGCGACCGGCGCTCGACTGGGATGTCGTGGGCTACACGATGGCGGTCCTGAAGCCCGCAGCGATGACAGCCGACGGCTCGATCGACGTGGTGACGCTGCACGAACGAAGCTGGAGCGCGGTGAAGCCGCATCTATCGCCCGCGGCGCTGGCCTACCTGACGACCGGTTCCAGCTATTCCGAAGCCCAGCATCTCGACCCGAGAGCCCTGATCAGCCAGCTTCCGCTCTACGAGATCAAGTACGGCTACATCCTCGTCCTCAAGTCGGTCACGCTGGCGCTCGAGCCGGTGCGGGCCATCGTCATGGTCAGCCTGGTCGGCGCGCTCGGCATCCTGGCGCTCCTCGTCCAGGGTGCCTGGCGCCTCGACGGCATCGCGACCCTGGGCTGGCTGCCGATCGTGCTGCTGTTCGGTCTGGGAAGCTTCGCCAGCATGGTGTCGCCAGACACGATCTTCACCTTCGCCTGCGTGGCCGGCATTGCGGCTCTGCTGGCGGAGCGGGTCCGGCTGGCCGTCCTCTGCTTTCTCCTGGCGGTGCTGCTGCGGCCCGACGGCATCATCCTGAACGTGGTGCTGAGCGGTGTGCTGGCCGCGCGCCGGCAAAACCGTGCCGCCCTGGTGCTGCTGCTGGGGTCGGCCGTGGCCGCGACCTTCGCGTTCTATGCCGGCAAGCATATCGGCTGGTGGTCGCAGTTCCATTTCAACTTCGTCGGGCCGCAGAACGTCCTGACGGACTTCCAGCCGGCCTTCGATCCCGGTCTCTACTTCAGGATTCTCCTGACGCAGATCGGCACGGTCTCACACCTGGCGTGGGTGCACGCGGCCGTCGCCGCGGTGCTGACGGCGATCCTGCTGCTGGGACGCCCCGCCAGCGGCCGTTGGGCGAGCCTTCTCTTGGGGGCGTTGCTGGTCGCGGCGGGCGTGCGATTCCTGCTCTACCCGTCATCCGAAATCCGGTTCTACATACCGCACCTCTTCGGAATCGGCCTGATCATCCTCTACGCCGCGCGGCCACGGCCGGCGGTCGCGTAAGGGGTCAGCCGAGCGGCTTGCGCATGTTGATCGACGTCGGCCGATCGAATCCGGGATGGGCCTCGCGCGACGTCTCGCGATAGCCCAGCGACGCGAACAGGCGCTGGTTCTCGGTGAGGACGATCCGCACGCCCAGCCGGACGCCGGCCAGGCCGCGTCGCCGGGCCTCGCCTTCGACCGCCTCGATCAGACGGCGCGCCAGCCCCTGGCCGCGCGCCAGCGGCCGGACCGAGAGCCGGCCGAAATAGAGATCGCCCTCCATTTCCTCGACCAGGACGCAGCCCAGCATCTCGCCGCCGCGTTCGGCGACGATGGCGCTCGCGCCCCTGGCGAGTTCGGCCGCGATTCCCTCGGCGGTTTCGCGAAACGCGCCGGACTCCGGTACGAGCTTGCCGCGATATTGCGCGAAGGAGGCGGCGATGGTGGCCGCGATCGATGCCGCATCGCCGATGGTGGCCGTGCGCAGGACTGAAGTGTCGCTCATGCGCTTTTTCTCGCGTAGGCTCCGCGCAAAATCGAGAGGAAAGAGCGGATGGCCCTGATCACCTACCTGACCCGTATCCAGTTCGACTTCGGCGCGCTGAAGCTGCTGGAGTCCGAACTGCAGCTCATGGGCATGCGCCGGCCCCTGATCGTCACCGACAAGGGCGTCATCTCGGCGGGCCTGTGGGCCAAGGTGAAGGAGCAGCTTCCCGGCAACATGCCGATCACGCTCTATGACGGCACGCCGGAGAATCCGACCGAAGCCGCCATGCGCGATGCGCTCAAGATCTACAAGGACGAGGGCTGCGACGGCATCATCGCGATCGGCGGCGGCTCGCCGATGGACCTCGCCAAGGCGGTCGCGCTGATGGCGACGCATCCCGGCCCGTCGCTGCAGCCTTACTCGTTCGTCGAGGGCGGCGCGGGCAAGATAACCGCCGCCGTGGCGCCCATGGTCGCGATCCCGACCACGTCGGGTACCGGCAGCGAAGTGAGCCGCGGCGGCGTCATCATCATGGATTCCGGCCGCAAGCTCGCGATCGGCAGCCCGTACCTGATCCCGCGGCTGGCGCTGATCGATCCCGAACTCACGATGAGCCTGCCGCCGCATCTTACGGCCGGCACCGGCATGGATGCGCTGACGCACAACATCGAGTGCTACCTCGCCAACGTCTTCAATCCGCCGGCCGATTCGATCGCGCTCGACGGTCTGGAGAAAGCCTGGAAGTACGTCGAGCGTGCCACGAAGGACGGGCAGGATCGCGAGGCACGCTACAACATGGCGGTCGCCGCGATGGAAGGCGCCATGGTCTTCCAGAAGGGACTGGGCGCGGTGCACGCGCTTTCCCATCCGACGGGCGGCCTCAAGGGCTACCGCCTTCACCACGGCACCCTGAATGCGATCTACCTGCCGGCAGTGCTGCGCTTCAACGAGCCGGCGGTGGGCGACAAGTTCAAGCGGGTGGCGCAGGTCATGGGCCTGCCCGAAAGCGAGGCCAATGCCCCGGGCGTCGCCAATGCCGTGGCGGCGCTCAACGAGCGGCTGGGCATCCCGAAGGGCCTCGGTGCGGCGGGACTGGCACAGGACACGATCGAGAAGATCGCCGAGGGCGCGATGGGCGACCACTGCCATCTCTCGACGCCGCGCCAGCCCACCAAGGCGCAGTACATCGACCTGATCGAACAATCGTGGGGCTGACAGGAATAGCAACATCCTCATCCTGAGGAGGCGCAGAGCGCCGTCTCGAAGGATGGGCAACAACGTGACTGGTCCGACCTTTCGAGACGGCCGCTTGCGCGGCCTCCTCAGGGTGAGGTCATTGGTTGATGGGGAGAAGACATGAAGGTCAAGGGCAAGGTCTGCGTCGTCACCGGCGCGGCGGGCGGCATCGGCGAGGCGATCGCGCGGCGCTTTGCGAAAGAGGGAGCCAAGGGGCTGGTCGTGGCCGACATGGATGCCGGCCGGCTCGACAAGGTCGCCAAGGACATCGGTGCGCTCGCCGTGGCGGGCGACATCGGGCAGGAGTCCGAGGTCAAGAGGCTGATCGCCGAGGCCGAAAAGAAGTACGGCGAGGTCGACATCTTCTTCTCCAACGCAGGCATCGGCCGCGGCGGTCACGAGGATGCGACCGACAAGGACTGGGCGGATTCGTGGGCAATCCACGTCATGGCGCATGTCTATGCCGCCCGCGTGCTGGTGCCGCAGATGCTGAAGCGCGGCGAGGGGTACCTGCTGAACACCGCGAGCGCGGCCGGCCTTCTGGCCTCGATGGGCTCGGCGCCCTATGGCGTCACCAAGCAGGCGGGTGTTGCGCTCGCCGAGCATCTTTCGATCCAGTATGGCGATCGCGGCATCCGAGTCTCGGTGCTGTGCCCGCAGGCCGTCGACACCAACATGCTGCGCATGGCCGGCGCGACTGCGGCGTCGGTCGACGGCGTGATCAATACCGATGCGGTTGCGCAAACCGTCATCGAGGCGATGGATGAGGAACGCTTCCTGATCCTGCCGCATCCCGAGGTGAAGGAATACATGACCCGCAAGCTCGATCGCGATCGCTGGCTGCGCGGCATGCGCCGCCTGCGCGACAAGACGGGCGAGGGACAGGCCAAACGCTGACGAAGGATCCCTCACTTCGTTCGGGATGACACAATTGATGGGATTTGCGCAGGGCGCCACTTCCAGACAAGCGTGTCATCCTGAGCGCAGCGAAGGATCCTTGATTCATCTCGATCGCTTCGCGCTTCGTTGCCCCGCATGATTACCTACGTCCAATCCCTGTTCGCCGAGACCGGCCTGTGGACGGCGCTCGGCGTCACGCTGGTTGCCGGTTTGATGCGCGGATTCGCGGGCTTCGGCTCGGCGATGCTGATGGCGCCGATCTTCGCCATCCTGTTCGGCTCGGCCGAGATGGTCGTGACGGTCGTCGCCATCGAGCTCGTCGTGTCGCTGCAGCTCTTCCCACAGGTCCGCCGGCATGCCGACTGGAAGGTGCTGACGCCCATGAGCATCGCGGCGTGCCTCGCCATGCCGGCGGGCGTGTGGCTGCTCGCGAGCGTCGACAAGAACACGATCGTGACGTCGGTCTCGGCCGTGATCGTGGCCTTCGTGCTGCTGATGTGGACCGGCTGGAAATATACCGGCCGCCGCTCGACCGCCGCGACGGTAATCGTCGGCGCCGTCTCGGGGGCGATGATGGCAACGACCAGCGTCGGCGGCCCGCCGGTGCTGCTCTATCTCCTGTCGGGCAACGATCCGCCGCAGGTCAATCGCGCCAACATTGTCACCTACTACTTCCTGACGCAGTTCCTGCTGATCGTGATCGTACTGGCGACCGGGGTGGCGGGCGTCGACGCGCTGGTCCGGGCCGTCGTGCTGTTCCCGGTGATGGTGCTGGGTGCCTGGGCCGGCGGACGGTTGTTCCATGGGCTCGCGAGCGAGCGGCTCTACCGCAACGTGGCCCTCACGATCCTTTTCCTGACCGGCCTGTTCGGCCTTCTGAGGAACTGGCTGGTGGCCTGAGAGACGGTGTAGGATGCGCTATCCATGGAGACTTGCATGCGTATCATCGCCACCGGATTTGCCGCCCTCGTCCTGACCCTGGGCGTTTCGTCCGCCTCCCGCGCCGACGACCTTCTAAAGGAGTGCATGGTCACGGCCTCCGAAAAGATGTGCCAGTGCATCATCGCGCGGATCCCTGCCGATCAGCGCGCCAATGCGATCCTCGGCCTGCGCAAGTCGAACCAGTCGGTGAGTGTGAGCGGCAACCTGCTCAATCCGTCGAACCTCTCGCCGCAGGAAATGCAAGGTCTCAACGCCGTCGTCGCCGCGCAGGCTTACTGCATGTAACTGAGGGCTTCAGCCCCCGCGCAATCCTCTAGGCTGGCGGCCAAGGCCGCGTTATCTTCCCGCCCATAGATGTGATGCCGGTCAACGGCGCGATCCATGGGAGGGCCTGATGGCACTGTTTTCTCGCAGATTCGGTTTGGTGGCGGCGCTCACGGCCGTCCTCGCGGCTCCGGCCTTCGCGCAGGCGCCCGCCGCGGCCCCCGTGCGCGGCGGCGCACTGACGATCGGAGTTGAAAGCGACTTCGAAGGGTTCGATCCAGTCCGGGCTGGCGTCTACTCCAATTCGACGGTGACGGCGGCCTCGCTGTTCTACGAGACGCTGATGCGGCTCGACGACAAGGGCAACCTGCTGCCGGCGCTCGCGCTGTCGATGACGCCCAACGAAGATGGCAGCGTCTGGACGGCCAAGATCCGGCCGAACGTGAAGTGGCACGACGGTACGCCGTTCACCGCCCAGGCCGTGGCCGACCATTTCAACCGCCTGCTCGACCCGGCCAACCGCTTTGCCGGCCGTGCCTATCTCGCCATCGAGAAAGTCGAGGCGCCGGACGATTTGACCGCTGTGTTCAAGATGCGCGGCCCCAATGCGGCACTGCCCAGGACGCTGGCACAGCCGACCGTCACCACGCTCATCATCTCGGTGAAGGCCGCCCAGGAGAAGGGCGCCGACTACAACCGTAATCCCGTCGGTACCGGCCCGTTCGTGTTCAAGGAATGGCGCGCAGCCGACCGGCTGGTCGCCGAGCGCAATCCCAACTACTGGGACAAGGACAAGCCCTATCTCGATCGTGTGACCGTGCGGCCGCTGCCGGATTCGGACGCCCGCTACGCCAGTCTGGTGAAGGGCGACGTCCAGGTGATCTGGGAAGATCGCGCCGAGAATATCGTCAAGGCGAAGAAGGACAAGAACCTTCACGTGCTGACCTGGGTGGGCAGCGGCGCGCTGGTCATCCCGCTCAACACTCAACGCGAGCCGCTGAACGACAAGCGCGTGCGCCAGGCCGTCTCGATGGCCCTGAACCGCAAGGCCAATGCCGCGGTGCTGACGCAGGGCCTGCGTCCCGTGCATGACGATCCGTACGGCCCGAGCTCGGGCATCGAGTGCAAGGACAACGGGGCGCTGAAGTACGATCCGGAGGCGGCGCGCAAGCTGGTCGCCGACTATGGCAAGCCGGTGAAGCTCACCATGACGGTCACCGCCACGCCGCGCGGCCGCGAGGGTGCGCAGGTCTTCCAGGCCGACATGAAGAAGGCCGGCATCGACGTCGAGATCAAGCCGGTCGACCAGACCCAGCTCGTGAAGGAAGCGCTGACGCGCGACTTCCAGGTCACCGGCTGGCGCATCATCGATCTCGCCGACGTCGATCCGCAGATGTTCGCCAACTTCCACTCCAAGAGCCCGATCAACTTCTCCGGCTACAACAACGCGGAAGTCGACCGTCTGCTGCTGGTCGGCCGCACCAGCCTCGACGAGAACAAGCGCAAGGCCGCCTACTGCGACCTGATCAAGATACTGAACGACGACGCGGTGTGGCTGTGGAGCGGCAGCAACATCGATTTCGCCATCACCCGCGCCAACGTGCGCGGCATTCCCGCGCTGCGCGGCGGCGCCGTGCAGGTCGAAAGCGCGTGGTTCGCGAAGTAGGACCAGGCGTCTCGTAGGCCAAGCGCAGGGCGTCTTCGGTGCCGTGGATCTTCCGCCAGCTGGCGAGGCTGGTCGTCGTGCTGTTCTGCGTGACGCTGCTCACCTACATGATCGTCAACATCCTGCCGGGGGATGTGGCGATCGTGATCCTGGGCAACCTCGCAACGCCGGAGGACATTGCCGGCCTGCGCGCCGACCTTGGCCTCGATCGGCCGATGCTGGTTCGGTACTTCGACTGGCTGGGCTCGGCGCTGTCGGGCGATCTCGGGCGCTCCTACCGCAACGGCGAGCCGGTCGTGCAGGCGATCCTCGATCGGCTGCCGGTGTCGCTGCAGCTCATGGTGATGGCGCAGGTCATCGCGCTGGGCATCGCGATCCCGGTGGCGCTGCTGTCGGTGCGCAGGCCCGGCGGCATCTTCGACCGAATCTCCGCTTCGGCCGCCTTCGGTTTCCTGGCGATGCCCAACTTCATGCTGGGCATCGTGCTGATCTACCTGTTCTCGGTGACCTTCGATCTCCTGCCTGCGACCGGCTTCACGCCGATGTCGGAGGGCCTGTGGGACAATTTCGTATCGATGATCCTGCCGTCGATGACGCTCGGCCTGATCGAGTGGACGGTGCTGATGCGGGTGCTGCGCTCGGACCTTCTGACCACGCTCAAGGAGGATTTCATCCTGCTGGCGCGCGCCAAGGGCCTGCCGCCGTGGCGGGTGCTGCTGCAGCATGCGCTGCGGCCCTCGTCGTTCACGCTGATCACCATCCTGGGCCTCAACATCGGCGGGCTGATCGGCGGCGCGGTGATCGTCGAGCAGATCTTCGCCCTGCCGGGCGTCGGGCGGCTGCTGCTGGGCGGCATCTTCAACCGCGACCTCATCCTCGTGCAGGGCACCGTGGCCTTCATCGCCGTGGGCTTCGTGGTCATCAACTTCCTGGTCGACATGCTCTACGCCGTGCTCGACCCCAGGGTGCGTCATGTCCGCTTCCGCAGCTAAGAGCACGGTCGTCGCCGCGACGCGGCCGCGGCGCCGCTGGCACTGGGCGCTCGCCCTGCCGCTGGGCTGGCTGCTGCTCGTGGTTTTCCTGGCCATCACCGCCGACTGGATCGGCCTGCCCGATCCCTCGGCCCAGGAGCTCATCCTGCGCCGCAAGCCGCCATCGGCCGAATATCTGCTGGGCACCGACAATCTCGGCCGCGACATGCTCTCGCGCATCATCTACGGCGCGCGCACCTCACTGATCGTCGGCATCTGCGCGCCGTTCCTCGGGTTCCTGGTGGGCGGCGCCATCGGCATGAGCGCCGGGTATTTCCGCGGCAAGATCGACATGCTTGCGGTGGGCTTCATCGACATCCTGCTGGCCTTCCCGTCGCTGGTGCTGGCGCTCACCTTCACCGCCTATCTGGGCCAGAGCCTGTTCAACGTGACGCTGGCGCTCGGCATCCTGTCGATCCCGGCCGCGGCGCGCGTGTCGCGCGCCAATACGCTCGCCTGGGCCAACCGCGACTTCGTGCTGGCGGCCCGCACCATCGGCGCCAGCAACTGGCGCATCATCACGCGCGAGATCCTGCCCAACCTGCTGCCGCCGATGTTCGCCTTTTGGCTGGTCGCGATCAGCGTGATCATCGTGGCCGAGGGGGCGCTCTCGTTCCTGGGCCTCGGCATCCCGGCGCCGCAGCCGAGCTGGGGAGGCATGATCGCCGACGGGCGGGAGGCACTCGACGTGGCGCCCCATACGGCGCTGATCCCGGCGGCGGTGATGTTCGCCACCGTCCTGTCCCTCAACTTCGTGGGCGACATGGTGCGCAACATGGTCGATCCGCGCAGGTCGGCACTGTGAGCGGCGCGCCCCTTCTGTCGGTGCGCGAGGCGCGGGTCGGCTTCTTCACGGCGCGTGGGCCCCTGCGCGCCGTCGACGGCGTGTCGTTCGATCTCGAAAAGGGCCAGACCCTCGGTATCGTGGGCGAGTCCGGATCGGGCAAGTCGGTGCTGGTGCGCTCGCTGATCGGGCTGGTGGGCGAAAGCTCGGGTGCCGAAGTGGGCGGCCAGGTCCAGTTCGAGGGCCGCGACCTGCGGGCGCTGCCGGCCCGGGAATTCCGCGGCGTGCTCGGCCGCGACATCGGCGTCGTCTTCCAGGACCCGATGACCTCGCTCAACCCGGTGATGAAGATCGGCCGGCAGATCGGCGAGGGCTTGCGACTGAATCGCGGGCTCGATGCGAAGGCCGCCGCCGTCCGCGCCGTCGAACTGCTGACGGAGGTCGGTATCCCGGAGGCGGAACGGCGGGCGGGGCAATATCCGCACGAACTGTCGGGCGGCATGCGCCAGCGCGTGGCCATCGCCATCGCAATCGCCTGCGCGCCGAAGCTGCTGATCGCCGACGAGCCGACGACCGCGCTCGACGTCACGGTGCAGCGCCAGATCCTCGACCTGCTGCAGCGCGAGCAGCGCGAGCGCGGCATGGCGATGATCCTGATCACCCACGATCTCGGTGTCGCGGCGGGGCGGGCCGATGACATCATGGTGATGTATGCCGGGCGCGCGGTCGAGATGGCGAAGACGCGGGAACTCTTCCGCTCGCCGCGCATGCCCTATACCGAGGCGCTGCTGCGTTCGCTGCCGCGGCTGACCGATCCGACGCATACGCGGCTCAGCGCGATTCCCGGCCGGCCGCCCGATCTGGCGCGCCGCAGCGGCGGCTGCGCCTTCGCGCCACGCTGCCGCTATCGCACGGATCATTGCGACGAGGAGCAGCCGATGCAGACCTGGGAAGGCGCGCGCGGCTATGCCTGCTTCCATCCGCGTGGCGTGGATGTGGGCGAGGGTGGGGGAGCGGCCGAGTGAGCGATCTTCTCGCCATCCAGAACCTCACGGTCGAGTATCCGGTGGGCGGCGGGCGTCACGTCCATGCGGTGAGCGACGTGACCCTGTCGGTGAAGCAGGGCGAGACCCTGGGCCTCGTCGGCGAATCGGGCTCGGGCAAATCCTCGCTGGCGCGCGCTCTGCTGCAACTGCCGCCTCCCAAGGGCGGCGCCGTCCTGTTCGACGGCCAGGATCTCACGAAGATGGGTGGCAAGGCCCTGCGCGCGGTGCGACCGCGGTTGCAGATGATCTTCCAGGACCCGATCGCGTCGCTCAATCCGCGCCGCAAGGTGGCCGAAATCATCGCCGAGCCGCTGATCGTGTCGGGCGTGTCGGATGCCGCCGAGCGTACCCGCCGCGTGCGCAGCGTGATGGAGGCGGTGGGCCTCGATCCCGATCTCGTCTGGAACCGCCGGCCGCACGAATTCTCCGGCGGCCAGTGCCAGCGCATCGCCATCGCGCGTGCCCTCGTGCTCGAGCCCAGCCTGATCGTGTGCGACGAGCCGGTTTCGGCACTCGACGTCTCGATCCGGGCGCAGATCATCAATCTGCTGGAGGACATGAAGGCCCGCTTCGGCCTCACGCTCCTGTTCATCGCCCACGATCTCGCGGTGGTGAAGTCGGTGTCCGACCGGGTCGCGGTGATGTATCTCGGCCGGCTCTGCGAGGTGGCCGACTCGGAGTCGCTGTTCGCCACGCCCGCGCATCCCTATACGGCGGCGCTGATGGCAGCGATCCCGGAGCCGGACCCCGACATCCCCCTGGGCGATTCCAAGCTGAAGCCGGGTGATCCGCCGTCGCCGCTCGATCCGCCCTCGGGCTGCCGGTTCCGCACCCGCTGCCCGCACGCCCAGCCGCGCTGCGCGGACGAGGTGCCCGCCTTGCGCGAGATCGCGGCTGGTCGCGAGGTCGCCTGCCATTTCCCGCTGATCGGCTGAGACCCACTACAGGGTGCGGGCGGTCGTGCCCTTGTAGAGGATCGGACCGGTCGGGCGTCCCGTGGGCGATCCGCCGGCCGGTTCCAGCGTGATTTCGAAAAGCTGGTCGTTCGTCGTGGTCGGCAGACGCTGCAGATCGAGGGGCGTCGCGCGAGCCCGTTCGAGCAGACCGACCGATCGCGGCCCGACCTCGCGGTTCCACAGCGTCCACACCTGCAGCGCCCGCCCGGCGGGCACCGTCATGTCCACGAGCGGGATCATCTCGACGCGCCCGTCGGCGAATGCGTTGACCACTGCGCCGGCCTGCCGCGTCGCATCGTCGACCAGGATGGCGACATAGACCGGCTTGCGGGCTGCGACCTCCTGCGCATGACGAACGCTCACCACGGCGACGGTTGCAAAGGCCAAGGCGGCCACCGTGCCCGACAGGGCGGCGATTCGCAGCGCTCCCAGGCTGTTCCAGAGCCGGCGCAGCAGGCCGGGTGGCGCGACCTGTGCGGCGGGAGCCGCGGCAGCCATGTCCGCCTCGATCCTGCGCCACAGATCGTCGGCCGGAACGACCGGGTCGGCGGTATCGTCGAAGGCGGCAAAATGCTTCTGCCAGACGGCGACCTCGCGCGCGAAGACCGGGTCGGTGGTGAGCCGGCGTTCGGCGGTCGCGTGCGTCTCGGCGTCCAGCAGGCCCAGGACGAATTCGGCGGCGTGGAGGCGATCGTCGCGGTCGGGCGTCATCCCATGCACTCCTGCAGGGAAGCGAGGCCGCGGCGGATCCAGCTCTTGATGGTGCCGAGCGGCATCCCCAGCCGGCCTGCCAATTCGCCGTGGCTGAAGCCATGGACATAGGCGAGGACGATGGCATTGCGCCGGCCGGTCTCGAGTTGCTGCAGGCACTGACGCAACGCGCTCGACTCCGGCAGGCGCTGCAGCGCCTGATCGGGCTGCGGCAACTCATTGTCCGCCGGGTCCTCGGAGCCGAAGCGCCGCTCGTCGCGGAGAATCGTCAGCGCCTGGTTCCGTACGATCGTGTACAGCCACGCGCGCGCTGAACCGCGCGAGGGATCGTAGCTGCGCGCGCTGCGCCAGATGCGCATGAAGGCGTCGTGCGTCGCTTCCTCGGCGAGGTCCCGGCGGCGCAGGATGCGGATCGCAACGCCGACCATGCGGGCCGCTTCGAGATCGTAGATCAGGCGCAATGCCGACTTGTCGCCCGCTGCGCAGCGCACGATCGCGGCCGAAACCTCCGCCTCGAGCGCGGGGGGGCTGGAAGAGGACTCTGCCGTCACTGTCGCTCGCCTTCCCCCGACCGGATTGCACACTCTCCGTAACAGTACCCCGGAACCCCGCCAAATGGATGCATCGGACCCTCATCGTCGAATTCTTTTTCGTCCCTGCATCCAATCGGCCCTCCCCGCCGGTAACCACTTCAGGACCCGCTCATGGGTCTGCAACGAGCTGGAGCGACGCAAATGACAGTGAAGGCATTTCTGGCCGCCTCGACGGCCCTGGTGACGCTGGCGGGTACGGCGCAGGCCGCCGAGGTCGCGGCCCTGATCGGCAACGACACCATCGCCGTCGTGGACACGACCGCCAAGAAGGCGACGAAGAGCATGAAGGTTACCGGCGTCGACGGCGCCCTGGTGGGCATCGACGTGCGGCCGGCCGACGGCATGCTCTACGCCCTGGCGGCCGACGGCACGCTCTACACCATCGCCATGGACGGCAAGGCCACCCGGAAGTCGAAGCTGGAAACCATGCTGCCGGCCGGCGCGTCCGCCACGGTGGACTTCAATCCGGTGGCCGACCGCCTCCGAGTCATCGGCAGCGACGGCACCAGCCTGCGCGTCAATGTCGACGACGGCAAGGTCATCAAGGACGGCAGCCTGAAGTACGCGGACGGCGATGCCAACAAGGGCAAGGCACCGAAGGTCATGGCGGGTGCCTACACCAACTCGGTCAAGGGCACGAAGGAAACCACGCTCCTGAACATCGACGGAACGACGGGCGCCCTGGTCAGGCAGGCGCCGCCGAACGATGGCATCCTGAACACCGTGGGTGCGCTCGGCCCCAAGGTCGACGTGGTCGCCTTCGACATCTGGTCGGACGGCACCAGGAACGAAGGCTGGGCCATGGCCGGCGACCAGCTCTGGTCGATCGACCTCGCGACCGGCAAGGCGACGCCGGTGGCGAAGATCGAGGGCCTCGGCGGCGTCGTGAAGGACATCGCGATCCTGCCGAAGATGTAACTGCCAGCGAAACGGGCGCGCGGCTTCGCCTCGGCTGGCATCCGTCAGTCGAGGCGAAGCACCGGTATGTGCCCAAACCGTGCCGCCCAGGTCACCGAGTCCAGGCGCGCCATGTCGTTGATTCGTTCGAAGGTCCGATAGGTGGCTCCGAGCGCCTTGAGGTCCGCCACTCGCGAGGTGAAGTACCCTTCGCGAGTGTTCAGGTTGATGCGCGGGAGAGGGATGAGACGAGAGCGCAGCGTTCCCCCTAGACCGATCCCGCTGCGGCCGACCCAATCGATGATGTCCTGCTGGAGGGAAACCAGATCGTCGGTCGAATAGAGGCCGTCGAGCAGATCGAGGTTGCGTTGCGCGGTGGCTACGATCTTGGATTCGGGAATGTTTCTCTTCTGAATCCGGCGCCTCGCGTTGAAGGCGCGGCCAGCGAAGTAGAATGTGTAGAAATTGTCGAACAGGTCGTCGATGTGCGATCGCACTTCGGGAGAACCGCCGTCACAAAAGAAGGCGTCCGGGGGCAGGTTGAGTGCCGCGTGGATTCCCTGCATGTGTGGCCCTGATAGTTTGGCCGGATCCGATCTGGCCGCGACGGCACGCAGGAAAAAGTAGAACGAGACGATCCGGGCGACAGGCTGCCGGAGGATGCTGAAGGTGAAGCCGGGACCTTCGATCTGGTCCAGGGCGCGCCAGTGGAAATGCCCCGAGAAGATGCGGAAGGATTGCAGGCGTTCCGCCGATATGTCCCGGAACTGACTTTGATCGACTGGCGGGCAGATGTGCCGCGCCGCGAAGAACCGGGAGAGGAAGGAACGGACACTCGTTCCCGCGGTCTTCGGAATGTGGAGGAACTTGACGTTCATCGCTTGGGGGCTCGGCAACGGCGCAGCCAGCGAACCATTTACTTCCAAACGAAAACGGCGGACCCGAAGGTCCGCCGTTCGTCTCGTCGATTGGTCGGAGCGAGAGGATTCGAACCTCCGGCCCCTAGCTCCCGAAGCTAGTGCTCTACCAGGCTGAGCTACGCTCCGTCAGGTGTACGGACTCCGGCCCGCGACGAGGCCGGGGTTATAGCCGCGAGCCCCTGCGGTCGCAAGGGGCGCGGGCGCCCGCTATAGTCGTCGGCCAAACTGGTGGGCGGGGGACAAATGGCGAAGCAAAAGCGGCTGAAAATCGCACTGATCGGCTACGGGGCCATCAGCCAGATGCTGTTCGACGTCTTCCGCGAAAAAAAGCCGCCCATCGACATCGTGGGCGTGCTGGTGCGGAAGGGCCGCGTCGCGGATACCCAGAAGAAGGTCGGCAAGAAAGTTGCAGTGGTCGACACGCTCAAGGCGCTGCTGAAGCTCAACCCCGATGTCGTGGTCGAGGCGGCCAGCCAGCAGGCGGTGCGCGAATGGGGCGAGACGATCCTGAAGAAGGGCTTCGACTTCATGGTGATCGCGACCGGCGCCTATGGCGATCCGGTGTTGTGGAAGAAGCACCTCAAGGCGGCGGAAAAGGGCGGGTCGCGCCTGCGCCTGCCCTCCGGCGCCATCGCCGGCCTGGACGGGTTGCTCGCCATGCGGCTCGGCAAGCTGGAGAAGGTAAAATACATCTCGATCAAGCCGCCGCATGCCTGGACCGGAACGCCGGCCGAGACCGAGTTCGACCTGCCGTCGATCAAGGAGCCGACGGTGATCTTCCGCGGCAAACCGGCCGATGCGGGCCGTCTCTATCCGAAGAATGCCAATCTGGCGGTGACGGTCGCGCTTTGTGGCGCGGGGCTCGACAACACCGAGATCGAGCTGGTCGCCGATCCAACGCTGCCGCCGGGCACCAATGCCAGCAAGCTCGAGGTTGTGGCCGATTCAGGCGAGCTGAAGCTCGAACGGCTGGGCCGCGCCATGCCGGACAATCCCAAGACTGGCGTGCTCACCGCGCTCACCATGGCGGACGACCTGTTGAAGATCGTCCGCCACAGCGACTGGTAGGGTTTCGTCAGCGCGGGCCGGGCCGGCCCATGGCGTGGGCCATGTGGCCGGGACCCAGGCGCGGCCGGTCGAGGATGGCCTTCTGGTCGGCCGTCAGGACGCCGACCAGGGCGGTCAGCGACGGCTTCACGGCTTCGATCGTGGCGATGCGGGCCTTCATCATGTCCTCTTCCATCGTCAGGCGTTCGACGTAGCCGGGGCGCTCCTTCATCTCGGCCGGCAGCGTCTGGCAGCGCGCCATCGACTTGGCGCTGGCCTCGTCGGCCGCCTTCTCGAAGGCGTTCCAGGCCGTCATCTGCTCGGGCTTGAGCTCGAGCCTGGCCTTGACGTAGGCGCGGTCTCCGATGCGGCGCGCGACCATGTCGATGCAGGTCGCCTTGGGGGAGAAGCTGCGCTCGACGCGATCGGCACGTTCGGCCCCCTTGGCGCGTTCGCCGCGCGGTCCGGCAGGCGGGGGCGGGGCGGGCGGCGTCGCCTGCGCGAGTTCGATCCCGTCTTCTTCGGCGAAGAGATCCAAGGCTGATGCGGGCGTAGCGAAGGCAAAGCCGGCCGCCAGGACGAGGGCGGAGGGCAGGAGCAGGGAGCGGAGCGACATCAGGAACCTCACCGTTGATCGGAATGTTCCTGAGATACGGACGGGAGCGCTCGGGCGTGCCCGGCCGGAAGGTTAAGTTATGTAAAGTTGGGCCGCTGTTCTTCCAGCCAGACGGCAAACGCCTCGCGTTCGCCCGGGCTCATGTGGAGACCCTCCTTGGTCCGCCGCCAAAGGATGTCCTCGGCGTCGACCGCCCATTCGTCGCGGATCAGATGGCGCACCTCGACCTCGTAGAGCGACCCGCCGAAATGCCGGCCGAGATCGGCCACGGTCTTCACGTCCTCCAGCATGTCCTCCAGCCCCGATCCGTGCCGGCGGGCCAGGATGCGCACGAGGTCGCGGGGCAGGGCCGGCCTGCTGGCGGCGGCGCCGTCGACGAAGTTGTCGAAAGCCTGCTCGAAGGTCGGGGCGTCGGCCATTTCGCCGTCGTAGACGGCGCGGCTGTCGGTCCAGGGGCCGCCCATCCGCGGGAAATAGGGCTCCAGGTCGCGCAGCGCGTGCTCGGCCAGGCGCCGGTAGGTCGTGATCTTGCCGCCGAACACGGACAGGATCGGCGCCTTCGACTGCGGGGCGCCGTCGACTTCAAGATGGTAGTCGCGCGTGACCTTGGATGGGTTGTCGTCGCCGTCGTCGAATAGCGGACGCACGCCGGAATACGTCCAGACCACGTCCTCGGGCCGCACCGGCCTGGCCATGTAGTGGCCTGCGATCTCGCAGAGATAGGCGATTTCCTCCGGCGAGCACACCGGATGCTCGCCCTCCCGGACGGTTATGTCGGTGGTGCCGATCAGCGAGAACTCACGCTCGTAGGGGATGACGAAGACGATGCGCTTGTCGCTGTTCTGCAGGATGAAGGCGTGATCGCCCTCGTAGAGGCGCGGCACGACGATGTGGCTGCCCTTGACCAGACGCACGCGTTTGGGGGTCTTGATCTGGGTTTCCTCATCGAGGAAGCGCTTCACCCAGGGGCCTGCGGCATTGACCAGGCCGCGCGCCTTGAGGTGGATGGGAAGGCCGCCGGGTCCGGCGAGTTCGATGTTCCACAGCCTGCCGTCCTCGCTGCGGCGGGCGGAGACGCAGCGATGGCGGGCATAGATCTTCGCGCCCATCTCCCGCGCAGACTTCAGGTTGGAGATCACCAGCCGGGCGTCGTCCACCCAGGCGTCGGAATAGACGAAACCCTTCTGGAAGCCGCTCTTCAGGCCGGCCCCGAACTTGGAGCCCGGCAGGTCGACGGCGATCGACTTGGGCAGGGTCATGTGCCAGTCGAGATGATCGTAGAGCCAGAGGCCGAGCCGCAGCATCCATCGCGGCCGCAGGTGCGGTTCGTGCGGCAGCACGAAGCGCAGCGGCCACGACAGGTGGGGCGCCTTGGCGAGCAGCACTTCGCGCTCCTGCAACGCCTCGCGGACCAGGCGAAATTCATAGGTTTCCAGGTAGCGCAGGCCGCCATGGATCAGTTTGGTCGAGCTGGACGAGGTCGCGCTGGCGAAATCGTTCATCTCGCAGAGGCCGACCCTGAGGGCCCGTCCAGCCGCGTCGCAGGCGATGCCCGCACCGTTGATACCGCCGCCGACCACGAACAGGTCGAGCGGCTCGCTCTCCATTCCACTCATGGGTTCACATATAGCCCGCTTGACCCGGTTTCGCAGGAACCTCAAATGGCCGCATGGGTTTCCTGCTCAAAATCTTGCTTTTCGGCGTCGCGGTTTACGGGGCGTATCGGACCTTCCGGCACTGGAAGGGGCTGTTCGATCGATTCACGGGCAATGCGAACCCGCCGCAGCGCCCCCCGGCAGCAACTCCGCCGCAGACCGCCCAGCAGGCGCCGCCGCCGCCCCGCAAGCCCGCCGTGATCGAGGATACGGTCCAGTGTGCCGGCTGCGGTGCCTACATTTCGACCTCTGCCGAGAAATGCGGCCAGTGCGGCCGTCCCCGGCCATAAGGCCGCAGCGCACCGCCAGCCTTGACCGGCTTGGGGGGCGAACCTATTTTGCCGCACCGCAAAAACGGCCATAAGTTGCGGAAATAAAAGGCCTTTAGAGCTTCGGGGAATACCGTTGTCGAACCCCTCAGCAGCGCGCGGCAAGCCCACGTGCTTCCAGGAACTCATCCTCACCCTGCAGGACTATTGGGCGGCCCAGGGCTGCCTGATCCTCCAGCCCTTCGACATGGAGATGGGCGCGGGCACCTTCCACACCGCAACGACCCTGCGCGCGCTCGGTCCGAAGCCCTGGTACGCGGCCTATGTGCAGCCCTCGCGTCGTCCCGGTGACGGCCGCTACGGCGAGAACCCGATGCGGCTGCAGCACTACTATCAATTCCAGGCGATCCTGAAGCCGTCGCCTCCCGACATCCTCGAGCGCTATCTCGGTTCGCTGCAGGCGATCGGCATCGACACGACCCTGCACGACATCCGCTTCGTCGAGGACGACTGGGAAAGCCCGACGCTCGGCGCCTGGGGGCTGGGCTGGGAAGTCTGGTGCGACGGCATGGAGATCACTCAGTTCACCTATTTCCAGCAGGTGGGCGGCATCGAGGTCGATCTCGTGGCCGGGGAGATCACCTACGGTCTCGAGCGGCTGGCCATGTACCTGTTCGACAA
Organism: Reyranella humidisoli; assembly: GCF_019039055.1. Classification (NCBI taxonomy): domain Bacteria; kingdom Pseudomonadati; phylum Pseudomonadota; class Alphaproteobacteria; order Hyphomicrobiales; family Reyranellaceae; genus Reyranella; species Reyranella humidisoli. The sequence continues at coordinate 84,609 of NZ_JAHOPB010000002.1, forward strand.
GAAGTCGGTCTACGACCTGCCGTACAACCGCGCCGATTCCGACGTGCCGCTGACCTATGGCGACGTGTTCCTGCAGAACGAGCGGGAGCAGTCGGCCTACAATTTCGAGCATGCCGATACCGGAATGCTGTTCCGGCACTTCGCCGACGCCGAGAAGGAATGCGGCCAGCTCGTCGAGAAAAAGCTGCCGCTGCCGGCCTATGAGCAGTGCATCAAGGCGAGTCACGCCTTCAACCTGCTCGACGCGCGCGGCGTGATCAGCGTCGCCGAACGCCAGAGCTACATCCTGCGCGTCCGCGAACTCGCCAAGGCCTGCTGCGAGACCTGGTTGGCCACACAGAAAGAGGCCGCCTGAGATGGCCGAGCTCCTTCTCGAACTTCTCTCCGAGGAGATTCCCGCGCGCATGCAGACGCGGGCAGCCGACGATCTGAAGCGGCTGATCTGCGACGGGCTGAAGGGCGCGGGCATCGGCTTCGAAACGGCTCGGGCCTTCGTGACGCCTCGCCGCCTCGCGCTCGTGGTCGATGGCATTCCGGCCGTGCGCGACGATGTCAGCGAGGAGAAGCGTGGTCCCCGTGTCGGCGCGCCCGACCAGGCGATCCAGGGCTTCCTGAAGGGTGCCGGTCTTGCCTCGCTCGATCAGGCGGAGAAGCGTGACACCGGCAAGGGTGAGTTCTGGTTTGCCGTCATCACGAAGAAGGGCGGGCCGACCGCCGACGCGCTGGGCGCGGTGATCGACGGCGCGCTGAAGGCGCTGCCCTGGCCGAAGTCGATGAAGTGGGGCAGCGGCACCCTGCAGTGGGTGCGCCCGCTGCAGTCCATCGTCGCGCTGTTCGACGGCCAGGTGCTGAAAGGCGAGATCTCGCCGGGTGGCGCGATGGCGTCGATTGTCTTCGGCGCCACGACGCGCGGTCATCGCTTCCTCTCGACGGGGACGTTCGAGGTCTCGAATTTCGCCGACTACAAGGAGAAGCTGCGCGCCGCGCACGTCATCCTCGACGCGGCCGAACGCAAGGCGATCATCCTAGACGGCGCGCGCAAGCTCTGCTCGAACGTGCAGGTCACGCTGAACGAGGACGAGGGGCTGCTCGAGGAAGTGGCCGGGCTCACCGAATGGCCTGTGCCGATGCTGGGCGCCATCGACGCGCAGTTCATGGACGTGCCGCCGGAAGTGCTGATCGTCTCGATGAAGGTGCACCTGCGCTTCTTCACGACGTCCGGCGCCGACGGGAAGCTCGCCAACCGTTTCGTCGTGGTGGCGAACAACGTCGCGCGCGACGGCGGCAAGACGATCGTCGCGGGTAACGAGCGCGTGCTGCGCGGACGCCTGGCCGACGCCAAATTCTTCTGGGATCAGGACCGCAAGAGCACGCTGGAAAGCCGCGTGCCCGGCCTGAAGCAGATCGTGTTTCACGCCAAGCTCGGTACCCAGGCCGAGCGGGTCGAGCGCATCGTCAGGCTGGCCGGCGAGATCGCCAGGTCCATTCCGGGCGCCGATGCCGCCGCCGTCGAGCAGGCGGCGCGCCTTTGCAAGGCCGACCTCGTCACCGGCATGGTGGGCGAATTCCCCGAACTGCAGGGCGTGATGGGCCGCTACTACGCGCTCGGTGAAAAGCTGCCGGCGTCGGTGGCCGATGCGCTCGGCGATCATTATGCGCCGGCCGGTCCCAACGACCGCTGCCCGACTGCGCCGGTATCGATCGCGGTCGCGTTGGCCGACAAGCTGGATGCGCTGACCTCGTTCTGGTCGATCGGCGAGAAGCCGACCGGTTCGCGCGATCCCTTCGCGCTGCGTCGCGCCGCGCTCGGCGTGATCCGCATCGTGGTCGAGAACAAGCTGCGGCTCCCGCTGCGGCCGTTCCTCAAGGCCGATGACCTGCTGTCCTTCTTCGCCGAGCGCCTCAAGGTGCAGATGCGCGAGAAGGGCGTGCGCCACGACGTGGTCGATGCCGTCGTCTCGCTGGGCGGCGAGGACGATCTCGTCCGCCTGCTGGCCAGGGTCGAGGCGCTGCAGACCTTCCTCGGGACCGAGGCCGGCAAGAACCTGCTGACGGCCTACGGGCGCGCGGCGAACATCGTCCGCGCCGAGGAGAAGAAGGACAAGGGGCTGGCGGCCAAGATCGCGGGCGCGCCCGATGCCGCGCTTCTGGAACAAGCCGAGGAGAAATCCGTTGCCTCCGCCTTGGACGAAGTCGGGCGCAAAGTGAAGCCGGCGCTGGCCGCCGAGGATTTCGCGGGTGCAATGGCTGCGTTTGCAGGCCTGCGCGGGCCGATCGATGCCCTGTTCGACAAGGTTACGGTCAACGTGACGGACAGGCCCGAGATTCGCCTGAACAGGCTGAAACTGCTCAACCAGATTCGCGCTACCATGGATTCGGTGGCCGACTTTTCAAAGATCGAGGGCTAAGCATGGCCAAGTGGGTCTACAGTTTCGGGGATGGCAAGGCCGAGGGCCGCGCCGACAAGCGCAACCTGCTGGGCGGCAAGGGCGCCAACCTGGCCGAGATGTCGAGCCTCGGCCTGCCGGTGCCGCCGGGCTTCACCATCACCACCGAACTCTGCACCTATTTCTACGACAACAAGAAGACCTATCCGCCGGAACTGAACGACGAGGTCGAGAAGGCGCTGGCCTCGGTGGAGAAGATCGTCGGCACGACCTTCGGCGATCCCGCCAACCCCCTGCTGGTCTCGGTCCGTTCGGGGGCGCGCGCTTCCATGCCGGGCATGATGGACACGGTGCTGAACCTCGGCCTGAACGACAGGACGGTGCTGGGTCTCGCCAAGTCGTCGGGCGACGAGCGTTTCGCCTGGGATAGCTATCGCCGCTTCATCCAGATGTATTCCAACGTCGTGCTCGATGTCGGGCATCACTATTTCGAGGAAGCGCTCGAGATCAAGAAAGAGGATCTCGGCGTCCAGATGGATACCGACCTCAAGGCCGACGACTGGAAGTCCGTCGTCAGCGAATACAAGAAGCTGGTGGAGAAGCGCACCGGCAAGCCCTTCCCGCAGGAGCCGCGTGAGCAGCTCTGGGGCGCCGTCGGCGCCGTGTTCGAATCGTGGATGAACCAGCGTGCCATCACCTATCGCCGCCTGCACTCGATCCCCGAGAGCTGGGGCACGGCCGTCAACGTGCAGGCCATGGTGTTCGGCAACATGGGCGAGGACTGCGCCACCGGCGTCGCCTTCACGCGCGACCCGTCGACCGGCGCCAACCTGTTCTACGGCGAGTATCTCGTGAACGCGCAGGGCGAGGACGTGGTCGCCGGCATCCGCACGCCGCAACATCTCACGATCCAGGGCAAGCTCGCGCAGAAGTCCGACGCGCCGGCCATGGAAGAAGTGATGCCGGAAGTGTTCAGGCAGCTGGCCGACGTGCGCGAGCGTCTCGAGAAGCACTACAGCGACATGCAGGACATCGAGTTCACCGTCCAGCGCGGCAAGCTCTACATGCTGCAGACTCGCAACGGCAAACGCACCGCCAAGGCCGCGCTCAAGATCGCGGTCGACATGGTGAACGAAGGCCTGATCGACAAGAAGGAGGCCGTGGCGCGCATCGTGCCGGCCTCGCTCGACCAGCTCCTGCATCCGACGCTCGATCCCAAGGCCCCCCGCAAGGTGATCGCCAAGGGCTTGCCGGCCTCGCCGGGCGCCGCCTCGGGCAAGGTCGTGTTCTCCGCCGATGCCGCCGAGAAGCAGGCCCGCGCGGGCGAGAAGGTGATCCTCGTTCGCCGAGAGACGAGTCCCGAGGATATTCATGGCATGCACGCTGCCGAGGGCATCCTGACTTCGACCGGCGGCATGACCAGCCACGCCGCCGTGGTCGCGCGCGGCATGGGCAAGCCCTGCGTCGCGGGTGCGGGCGACGTGCGCATCGACGGCAAGGCCGGGACGCTCTCCGTGCGCGGCACTGTCGTGAAGACGGGCGAGACCATCACGCTCGATGGCAGCACCGGCGAGATCATTCTCGGCATCGTTCCGACCGTGCAGCCTGAACTCAGCGGCGACTTCTCCCAACTGATGGAATGGGCCGACGAGTTCCGCAAACTCGGGATCCGCACCAATGCCGAGACGCCGGCCGACGCCGCCCAGGCGCGCAAGTTCGGCGCCGAGGGCATCGGCCTCTGCCGCACCGAGCACATGTTCTTCGAGGGCGACCGTATCGTGGCGGTTCGCGAGATGATCCTCGCCGACGACGAGAAGAGCCGCCGCACGGCACTGGCCAAGATCCAGCCGATGCAGCGCCAGGACTTCGTCGAGCTGTTCGAGATCATGGCCGGGCTGCCCGTCACGATCCGCCTGCTCGATCCGCCGCTTCACGAGTTCCTGCCCAAGACGCCGGCCGAGATGGAAGTCGTCGCCCGGGACCTCGGCGTCGACCTGAAGGAGATCGAGGAGCGCGCCAACAAGCTCCACGAGTTCAATCCCATGCTCGGCCATCGCGGCGTGCGCCTCGGCATCTCCTACCCGGAGATCTACGAGATGCAGGCCCGTGCCATCTTCGAGGCCGTGGCCGAAGTGCAGAAGAAGGCCGGCAAGACGGTGATCCCCGAGATCATGATCCCGCTGGTGGCGACGAAGAAGGAATTCGACCTGATGAAGGTCGTAATCGACCGGGTCGCCGAGGAAGTCAGCAGCTCGTCGGGCCAGAAGCTCGAATATCTGGTCGGCACCATGATCGAGCTGCCGCGCGCGGCCCTGCGGGCCGGAGACATCGCGGAAAGCGCGGAATTCTTCTCGTTCGGCACCAACGACCTGACGCAGACCACCTTCGGCCTCAGCCGCGACGACTCCGCGTCGTTCCTGGAGAAGTACCAGCAGCGCGGCATCTTCGAGCACGATCCCTTCGCCTCGCTCGACATCGAGGGCGTGGGCGAGCTGATCGAGATCGCGACGGAGCGCGGCCGCAAGGTGCGCAACAGCCTGAAACTCGGCATCTGCGGCGAGCACGGCGGCGATCCGGCCTCGGTGTTCTTCTGCCACAAGGCCGGCCTGGATTACGTCTCCTGCTCACCCTATCGCGTGCCGATCGCGCGGCTGGCGGCGGCGCAGGCGGCTCTGGGCGGACCGCTCAAGACCGAATGACGCTGGCGGCGCTTCGCACGGACGGCAAGCGGGCGCTGGCTGCGGCGCTGGCCGGCCTGGAGCGCGATCCCGAAAGCGACGCGTCGCAGGCGCTGCTCGACGCGGCGTGGCGCGAACCGCGCGCCCACGTCGTGGGGGTCACCGGTCCCCCTGGCGTGGGAAAATCCTCCCTGTGCGCCGCGCTCGTTTCGGCCTGGCGACGTTCCGGCAGCACCGTCGGCGTGATCGCCGTCGATCCTTCGTCGCGGACCAGCGGCGGCGCCCTGCTGGGCGACCGGGTGCGCATCGCCCATGACGGCTCCGACCCCGGCAGCTTCGTGCGCTCGATGGCGGCGCGAGACCGGCTGGGCGGGCTCGCCGACCAGACCCTGGCGGCCATGGTCCTGATGAGGGCGCTGTTCGACCGCGTGCTGATCGAGACGGTAGGCGTCGGCCAGTCCGAGACCGACGTGGCGGGAGTGGCCGATACGGTCGTTTTCTGCGTCCAGCCCGGTTCGGGCGATTCGCTTCAATTCATGAAGGCGGGAATCGTCGAGATCCCGCACCTGGTCGTCGTCACGAAGGCGGACATGGGCGCCGCGGCCGAACGCGCGCGGGCCGACGTGGCCGGCGCCTTGTCGCTCTCCACGGCGGGCGATGCGGGCGACTGGCCGGTCCGGACACTGGCGGCATCGTCACGCAGCGGAGCGGGAATGGACGGGCTGGTGGCCGCGCTGGAGGCGCACCGGGAGCATCTGGCGAACGATGGCCGGCTGGCGGTGGCGCGTCATCGCCAGAGCCAGGGCTGGGTCGGGGAATCGCTGCGCGATCGCTTCGGTCGCGACGGGCTTGCCCGGTTGGGACGCATGGGTCTGGACCTCGCCCTCGCGCCGGGCGCACAACCCTTTCAGAGATTGCGAGAGCTGGGCCGAGCGCTGGAGAGACCGTGATGAGCCATCCGACCGATGGAAGCTGCATCTTCTGCAAGATCGTGGCGGGGCAGTTCCCGTGCTTCAAGCTGTTCGAGGACGAGACCACCATCGCCTTCATGGACATCAACCCGGTCAATCCCGGCCATGCGCTCGCCGTCGCCAAGGGACACTGGCCGACGGTCGACGTCATCCCGACCGACGTGCTCGGCGATGTCGCGAGGACCGCGCAGCGCGTGGCGAAGGCAGCGCTCGCCGCGTTGGAACCCACCGGCGTGAATCTCCTGCAGTCCAATGGCCCCGGAGCGGGGCAGAGCGTGCCCCATCTCCACGTCCATATCCTGCCGCGCTATCCGGACGACAAGGTCCGGCTGAACTGGGTCTATGAGCCGGGCGACAAGGCCGAGATCGCAGCGATCTGCGAGAGGCTGAAGGCCGTCCTCGCCTAGAGTCTTTCCGTCTTAGATTGACCCACCGACCTCATCCTGAGGAGGCGCGAAGCGCCGTCTCGAAGGATGGGCAACAAACTCGGTGCGCGTGCCTACCCTTCGAGACGCGCTCCTGCGGAGCGCTCCTCAGGGTGAGGTGGTCTTTGCAGTGGTGATTCTTCCTCGACCGGAAAGGCCCTGGCAAGGGAGCCGGGGCTTCAGGCCGCGACGATCGAACTGTTGCTGCCGCTTCTGCTGCGCGGGGTGGTCGAGAACCACTCCCGCTCGTCCTTGCGGAACTGTTCGCGCACATAGTCGATCACGGTGCGGATGCGGGCGCCCTTGTTGGTCTCCTCGTGGCTGACCAGCCAGATGTCGCGGACGATCTTCAGATCGATTGGCGCGGCCACCAGGTTCGACGATTTGGCGATGTAGTCGGGGAACACCGAGATCCCATAACCGGTCTGCACGGCCTCCATGGCCGCATAGGAGGAGTTCGTGCGCAACACCACGGACGTGCTGCGCTCGACCACCTCGCTCCACGGCTTCATGGCCGGGAGGCTGTGGAGGGTCGTGTGATCGACGACGTGATGCTCGCGCATGTCCTCGAGCTTCTGCGGCAGCCCGTAGTGCTCGATGTAGGACGGGGCAGCGAAGATCGACATGTTCACCTGACCGACGCGCGCCGCCACCAGCTGGTTCGACGTGGGCCGGAAAAAGCGGATGGCCAGGTCGGCCTGGCGGGTGGCCAGGTCGAGGACCTGATCGCCCGCGATCACCTGGACGATGATGTCGGGATGGGTGCGGCGCAGCACCCCCAGCCGCGGCACCAGCCAGTGGGCGGCAATGCCCTCGGTTGCGGCGATGCGGACGATGCCTGCCATCTCGCGGTCGAGACCAGCCAGATGCCGCTCGATCGCCGTGGCGTTGGACATCATCGATTCGGCCTGCACCAGCACGCCGCGGGCGGCCGGAGTGACTTCCATCCCGTGGCGGTGGCGGTCGAACAGCTTGGCCCCCAGGCGCCGCTCGAGCGCCTGAATCCGGCGACCGACCGTCGTCTGCTTGGTGTTCAACTGGGTGGCGGCGGCGCTGAAGCTTCCGGTTTTTGCAACCGCGAGGAAAAAACGCACGTCATCCCAATCGCCCAGGATGTTGGGAATTTTGGTCTTGCGCGTAGGGATCGTGACCATGGCAACAATCGATACAATATGGGGTCGCCCCCGTCCTTACCGGACGGAGAACTCGTAGTTTATCCTACATGATTATCCGCGGAATGTCGTTTTGTGTCTCAAAATTGGCAGATCGGGCGGTTTCGGGGGCCATTCCGGGCTCGGCGACAACCCCGGCCCCTCTATTCGCTGGTTGTTCCGCCGGTTGTATGTATCCGGATCGACGCTCGCATTGAGACCAGGAGACGCCTGTGGCCACCATCAGGTCAGACGGAAAAGCCATGCCGGCAGCAACGCGCGCCAGCAAAATCATCCGCTATTTGCGCAGTCCTTCGACGCGCATGGCCGCCTTTGGCGGACTTTTAACATACTTGAGCTATGCGTACGCGCACGGCGGTTGGGCTAACCCGACGCTGATCGGCGTGTCAATCTTCGTTGGGGTATTCCTTCCGAGCTACGCCAAGCTCAGTAACAAGGCCGAACTGTGGGCTAACAACCAGTTCGGCTTCGTCACGGGCGGCCGGCTCGGCCGGTTCGTCCCGCAATTGGCGTTCAACCTGGTGATGTTCTGGCTGATGTTATGGGGGGGTGCGCTCAACCAAGCAGGGATTGCGTCCGTGGGCGGCATTGCCGGTGCCGCGCTTGTTACGACGTTGGCGTCGCAGGGCACCCAGTATCTCGGCGGCTATCTCGTGGCGCGCGGGGTGGGCGATGCGAACCGCAACACCCTGGTCGGCATCCTGGTCAACGTCACCCTCGCGGCGCTCGGCACGGCGGGCGTGCCCGGCGCCCGCGAAGCCTTTTTGTTCCTGGGATTCGGGCTCGGCGGGTCTCTCTTCATGGTCGGCCTGCTGTCGGACCTGCGGTCGGTCATGGCCCCAAAGGGTGGGATCGGCCTGTTCTTCGGCACCTACAACCCTTTTCACAACAGCCATATCGCGCTGCTTCAGTCGGCGATCGACCAGCGGGGCCTCGACAAGGTCATCATTCATCCGGTGCTGATCCCCAAGCTGCACGTCGACGCCTTCCGCAAGGGGGAGATCCGCGTCGGGCAACTGAAGGACGGCTTCCAGATCTACGAGAAGACCGACAAGGCCGATTCCAACGTCGACTACTTCCCGACGGGAAATGTCTTCCTGCCCCCGGAAACGCGCGTGGCGCTGATCGAACTGTCTCTGGCGGAGGCCGGCCTCGCCGACAAGGTCGAGGTCGCGGTCTATTCGGACATCTATTACGCCCAGGGCTTCCAGGGCGTGATCGCCGAGATCAAGCGGGGTCATCCCGGCGTCCGCCTGCACATCATCCACGGCACGGATTTCGGGGGCATGCTGGTTCGCCAGATCGCCGACGAATGCGGCTGGATCTACCCCTGGTGCATCCTGCGCCGCGACCAAGTCTCCGCCACTGCGATCAGGCGCGGCGCGAAGGGCATGACGCCGCCCATCGTCACCGATGTGCTTGCGCAGATTTCACAGAATCTTCCGACAGTTGCGGCCGGTGGCCGACGCTTCCGGAATGACAATGGCGTATTGACCGAGGGGAATTGAGATGAGCGACCAACCGACCGCCGAGCACAGCAACCGGCCCGAGATCACGATCAAGCTCGCATCGACGTCCGACGAGATGATGCAGTGCTTCATGCTGCGCGCTGCCGTCTTCATGGGCGAGCAGCAGTGCCCCTACTGGGAGGAGTATGACGGCAACGACTACACGGCCAGCCATCTGATCCTGTATGTCGACGGCGAGCCCGCCGCGTCCATTCGCGTGCGCTGGTTCGCGGGCTTCGCCAAGCTCGAGCGCGCCATCATCCTGAAGCGTTACCGCTCCTACGGCCTGTTCCTGCCGTTCGTGCACTGGGCCAAGGAGTTCTGCCGCAAGAAGGGCTATCCCAAGGCCTACCTGCACGGCCAGAAGCGCCTGTGGCCGATCTTCGAGAAGGACGGCTTCCGCAAGGTCGACGACAAGGTCTTCCATTTCTCCGACCACGAATACGGCGCTTTCGCCTGCGATCTGGATGTCGGCGAGAATGCTCCGACGGTGACGACCGACCCGATGGTGCTGAACCGCCCCGAGGACAAGCTCGACATGCCGGGAATCCTGGAGGAGTCGATGGACCGGGGAGCGTCCAATCCGCATGCGCACTGGACCGAGCGGCGCGCGACCTGAGGGAGGGAGACACATGAACACCACCAACTCGATCGGCGGCCAGCCCGTCACCATCAAGCTCGCCATGAAGATGGAAGATTCCCTGCAGGCCTTCGCGGTCCGCGCCGCCTGCTTCATCGGCGAGCAGGATATTCCCTACTCGGAAGAGTTCGACGGCCACGACTTCGGCGCGACCCACATCATCGCCTATCTCGGTGAAGAGCCGGTGGGCGCGGTGAGGCTGCGCTGGTTCCAGTCCTTCGCGATGCCGGAGCGGCTGGCGGTCATGCAGCGTTTCCGCGGCAACAATATCGGCGAGCTCCTGATCGAGCGCTGTCGCCAGCTCGCCGAAAGCCGGGGCGCCCGGATGCTCTACACGCAGGCCCTGCCGCGGGACATCAAGTACCTGGAGAAGCATGGCTGGCGGCGTGTCGAGGCCGGTGACGCCGGCAAGGGGCCGAATCGAGTCGTCGCGATGACGAGGCCGGTCGATCCGAATCAGCCGCTCGCGGACGCCGATGCCCCCGACGCCGTGACGGTGCGCAACGAGTCCCAGGTCGACGCAACCGGCCTGCCGCTCGGCAGCACCCGCGGCTGACGCCGACCTGAGAAGCCTTGCGCCGGATTGCCCTCGCCTGGCATCGCTTTTGCGATAGGCTGGGGTAACCGGCGCCAGCCGGACCAGGGGAAGCGTTGCAAGCGTAAAGCGGCGGGCGGGAAAAGATGGCGGACGTCTTCGAGATCATCGTCGAACCGAACATCCGGCGGCGCCGCGGGCGCGCGCCGCTTTCGGAGAAGAAGCGGGCGGCGGCCTTGTTCAGGGTGTGGCATGCCGTGCGCGAGATGATCGACGAGGCCCAGAGCCTCGGCGATGGGGAGCTCGTGCACTTTCTGGCCGTGTCGCAGCTGCTGGTCGAGGAGCGGGTCACGATGTTGACCAGCGGCGTGCCGGCCTTCGCGACGACGGATACGTCCCTGCCGAACTGAGGCGCTCCGTCGCCTACTTGTGGCGGGGATCCAGCGCGTCGCGCAGGCCATCGCCCAGGAGGTTGAACGACAGCACCGCGAAGAAGATCGCGAAGCCCGGCCAGAAGGCCATCCAGGGGGCTTGGGCGATGAAGCGCTGTGCGGAGTTCAGCATGCTGCCCCACGAGGGGGACGGCGGCTGCTGGCCGAGGCCGAGGAACGACAGCGCCGCCTCGGCGATGATGGCGCCGGCGATCGCCAGCGAGGCCTGGACCAGCAGTGGCGGCACGATGTTGGGTAGGACGTGGCGCAGCGCGATGCGCCAGTGCGGATTGCCGACGGCGCGCGCGGCCTCGACATAATCCTCGACCTTGGCGGCGATGGTCTGGCCGCGCGTCAGCCGGATGAAGACCGGCGTGGCGGTGACACCGATGGCGATCATGGCATTGGTCAGGCTCGGCCCCAGGAACGCGGCCAGGGCGATCGCCAGGATCAGGAACGGGACGGCAAGCATGGCGTCGACGATGCGCGACAGCACCGCATCGATCCAGCCGCCGGCATAGCCCGCCAGCAGGCCGAGCGGCACGCCGATGCCGAGCGCGATGCCGACCGAGACGAGTCCGGCGCTGAGCGAGGCGCGGGCGCCCCAGATGATGCGGGCCAGCACGTCGCGGCCGACCTCGTCGGTGCCCAGCCAATGCGCCCAGGAGGGCGGCTTGCGCACCTCGGTGAAGCTCGTGGCGATGGGGTCGTAGGGCGCGATCAGCGGGGCCAGGATCGCGACCAGGATGAACAGCACCACGACCACGAGGCCGAACATGGCGCCCTTGCGCCGCTTCAGCCGGCGCCAGGCGCGCGCCCACGGGTTCTCCTCGCGGGCGTCGGCGGCGGCAACGGTCGGGGTGACGGCGGTGGCGGTCATGTCGGTCAGCCCCGCAGCCGCGGATTGACGAGCACATAGGCCACGTCGGCCAGCAGGTTCAGCACGATGTAGGTCGTGGCCGTGACCAGCACGACTCCCTGCACCACCGCATAGTCGCGGTTGAACACCGAATCGACGATCAGCTTGCCGAAGCCCGGAATGGTGAAGATCTGTTCGGTCAGCACCGCGCCCGAGAGCAGCGTGCCGAATTCGAGAGCACCCAGGGTGATGACCGGCGTCATCGCGTTGCGCAACGCATGCTTCAGCACGACGCGCTTTTCGTAGAGGCCCTTGGCGCGGGCGGTTCGCACATAGTCCGCGCTCATCGCCTGCAGCATGGCGCTGCGCGTGTGGCGCATCAGGACGGCGGCGATGGCGTTTCCCAGCACGAAGGCGGGCATCACCGTGGTCGCGAGGCTGGCGCGCCAGTCCTCGCCCAGGCGGACGTAGCCCGAGGCGGGCAGCCAGCCCAGGGTCACCGAGAACAGGAAGATCATCAGGATGCCCAGCCAGAAATTGGGCGTGCTGAGGCCCCACAGGGCGAAGACGTTGGCGCCGTAATCCCAGGCGGTGTCCTTCTTCACCGCCGAGATGATGCCGGCCGGGATGCCGATTCCCAGCGCCACGACCAGCGCCATGGCCGCGAGCTGGAGGGTCACCGGCAGCTTCTCGGCGACCAGCGACGACACCGAGGCCTTGAGGCGCATCGACTCGCCCAGGTTCCCCGCGAGCACGCCCTTGATCCAGTAGAAATACTGGATCGGGATCGGCTCGTTCAGCCGGTACTGCTCGCGGATCTCCTCGAGCACCTTCGGGTCGCGTTCCTCTCCCGCCATGATCAGCGCCGGATCGCCCGGCAGGAGCTGCTGCAGGCCGAAGATCAGCATCGACACCAGGATCAGTGTCGGGATGATCTGCAGCAGCCGCTGGGAGAGGAAGGTGAGCAAGGTCCGGTCTTACTTCAGCTTGACGCCGACGACGCGGATCAATCCGTCGGGCATCTGCTTGTAACCGTCGACCTTGTCGGACAGAGCGACCAGGACGCGGCGATGGTAGAGGTACTTGATCGAGCCCTCGGGCAGATACTTGGCGGCGACCTTCTCGTAGATCTTCTTGCGCTCCGCCGGATCGCTCTTGATGCGCGCCTCGTTGTGCCAGGCGTCGACGTCCTTGTCGCAGTAGCCGGAGTTGTTCTGCGGCTGGCCGCAGACCTGGAAGATGTAGGAGTTGCCGTCGGGATCGCTACGGCCCGACCAGCCGATGAGGTAGAGCTGGTACTCGCCGCTCTCCGACTGCTTCAGCGACGTGGCGAACTCCGTGACGCGGATCTTGAGGTCGAAGCCGGTCTCCGCGACCATCGACTGCAGCACCTCGGCGACCTGCCGGGTTTCGGGATTGTTCGGCACCATGAAGTCGAGCGACATGCGGCCTGTGACGCCCGCCTCCTTGAGCAATGCCTTCGCCTTTGCAATGTCCCTCTTCGGTACCGGGAAGGCCTGCTGGTAGTAGGGATTGGTCGGGTTGATCCACTGGTTGCCGACGACGAACTCGCCGTTGAAGACGACCTGGTTCAGCGCGTCGCGGTCGATCGACAGCTCGAAGGCCTGGCGGACGCGGGCGTCCTTGGCCAGCGGCGTATCGGCCTTCGGTCCGTTGGACAGGTTGATGGTGAGGCCCTGGTAGCCGAGCTCGACGGCCGTCACCAGCTTGAGCTTCGGGTTGTCACGCACCGTCTTGATGTCGGTCGCCAGCACGCGCTCGATCATGTCGAGGCTGCCCGAGCGCAGGTTGGCTAGGCGCACGGTCGAGTCGGTGATGGGCAGGTAGGTGATCTTGTCGATGAACACCTGGTCCTTGTTCCAGTAGTCGGCGAACTTCTCGACGATGATGCGGTCCTGCTGCACGCGCTCGACGAACTTGTACGGGCCGGCGCAAACCGGCTTCAGGCCGAACTTGTCGCCCGCTGCTTCGGCGGCCTTGGGTGAGACCATCATGCCGGCGCGGTCGGTGAGCTGCGCCAGCAGGGGCGAGAAGGGTTCCTTCAGGTTCAGCTTGATGGTTGCCGGGTCGACGACGTCGATGGAAGTGACCGAGGCGAGCTCGGGCCTGCGGAACGAGCCCTTCATGTTGAGGTGACGGTCCAGGCTGTACTTCGCTGCGGCGGCGTCGAACGTTTCGCCATCATGGAACTTCACGCCCGGTCGCAGCTTGATGGTGACCGTCTTGCCGTCGGCCGAGGTCTCGTGCGCGGTGGCGAGCTGTGGCACCACGTTGAGCTTCTCGTCGATGTCGAACAGCTTGTCGCAGATCGAGGCGAAGACGATGCGGCCGACATAGGTGCGGGCGAGCGTCGGGTCGAGCACGTCGGGATCCTCGGCAAGGCCGATCCGCAGGTTGCTCTGGGCGGCCGCGCCCGACAGGGCGAGGCCCATGAACGCGGCGGCGAGCGTCAGGCGATGGAACGTGTTCTTCATGTTGCCTCCGTATGTGAAGTGACGAATGCCGCTTGCAGGCGGGCCAGTCGTATTCGGTCCTGGTCCTGGCCCGTTCCCTCGGCAAGCGCGGGTGCTGGCGGAAGTTCGGGCCACCAGGGACAGGCCGTGGCATGGCCGGTGCCGTCGTCGGACAGTTCGGGGATGTCGATCTTGCAGGACGCGCGGGCATGGACGCAGCGCGTATGGAAGCGGCAACCGGGTGGCGGGTTCATGGCACTCGGGATGTCGCCTTCCAGCAACGCGCGTTCGCGCACGACAGTCGGATCCGGCAGCGGCACCGCCGAAAGGAGCGCGCGCGTATAGGGATGGCGCGGATTGCGGAAGAGCTCGTCGGTCGTCGCCGTCTCGACGATCTTGCCGAGGTACATTACGGCGATGCGGTCGGCGATGTGCTTTACGACCGCGAGGTCGTGGCTGATGAAGACATAGGCCAGCCCGAAGCGCGCCTGCAGCGAGCGCATCAGGTTGATGACCTGCGCCTGGATCGAGACGTCGAGTGCCGAGACCGGCTCGTCGGCGACGATGAGCTGCGGCTCGACCGCGAGGGCGCGCGCGATGGCGAGGCGCTGGCGCTGGCCGCCGGAGAATTCGTGCGGATATCGGCGCGCATGCTCGGGCCGCAGCCCGACCAGTTCGAGCAGTTCGCCGACGCGCGCGCGTCGCGCCGCGTCGGACGAAGCCAGGCCATGGAGCATCAGCGGCTCGCTCAGCATGGCGCCCACGGTCATCCGCGGATTGAGCGAGGCGTAGGGGTCCTGGAAGATCACCTGCATGCGGCGCCGCTGGGCGCGCATCCGGGAGTCGGAGAGGGCGAGCAGATCCTGGCCCTCGAAGCGCACGCTGCCGCCGGTCGGTTCGAGCAGGCGCAGTACCAGCCGTCCGACCGTCGACTTGCCGCAGCCCGACTCGCCCACAATGGCGAGCGTCTCGCCGGCATCGAGATGGAAGTCGACACCGTCGACGGCGCGGACATGGCCCGACAGGCGGCCGAAGACGCCCTGCTTGACCGGAAAGTGCTTGGCGAGGCCCTGCACTTCGAGCAATGGCGCGCTCATGCAGCGACCTGCGACAGCGGCGCGCGGCGGCAGCGCGATAGATGGCCGGGCGCCACCTCGACCAGCGGCGGCGGCACGGCGAGGCATTCGGGCTCGACGAAGGGACAGCGCGCGGCGAAGCGACATCCGGCGGGCGGCCGCGTCATGTCGGGCACGCGGCCCTCGATCGAGGGCAGGCGCTCGCGCTTCTCGTCGAGGCGCGGGATCGAGCCCAGCAGGCCCACCGTGTAGGGATGCTCCGGCCGGGCGAAGAGATCGCGCACGGCCGCGCGCTCGACGATCTGGCCGGCGTACATCACGGCCACGTCGTCGGCCATTTCCGCGACTACGCCGAGATCGTGCGTGATCAGGATGATGGCCGTGCCGGTGTCGCGTCTCAGGCCGCGCATCAGGTCGAGGATCTGCGCCTGGATGGTGACGTCGAGTGCAGTCGTCGGCTCGTCGGCGATCAGGAGCTGCGGCCCGCAGGCCAGCGCCATCGCGATCATGGCGCGCTGGCGCATGCCACCGGAAAGCTTGTGCGGATAGTCGTCGACACGCTTCTCCGGCGAGGAGATGCGTACCAGTTTCAGCACCTCGATGGCGCGCGCCCGCGCCGCCGTCTTGTCGAGGCCCTGATGCCGCTGGATGGCTTCGATGATCTGGTCGCCGATCGTGTAGGCCGGGTTGAGCGACGTCATCGGCTCCTGGAAGATCATCGCCAGCCGGGCGCCGCGCAGGTCGCGGATCAGGTGCGCATCCAGGGTGAGCAGGTCGCGCCCTTCGAACACCACCTGCCCGCCGACCCGGGAATTCTCCGGCGGCAGCAGACCCATGATGGCCAGCGACGTCACGCTCTTGCCGCAACCCGACTCGCCCACGAGGCCCAGCGTCCGGCCGCGCCCCAGCGCAAGGTCGAGACCGTCGACCGCATGGACGACACCGTCGTCCGTTGCAAAATCAACGGTCAGCCCGCGCAGTTCCAGCAGCGCTTCGCTCATTGAGGCACTGTCATGCTTTTCCTACCCATTCAGATGGGGAGGTGGCCCGTAGGGCCGGAGGGGTCATCTTTTTTGGCGCGACGAATCGGACCCCTCCGTCGGCGTGTGACGCCGACACCTCCCCATTTGAATGGGGAGGAGAAAGAGGGGCACCCTTCATCAGCGGCCTGCCGCGTAGCCTTGCATGCCGCGCGGATTGGCGGCCGCCTTGCGCCACGGATCGTCGCGCGTCGCGGCGGTGAGGCGGCCTTCCGACCATTCGTCGTTCACCTCGACCTCGTGGCCGCGCTTCTTCAGCTCGGCGACGGTGTCCTTGGGGATGCGGCCTTCCAGCACCAGCACGCCCGGACGCGCGGTGCGCGGCCAGAAGGAGGAGGGGAAGTGCTCGCTGTGCCATGCCGGCGCGTCGATCGCTTCCTGCAGGTTCATGTCGCAATGGACGTGGCGCAGGAAATGCTGGGTGATCCATTGATCCTGCTGGTCGCCGCCGGGCGAGCCCCAGACCATGTACGGCTTGCCGTCGCGATGGGCCAAGGTCGGCGTGAGCGTGCTGCGCGGCCGCTTGCCCGGCGCCAGCGAACCCGGCAAGCCCTCTTCCAGCCAGAACATCTGGCCGCGCGTGCCGAGCGGAAAGCCCAGATCGGGAATCACCGGCGAGCTCTGCAGCCAGCCGCCCGAGGGCGTGGCCGAGATCATGTTGCCGTCCTTGTCGATGATGTCGAAATGCACGGTGTCGCCGTTGGTCTGGCCGACGCGGCCGACCGTGGGCTCGCCCGCGCCGCTCGACGCGACGCCCAGCCGCACGCCATCGGCGCGGCGCAGCTTCACGACGCCGCCGAAGCCGTCGACCTTGCCGGGACGCTGCTCCATCGAGGCGTGGGCCGGGTCGACGAGCTCGCGGCGGTCGGCGTTGTAGGCGTCCGACAGCAGGGTCTCCATGGGCACGTCGACGAACGCCGGATCGCCGTAGAAGGACTCGCGATCGGCATAGGCCAGTTTCAGGCATTCGACCTGCAGGTGGATGAAGTCGGGGCTGGTCGGATCCATGCCGTCGAGGTCGAAGCCCTTGAGCAGGGCGAGTTGCTGCAGGGCCACCGGGCCCTGCGTCCAGGTGTGCGGCTTGCAAACAGTGTACCGGCCGTAGTCGTAGGTGAGCGGCGCCTCGACCGTCGCCTGCCACTTCGCCATGTCCTGTCCGGTCAGCACGCCCCGGTTGGGCTTGCCGGAGACGTCCATGACGTCCTGGGTGCGGCAGAAACTGTCGATCGCCTCGGCGACGAAGCCCTGGCTCCAGGCCTTGCGCGCGCGCTCGATCTCCGCCTCGCGACCTCCGCCGCCGGCCTCGGCTTCCTTCAGGATGCGGGCATAGGTGTTGCCGAGCGTGACGTTGCGGAACAGCGACATGGGCTTCGGCACGTCGCCACCCGGCAGGAATACGGCGGCCGAGGTCTTCCAGTGGTTGCGGAATTGCTCGGCGACGGTGGCGATGGTGGCGGTCGCGCGCTCGACGATGGCGTGGCCGTTCAGCCAGTAGCCGATGGCCGGCGACAGTACGTCAGCGAGGCGCATCGTGCCGTAATCGCGCAGGACCAGCATGTAGGCGTCGAAGGTGCCCGGGATGCAGGCCGGCAGGAGGCCGGTGCCGGGAATGAGGTCGAGACCCAGCCCCTTGTAGTGCGCGATGGTCGCGCCGGCCGGCATCGGGCCCTGGCCGCAGACGACCTCCGTCTTGCCGCGGCGCACGTCGTGCAGGATCAGCGGCGCGTCGCCGCCGGGGCCGCAGAGATGGGGTTCGACGACCTGCAGGGTGAAGGCCGTGGCCACTGCGGCGTCGAACGCATTGCCGCCGCGCTCGAGGATGCCCATGCCGACCGCGGTTGCGATCCAGTGCGTGGAGGTCACGACGCCGAAGGTGCCGACGATCTCGGGCCGCGTGGTGAAGGGGTTGGGATTGATCAGTTTCACGGGCCTCTCCTCGCGCGAACCGCGCGGGAGAGACCTTAGAGCCCGTGGCTCCTAGCCGCCAGAGGCCGCGGAATCGGGCAGCCGCATCCAGCCGGGTACCTCTGGCACGATGCGCGCCTCGCCGGCCGTCAGCGCGCCGTCACCGCGGGCGGCATCGAGGCGCAACATCGCCAGCGCGCGGTCGCCCGCACCCGAACGCACCTCGCCAACCTCCTCGCCGCCGCGATGCACCAACGTCCCCGACTCCGGCAGCGTGCCTTCGACCCTGACCGGAAACAGCCGCTTCTTGATCAGGGCGCGGTACTTGGTGCGGGCCGTCAGTTCCTGGCCCATGTAGCAACCCTTCTTCCAGTCGACGCCGTTCAACTCGTCGAAGCCGTTCTCGAGCAGCAGCGCCTTTTCGACCTGCAGGTCGCGGCTGCCGTCAGGTACGCCCAGCGGAAGGCGCAGGGCGTCGTAAGCGGCGAGCGGTGCTTCGCTGAAGCTGCGAGCGGAAAGCAGGCGCGCTGCCTGTCCGGCAGGAGCGATGATCCGGACACCCAGAGCCGCAAGGCGGGGATCGGTGAACGACACCGCGCCGTCGATGCCGAGCGCCGTCGACGCTTCGTCGCCAAAAGCGGCGGCGACTTCGAGCGTGGTGCCAAGGTCCTCGACGGTGACCTTGGAGCGCAGCGTGTACATCTTGAGCTTCCTGGCGAGCGCCGGCGCCCGCTCGCGCTCGGTCTCCAGATAGAAAGTCTCGTTGCCGGCATCGGCCACGAACATGTCGTTCAGGAAACGCCCCTGCGGCGTCAGCAGGGCCGCCCAGACGGCCTGATCCGGCGCGACTTTCCGCGTGTCGTTGGAAATCAGGCCTTGCAGGAACTCGACGCGGTCGGCGCCCGCCACGGAAATGACGCTGCGATGGGGCAGCAGGCTGAACTGGGAGGACATGCCGGAGAGTTGGGGGTGCTCACAGCCCTTGGCAAGCGCTTCAAGTCCACTGAAAAGATGTGGCTAATCCCGGGCGGCGCGCCTCAGTCGAGAATGCCGCGCTGCCGCAGGGACTGCAGCACAAGCTCGACTTCCTGCTCCACGGACATTTCGGCCGTCCGGAGATGGATGTCGGGCGTCTCGGGCGGTTCGTACGCCGAGTCCAGTCCGGTGAAGTTCGCAATCTTGCCTTCGCGCGCCTTGCGGTAGAGGCCCTTGGGATCGCGGCGTTCGCATTCGGCGAGGGATGTATCGACGAAGATTTCGAGAAATTCGTCGGCCCCCAAACGTTCACGCGCGAGCCGCCGCTCGGCCCGGAAGGGCGAGATGAACGACACCAGCACGATGAGGCCGGCGTCTGCCAGGAGCCGGGCGACCTCGATGACGCGCCGAATGTTTTCCACCCGGTCCGTGTCCGTGAAGCCGAGGTCGCGATTGAGGCCGTGGCGGATATTGTCGCCATCGAGAATGTAGGTATGGCTTCCCAGGGCCAGCAGCCGTCTGTCGATCGCATCGGCGACCGTGGACTTGCCCGAGCCGGAGAAGCCTGTGAACCAGAGCACGGCCGGCCGATGGCCCTTGATCGCCGAGCGTGCGGAGCGGTCGGTGCTGAAGTTCTGCCACGTCAGGTTGGCCGCACGCCGGAGAGGGAAGCGGATCATGCCCGCTCCAACCGTGCCGTTGGTGACCCGGTCGATCAGGATGAAGTTGCCGGTGTTGCGGTTGTCCGCATAGGCATCGAAGGCGGCCGGCCTGTCGAGGCCGAGGTTCGCGAAGCCGATCTGGTTTACGTCGAGCTGCTTGGCCGCACGACCGGCACCGGTGTTCATGTCGAGCCGGTGCTTCAGTTCCGTCACCGTTGCCGTGTAGGTCGCGGTGCCCAGTCGCATGACATAGGGCCGGCCCGGCAGCATAGGCGCCTCGTCCAGCCATACGAGGTCGGCGGCGAACTGGTCGGCAAGATGGGGCAGCTGCTCGCATCCGGCGAGTAGATCGCCGCGGGAGACGTCGACGGCATCCGTCAGGGTGAGCGACACCGCCTGTCCGGCCCGTGCCTCCTCGAGATCGCCGTCGAAGGTGATGATGCGGGAGACCCTGGATCGGACGCCCGAGGGCTGGACGGCGACCTCGTCACCGACGCGAAGGTGGCCGCCGAGGATCGTGCCCGCGTAGCTGCGAAAACCCGACGCGCCGCGATTGACCCATTGCACACTGAAACGGAAGGGCTTGCTCGAAGCATCGGGAATCTCGACCGTTTCGAGATAGCGCAACAGCGTCGGCCCCTGATACCAGGGCGTCGCGTCGCTCTGCCGGATGACGTTGTCGCCTTGCAGTGCTGAAACCGGGATGCTGGTCACGTCCGACAGGCCGAGCTGCCCGGCCATGGATGCATAAGCCGCCACGATGTCGGCAAAGTCGCGCTGCCGGTAGTCGATCAGGTCCATCTTGTTGACGGCCAGCACGACGCGACGGATGCCCATCGTCGAGACGATCGCACTGTGGCGCCACGTCTGACTGAGAAGACCTTTCGATGCGTCCACGAGGACGATGGCGACGTCCGCGGCCGACGCGCCGGTCGCCATGTTGCGTGTGTACTGTTCGTGGCCGGGCGTATCGGCCAGGATGAAGCGGCGCCGCGGCGTCGTGAAGAACCGGTAGCCGACGTCGATGGTGATGCCTTGCTCGCGTTCGGCTTGCAGGCCGTCGAGCAGCATTGCGTAATCGGGAAGGTTGTTGTTGCCCGAACTCGGAACCGCGCCCCGCAACTGATCCTCGGGAACGGCGCCGGCGTCGGCCAGCAGCCGTCCGATCAGCGTGCTCTTGCCGTCGTCGACGCTGCCGCAGGTGATGAGGCGAAGCAGGTCCCGATGTGCCGTCGTGCCGCTCACGGTTGCATCCATCAGAAATAGCCCTCGGCCTTGCGGCGCTCCATTGAGCCTCCTGCACCGTGATCGATCGCCCGGCCCTGGCGCTCGGATGTCCGGGCGTCCGCGAGTTCGGCAATGATGGCCTCGAGCGTGGTCGCACGGGATTCGACGGCGCCGGTGAGCGGATAGCATCCGAGCGTGCGGAACCTGATCCAGCGTTCCTGCGGTACTTCGCCGGGCCGGAGGGGCAGGCGGGAATCATCGACCATGATGAGCATCCCGTCGCGCTCGACGACCGGCCGCTGCGCCGCGAAGTAGAGCGGAACGACCGGAATGTCTTCCTGTGCGATGTATGTCCAGACGTCCAATTCGGTCCAGTTGGACAAAGGGAAGACGCGAGTGCTTTCGCCCGGGCCGAGGCGGTTATTGTAGAGGTGCCAGAGTTCGGGCTGCTGGCGGCGCGGATCCCAGCGATGGGAGGCGTTGCGCCGGGAGAAGATCCTCTCCTTGGCACGGGACGGCTCCTCGTCACGGCGCGCTCCCCCGATCGCGGCATCGAAGCCGTGATGATCCAGCGCCTGCTTCAGGGCTTCCGTTTTCATCACGTCGGTATGGACCGCGGCACCGTGGGTGATGGGGCTGATGCCGGCCTTCAATCCATCCTGATTGGTATGCACGAGAAGCTCGAGACCGAGTTCGCGGGCGCGACGGTCGCGGAAGGCGATCATGTCCCGGAACTTCCAGGTCGTGTCGACGTGAAGAAGCTTGAAGGGCGGCTTGGCGGGATGGAACGCCTTGAGCGCGAGATGGAGAAGGACCGAAGAGTCCTTGCCGATCGAGTAGAGCAGCACCGGATTGGAAAACACGGCAGCGGTCTCCCGCAGCACATGAATGCTCTCGGCTTCCAATTGTTCGAGGTAGTTTAGCGAGACTGGCACACCGGCTTGTCCTTGCTCTGGCGGGGCGGCTTCAGCGCGAAGCGTGCTTCCTGGGCCGTTGGTCGTCTTCGTATGCCAACCGAATCGACGGAGCCCGCTGCGCCGGCCAGGCGAAGAGTCGGCAGTCGACGCCCATGTCGCTCAGCACGGAAATCGCCTCGTCCCGCAATCCGGAGTCCATAGGCTGTTCGCGCTCGGCGTCGTCCGAGGGACGCATGTGGCTTTGGCTGTTGCGGCCGTTGCGCGTGCCATCGAGCGAGCGGCCAAGCCTGCCTTCGATCGCTCGCATGTGTTCCTTGCGGGCGAGCCGCACGGCTGCAGGAAGCATCGGCCAGGAACGGCGGGTGGTCGAGAAGTGATCGAGCAGGGTCGTCAGCGTTTCGATGGGCCGATCGATCAGGCATTCATAGGGAACGAGCTTGACGAGACCGGGGTAACGGGCAGCCTGGTCCTGATAGGAAACGAACTGGCGCGCGTAGGACGTCAGTGCGGCCTCGAAGAGATATTCGCGAAACGACATGTCCGCCACCGGTCGACCGCGAAAAGTATGGTAGGCGGGGCTCACATGCGCCTGACAGTAGCGAAAGTACGAAGCGGCCTGATCCACGGGGTTTCGATAGACGAGCGCGATCGGGGCTCCACGTCCCCTGTGTGCCGCGCGGTCCATTGCCGGGACCTTGATGGGCGTAAAATCGTAGGTCGCCAGATCGACGGGCGTGTGGCGATAACTCTCCTCTTCATGAAGACAGTCGTAGCCCGGGACATGGAAGCTGGTCTGTCTCCACCAGCTCGGCTTGCTGGCGAGATTTTCGAAGCCGGGGCAGACCGTGTGCCCGATGAAAAGGTGATCGTCGGGAAGCGTCCCCGCGACGCGAAACAGCGGCCCGCCCCTGAAGCGCTCGAAATTGAAGGCCGGGCCCTGCGGATTACCGACGATTTCGCCCGTCAGCAGATCGTCCAGTCGGCCACCCTGGTCGAGATGACAGACGAAGGAGAACACGTACCTCAGGAACCAGGTGCCCGAACGCGGGACTGTCGACAGGACGGGGAGCCGATAATTTCCGAACATGTGCACGATACGAAGGAAGTACCCTCAGTTTCCCCACTCATAACTTACATTTATCCTAACAGGCCATGGCCAAAGCGGCTTCCCGTTTTTGAGCAAGGTCGTCCACACAATCCAATCGGGTTGTGGAAGCGATCATTCACTGCCTTGGCCCATTTCTTGCCGTGCGGTTGTCAGGTACCGCTTGGCAATCTTTGACGGAGCAGCGATCGTTCACGTGACTGTGAGCGGGGGCGGCGCCGTGATCGAAGCGTGGTTCGCAAGGGCGCGCTCTTCGTCTTCGTGATCTGCTTCACGGCGCTCGATGCGATCGGCGGAAACAGGCCCCTCGCAAGGCTGTTTGAGCGGCTGCGGCCTTGCTAGAGAGGGACCGCCATTCGTTGAGGAGATTCCATGACTTTCCGTGCGCTCGTCTTGACCCAGGGTGCCGACCGCAAGGTCAGCGGCACCATCGAAACCCTGCCCGAGGACCGGCTGCCGGCAGGCGACGTCACGGTTGCCGTCGACTACTCGACCCTGAACTACAAGGACGGGCTCGTGCTCACGTCCGGCGGCGGCCTGGTGAAGACTTGGCCGCATGTCGGCGGCATCGACTTCGCCGGCACCGTCGAGACCTCCGAGAACCCCGCTTTCAAGGCCGGCGACAAGGTGGTGCTGAACGGCTATCGCGTCGGCGAACTCCATTGGGGCGGCTACGCCACCAAGGCGCGCGTGAAGGGCGACTGGCTCGTCAGGCTGCCAGCCTCGATCTCGTCCAGGCGCGCGATGGCGATCGGCACGGCCGGCTACACCTCCATGCTCTGCGTCATGGCGCTGGAGAAGCACGGGATCACCCCGGCCTCGGGCGAGATCCTGGTGACCGGTGCGGCGGGCGGCGTCGGCTCGGTGGCCGTCGCGATCCTGGCGAAGCTTGGCTACACCGTCGTCGCCGCCACCGGCCGTGCGCAGGAGGGCGATTACCTGAAGGCGCTCGGCGCCACGACGATCATGGACCGCAAGGAGCTGACCGAGGCGCCGGACCGGCCATTGCTCGGAGAGCGCTTCGCGGGCGTCGTCGACACCGTTTCCGGCGTGATGTTTGCAAGGGCGCTGGCGCAGGTGAAGTACGGCGGTGCGGCGGCGGTTTGCGGCCTCGCCGCCGGACCTGCGTTCCCGGGCTCGATCCTGCCCTTCATCCTGCGCGGCGTGTCCGTCTACGGCATCGACTCGGTGATGCTGCCGAAGGCGCCGCGCGAAGAAGCCTGGCGTCGTCTCGGGAGCGACCTGCCGCTCGACAAGCTCGACAGCACCGTCAGCGAGGCGGGACTGGGAGATTTGATGACGCTGGCCCCAAAAATCCTCAAAGGAGAGATACGGGGCCGCGTGGTTGTCGACGTGAACAAGTGATAGCGTAACCCCAAGTTCATCTTACCCGAAGGTCTGCCCATGACGCCGCCGAACACCGCGCCCGCCGCCAACAATCTCGAAGCGTTCTTCATGCCGTTCACCGCGAACCGGCAGTTCAAGAAGAACCCGCGCATGCTGGCCCGGGCGAAGGGTGTTCATTACTGGACGCCGGAAGGCCGCAAGATCATCGACGGCACCGCCGGCCTGTGGTGCGTCAATGCCGGCCACGGGCGCGAGGAGATCAAGGCGGCGATCGCCAAGCAGCTCGACGAGATGGACTACGCGCCCTCGTTCCAGATGGGCCATCCCAAGGCGTTCGAGCTGGCGGCACGGCATGCCGCCCTGCTGCCGGGCGACCTGAACCACGCCTTCTACTGCAACTCGGGCTCCGAGGCGGTCGACAGCGCCCTCAAGATCGCGCTGGCCTATCACCGCGCCAACGGCCAGGGCACGCGCACCCGCTTCGTGGGCCGCGAGCGCGGCTATCACGGCGTCGGCTTCGGCGGCATTTCCGTCGGCGGCATGGTGAACAATCGCAAGTGGTTCGGCGCGATGCTGCCGGGCGTCGATCATCTGCCGCACACCCACCTGCCGGAGAACGCCTTCTCCAAGGGTGAACCGGAGAAGGGCGCCCATCTGGCCGATGCGCTGGAAGGCATCGTCGGCCTGCACGACGCCTCGAACATCGCCGCCGTCATCGTCGAGCCCTGCGCTGGTTCCACCGGCTTCCTGCCCCCGCCCAAGGGCTATCTGAAGCGCCTGCGCGAGATCTGCGACAAGCACGGCATCCTGCTGATCTTCGACGAGGTCATCACCGGCTTCGGCCGCCTCGGCACCAGCTTTGCCGCCGAGAAATTCGGCGTGATCCCCGATCTGATGACGGTGGCCAAGGGCATTTCCAACGCGACCGTGCCGATGGGCGGCGTGTTCGTGCGCAAGAACGTGTTCGACGGGCTGATGAACGGTCCGGAGAACGCGATCGACCTGTTCCACGGCTACACATACTCGGCCCATCCCCTGGCCTGCGCCGCGGCCTCGGCCGTGCTCGACATCTATCGCGACGAGGAGCTGTTCGCCCGCGCCGCCGAGCTGTCGCCGTACTGGGAAGAGGGCATCCACTCGCTGAAGGGCCTGCCGAACGTCACCGACATCCGTAACCTCGGCATGGCCTGCGGCATCGACCTCGCCCCCGAGGGTCCGGTCGGCACGCGCGGATACAAGGCTTTCGCCAAGGCCTTCGAACTCGGCCTGATGGTGCGCCAGTCCGGCGACGCCATCGCGATGTCCCCGCCGCTGGTGATCGAGAAGGCCCAGATCGACGAGATCGTCGACATAACCGCCAAGACGATCAAGGAAGTCGCCTAGCGTCCCACGCGGAGCGTCGCTAGAACGGTTCCTCGACCGGCTGCATTGCAAGGGTCGGGGAACGGGCGAAGTGATTCTCGATGACAATGTGACGGCGCTGGTGGGCGCCGTTGCCGCGGTGGCCCACGTCGCCATTGCCGGCGCGGTGACGGTTCATGTGCTGCTCTACAAGCGCAGCGTCGGCGCCGCTGTGTCCTGGATCGGGATTGCTTGGCTGTCGCCCTTCATGGGCGGACTGCTCTACGCCATCATGGGCATCAACCGCGTGAAGCGGCGCGCCCAGAGGCTGAGACGCCAGCGCCAGCCTCTTCTACTCGCTACGTCCGACGGCGCCCGGGGATCGACGGACTCGCTCACGCCGCTGGAATATGCGGTCGGCCGGCTGACCGGCCTGCCCTCGAAGCCCGGAAACCTGGTGGAGATGCTGCGCAGCGGCGACCAGGCCTACCCGCGCATGCTCGAGGAGATCGGCCGGGCGCAGAAGAGTGTCGGCCTGTGCAGCTACATCTTTCGGGCCGACGCGGCGGGCGAGAAGTTCCACGAGGCGCTGATCGACGCCCGCAAGCGTGGCGTCGAGGTGCGGGTTCTGATCGACGGGATCGGCGGCGGCTATTTCTGGTCGGGCACGTACGACCGCCTGCGTAAAGCCGGCGTGCCTGTGGCGCGTTTCCTCCATTCGTATTTCCCGTGGCGCACACCGTTCCTGAACCTGCGCAATCATCGCAAGCTGCTGGTGATCGACGGCAAGGTGGCGTTCACCGGCGGCCTCAACATCGGCGCGGAGAACGTGATCGCGACCAACCCGGCGCATCCGGTGCGCGACACGCATTTCCGCCTCGAAGGACCGGTGGTCGAGCAGCTCACCGACGCCTTCGCCGACGACTGGCTGTTCACGACCGGCGAGCATCTGCCCGACACGGACTGGTTCCCGCCGCTGGAGCCGGTCGGCACGGTGTCGGCGCGGGTCGTGCCGTCGGGGCCCGACGAGGACATGGAGCAGATCGAATTCGTGGCGCTGCACGCCATCTCGTGTGCGCGCGAATCGATTCGCGTCGTGACTCCTTACTTCCTGCCGGGCGAGCCGCTCACCATGGCGCTGGGCCTCGCGGCCATGCGCGGCATCAGGGTCGATATCCTGTTGCCGGAGAATTCCAACCACGCGATCCTCGACTGGGCGCGGCGCGTGCCGCTCAGGCCTCTGATAGAGGTGGGTTGCCGTATCTGGCTGATGCCGGCGCCGTTCGACCATTCGAAGCTGATGACGATCGACGACTCCTGGTCGTTCATCGGCAGCGCGAACTGGGATACCCGAAGCTTCCGGCTGAACTTCGAGCTGAACGTGGAGCTGCATGACGCGGCCTTCGCGCGACAGATCGTGGAGTCGGCCACGCCGCAGCAGCGCCTGACCCTGGCCGATATCGATGGCGACCCGCTGCCGATCCGTCTGCGCAACAGCGCGGCGCGCCTGTTGCAGCCCTACCTGTAGAAACGGCGCAGCCGGTCCTTGCGGGCCGACGAAGGCGCGGGTTCGGCGTGCGGGCCTTCGAGCTGTAACTCGAGCCTGATCGGCCGGTGGTCGGAGGGGCCGAAGTCGAGCGCGGCGGAGGCGCGGCAGACCAGCCCGTGGGCCAGGCAGCGGTCGAGCCGGACCGGCATCACATTGGCTGAGAGGTGCGTGGGTTCGCGAGGGCCGACATCGGCGAAGCCCGGCAGGACCACCGGCCCCACCGCGTTGTAGTCGCCGATGATCGCCGACGGCTTTCCCTGCAGTGCCGCGGCCACGCGGGCGAGCTGGCGGCGGTTGAGGAGCTGTCCGTGCGACAGATGGACGTTGGCGAGCGTGATCTCGCCCATCTGGATGATCTGGGCGCGACGGCGCGGCAGCCGCCCGGGCAGGCGCGAGGCCGGCAGCGACAAGGCCACCGGACGTGGAAAATGGGTCGGGCTCCAGACCGCGAGTCCATGGATCCGGCCGAGCCAGGACAGCCGGTAGAAGTGACCGCCCACCAGTTCCGGCAGCTTCTCGATGTGTTGCGTCGCCTCCTGCATCAGCAGCACGTCGGGCTTCTGGATGCCAATCAGCGCCGCCACGTCCTCGACGGCGGCGCCCGTCAGCCGCAGAAGGTTCCAGCTGATGACCTTCATGGTTTCGCGGCCTTCTCGCGACGGGCGTCGCGGATCCGTGCGGTCATCGATCCCATGCCACCGGCCGCGGCCTGCAGCTCGTTGCGCACCTGCTCGCGTCGCTCGTGGATCGAGGCGATCACCAGGCCCATCGGCACGCCAAGCCCGACCAGTGCCGATTCGGCCAGCTGCAGGCTGGCCTCGATCGTTTCCGGCACCGTGTCGGTGACGGCCAGCGTGTAGAGATGGCGGGCATGCTGGGCATCGTGGGCGCGCGCCACGATCATCACGTCCGGCCGGCGTGCCCGCACGGCCCGTACCACGTCGTCGACCGCTGCCGTGTCGATGGTGACGATCACGCCCGTCGCCTCGTCGATGCCGCAGCGCTGCAGGAACAGCGAATTGGAGGCATCGCCGAAATAGACCGAACGTCCGAGCTTGCGCCAGCGCTCGACGCGGACCGCGTCGTGGTCGGCGGCGATGTAGGAGATCTCGTGCTTGTCGAGCAGGTCGCAGACGAGCTGGCCGACGCGGCCGTGACCGACGACGATCACGCGTTTGGCGTGGTCGGCTGGAGGCAGCGGGGTTGCCGGTGCATCGCCCGTCACCTTCTTGGCGACACGCTGGGCGGCACGGCGCGCGAACAGGGACACGAACGGGAGCGTCCCCATGGTCAGCGACACCACCGCGAGAACACCCGCGGCAATGCCGGGCTGCACGAGGCTGAACTGGGTGGCGAGCCCGATGCCGATGAAGGCGAACTCGCCGCCGGGGGCCAGCAGCAGGCTGGTCTCGACGCTGGCGGCCCAGGGCACACCGAAGAAGCGGCAGAGCGGCACCAGCAGCAGAGTCTTGGCGACCATCATGGCAAGGAAACCGCCAATCACGAGCACCGGTTCCCGCCAGATGAAGCTCAGGTCGATGTGCATGCCGACCGAGAAGAAGAAGACCCCGAGCAACAGGCCGCGGAAGGGATCGATCATCGCCTCGACCGCCCGGCGATATTCGGTTTCCGCCAGCAGCAGGCCCGCAATGAAGGCGCCCAGCGCCATCGAGAGGCCGGCGAATGCCGCGATAACACCGGATCCAACGGCGATCAGCAGCGTCGCGGCCATGAAGAATTCGGGGTTGTCGGTGCTGGCGGCCAGGCGGAACAGGGGCTTCAGCACCAGCCGGCCAACCACCGCGATCACCGCCACGGCCAGCACGGCCTCGACGACGGCCACGATGACGCCCTGGATCACCGAACCTTCCGAATGGCCGCCCAGCGCACTGATCAGGAACAGCAGCGGGACCACGGCGAGATCCTGCGCCAGCAGGATGGCGAAGCTGGTGCGGCCGGTGGTCGACATCATGCGGCGCTGTCCGGACAGCAATTCCATCACGATGGCGGTGGAGGAGAGCGCCAGGCAGGTGCCGATGATGAGGGCGGCGGCGGCGGGCTGGCCCAGCCAGTAAATGGCGAGGCTGATGACGAACGCGGAGAGGACCACCTGCAGGCCGCCCAGCCCGAAGACCAGCCGGCGCATGGTGATCATGCGGCGCATCGAGAGTTCGAGGCCTATGAAGAACAGCAGGAAGACGATGCCCAGGTCGGCGATGAAGGCGATCTGCCGCTCGCCCGTGACCGTCAACCAGTCGATGGCGCGGGAATAGTCGGCAAGACGGCCGAGGCCGAACGGGCCCAGCGCGGCGCCGACGACCAGGAAGCCGAGCACGGGGCTGATCTTGAGGCGGTGCACCACGGGCGCCACGACGGCCGCCGTTCCGAGGACGATGAGAGCGTCCTTGAAGACGTAGATGTCGCTGGGCCCTGCCATGTCCGGCAAACATAGACTGCGAACGGCGATCTGTGCACACTTTCGTGGACAATCAACGAATTCGGGACGGAAACGACATGAAGGTGGTCATCACCGGCGGCGCAGGCTTCCTCGGCAAGAAACTCGCACGGCGCATCCTGCAGCAGGGCGAGATCGCGGGGCCTTCCGGCCAGCCGAAGAGAGTTGGTGAGTTGTTGCTTTTCGACGTCGCGAAGGCGAGCGGTCCGGGTCTCGACGATCCCCGGGTCAAGACTGTGGCAGGCGACATCTCGAATTTCGCGACGGTGCAGTCGATCGTCCAGGGGGCATCGACGGTGTTTCATTTTGCGGCCGTGGTCAGCGCCGGGGCAGAAGCCGATTTCGACCTGGGCTATCGGGTCAATCTGGACGGCACGCGCAACGTGCTCGAAGCCTGCCGGGCGCTCGGCACCAATCCGCGCGTCGTCTTCACCAGCTCGCTGGCTGCCTTCGGCGGCGACCTGCCTCCGGCTGTTACCGACGACACGCCGCTCACGCCACAGACGTCGTATGGCGCCCAGAAGTCGATCGGCGAATTCCTCGTCCGCGACTACACCCGCAAGGGCTTTTTGCGCGGTACCGCGGTCAGGTTGCCGACGATCTGCGTGCGCACCGGCCTGCCCAACAAGGCGGCCTCGACCTGGGCCAGTTCGGTGTTGCGCGAGCCGCTGACCGGCGTGGACGTGGTCTGCCCGGTGACGCCGGAGACGGTCATGGTGGTGCTGAGCCCGCGCAAGACGGTCGACGCCTTCATGCGCCTGCACGACCTGCCGGCCGACGCCTTCGGTCCCGGGCGCACGCTGCTGCTGAACGGCATCAACGTGACGGCGAAGGAACTCGAACAGGCGATCGGCCGCCATGCCGGCAACCGCAAGGTCGGCAAGGTCGTGTGGCAGCACGATCCGGCGATCCAGAGTATCTGCAACGGCTGGCCCCAGGGCATCGATTCCGCCCGCTCGCGCCGCCTCGGTTTCGAGACGGACAAGGACCTCGACGAGGTCGTCCGTGCCTTCATCGCCGACGATCTCGACGAGCAGATGAAGATCGTGAAGCCCGCGGGCTGACGGCTGCAGCGGCCTCCGGCCTAGCGGCCGCGCAGCATTCGCCAGCCGTTCTGCAGGTGGCGCATCGGCCCCCAGACGTGGCGGGTCCGCATCATGTGCCAGCGCTGCGGCTCGTTGTCGGGGCCAGCGATGGCCCCGGCATCGTCGACATAGTCGGTGATGCCGACGGCGTCGGTGTCCCACGGGCCGGTCGTCTTGAAGATCGTCGTCTTGGCGCCGTACTGCAGCAGCGTCTTCGACATGCCGGTCGCCATGAAATCCATGTAGCGCGGCAGACTCTCGGGGCGGCAGAGGTAGCCCTTGTTGAAGCCGACGGCGAGCAAGCGGAAGCTGAACGGATTCTTCTCGAGGAAGCGGATGACCTCGGTCGTGTTGGCCGGGTAGCGTGGCGAGAAGAAATCGTCGATCACGACGATGCCCTCGGTATTCACGATCCGGTTGGCGAACTCCAGCTCGCGATAGACGGCGGTGCCGGTGTGCTCGCCGTCGATGTGGAACCACCGGACCGACTGGTGCATCGCCTGCAGGTCGAGCTTGGCGGGAAGGTCCGCGGACGGGCCGGAGAGGGGCACGATGTTCGTGGGCTGGGTACCGACCGACTCGATCGAGCGGCGGACGGCAGGCTCATCCAGCCGCAGATCGCACAAGTAGAGCTTCTCGTTGCCCTTGCGATAAGAGGCGAGGACGGAGGCCGAACGGCCCCGCCAGACGCCGATCTCGAACAGATCGCCCGAAATATTGGCCTGCTGGTCGAGCAGGGCGCGCCAGACGCAATAGGACTGGAACATGAACCAGCCCGGAATCGCGTCGATTTTCTCCCAACTGAGCATCCGCCATCCTCGTTTGCCGCGCCTTGCTAACAGCGCCCCATCGACGCTGCAAGCCGTCAGCGCTTGCACCCCCGGCAAGCCTCCTGTAGGCCCGCACGCGGGGAAATGCCAACAACTACAGTCGCATACAGGGCCACGGTCGGCCTCCTTTGGACACTGGTGCTCTGGCATAGCTGGGAGTGCCGGGGGCTGTTCGTCGACGGTTCTGCATTCCTCGTGCAGGTCGCCCGGCGCGAATTCTTCTTCGATTTCTACGATCCGCGCCTGTTTGCGATGGTCCTGGGGCAGGCGCCGATCCTGACGGCCGTGTTCCTGGGCGTCACCGACCTGCATCTTCTGGCGCAGCTCCTGTCGCTTGGCCTGTTCGCCCTTCCGACGGCTCTCTACCACCTCGCCCTGCAGCGGGTACGGGACGACGCCATCCTGCTGTCGGCGGTCCTGGCGGCCATCGGCGTCGTCTTCATGACGACCTCCTTCTTCATCGTCGGCGAATACAATACCGCCTATGCGATCGGGATGGTCGTGGCGGTGCGCCTGGCGACGGCGCAGAAGCTGACCGTCGAGGACGGCGCCTTCCTGTTGGCCGTCGGCCTGCTGGCGATCCGGGCCTACGAGGTGATGCTCTATCTGGGGCCGGTGCTGGCCGCGATGATCGCCTGGACGATCTACCGGATCCGACCGCGACCCGCCCTCGCCACGACGCTCTACCTGCTGGCCATCCTGCCCTTCCTGGGCGCCATGCTGGTCGCCGCCAACTCGCTGATCAATCCGTTCTCGCAGGACCATCTCAGCCGGACCGCTGCGACGGTGCTCGATGCCTGGCAGAACATCCAGTTCGACCTGGCCCTGCTGGCGGCGCTGGTCATCTTTGGCTGGGCTGTCGTGCGGCCGCAGGATCTCGCCCGTCGCAAGCCCTATCTTGTCGCCGGCATCTTCCTGGTGTTGCTCGCTCTGTCTCCCCTGCTGGTGCTCACCGATACGCTGGTGCGTCCGCATGCCAAGTCGCAGTACACGGCGCGCAGCATCGCGGGCCTCGTCATGACGATCATCGTCATCCTGATCTGGCTCTACACGTCGCCGCTCGGGAGCCGCATCAAGGCGTTCGTGGCACTGCGCCGACCGGAAGTGTCGCGCCGGATGCTGACCTTCGGTTGCCTGATGGTACTCGCGATCCTGCCCTCGAACGCCTATCTGACGTTCGAATGGCGGAGCTACCTGAACACGGTTCGAACGATCGTCCGCAGCCAGAGCGGCGTCATCGAGTTCGAATCGACGCCGCTCGCCAAGCGTCCGCTCGAGACGCTGGTCGAATCGTGGATCCTGCCGAGCCAGAGCCTGATCCTGCGCGCCAAGCGGGGTGATGGCATCATCGCCCCGCCGCGCGGCTTCAACGCCTGGCAGCCTTTCCCGCCCGCCGAGCCCTATCCGCTGGGCTCCTATGTGTGGCGCGACTGAGCGTGTCGACCTTGTCGCCGGTTGCCGTCGCCCGGGGGGTCGTCCTGCTCCTGTGGCTACTCGCGCTGCACAACACACTCGCCGGTCGAGCTCTGTTCTGGGACGGCTCGTCCTTTCTGGTGAACCTGCTCGATCACGGTCACTTCCACGACTTCTACGCCGCTCGCGCCCATGTCGACTGGGTCACGCAGGCGCCGGTTCTCCTGCTCGCCAAGCTGGGCGTTCGCGACACCCGTTTGCTGACGATGGTGTACTCGGCGGCCCTGTTCGCGCTGCCGACCGCCTTCTATCACCTGGCCCTGATGCGGGCGCGGCGCGATCCGGTGCTGCTGACGGCCGTGCTGGCGATCGTGGCAGTGGTCTATCTGCCGACTTCGTTCTTCATCGTCGGCGAATACAACGTGGCCTTCGCCTGCATCACGGCGGTGATGTCGATCGTGCTCACGACCGATGGCCGCAGCCGCGGCGATGCCGCCCTGCTGCTGGCGTTCGGCCTGCTGTGCCTCAGGTCCTACGAGGCGATGATCTATCTGGGGCCTCTGGTGGCCTCGGCGATCGTGTGGTCGATGAGGCAGTGCGACGATCCGGCGACTCGCACGCTGCGTGGACTGGCGGCGCTGGCGTTCGTGGGGGGCGCTCTCATCTCGGCCATCACGATCGTCGACTACTGGGATCATCCGCACTTCACGAAAGTGCGCTCCACCAGCGTCGATTTTTGGCAGAACATGCAGTTCTCGATCCCGCTGGCGGGCTTCCTGATCTGCGCGATCGCGGGATTGCGGCGTCCGGCCTGGTTGCAGGGCAGCGGCCCGATGGTGGTGATGGGCGTCATCGCCCTCCTGCTCGCGCTGTCACCCTGGTGGCGCGTCGTGCACGGTCCGTCGATCCTCTACCCGCCGTCGCACTACGTGGCCCGCCAGGCCGCCGGCATGCTGCTGGCGGCCCTTCTCGTGGGCATGTGGGTGCAGGTCGCACGCCCCAATCCGCCGGCGATCTTCGCCGTCGTGCGCCGGCCCGAGGTGGCGCGGCGCATGATGCTTGCGCTGGCGGCGCTGACGGTCGCCGCTGCGGTGCCGGACATCGCGCTGACCCGCCTTTGGGCCGGCTATATCGAGCGTCTGCGCATCGTCGTCGACGGCGCCAGCGGGCTGGTCCGCGCGGAAACGCTGCCGCTGCACGACTGGCCGAACAAGCTGTTCTTCCAGGACTGGTCCTACCCGGCCCTGAGTGCCGTCGTGAGCCGTTCGCCGGGCCGCTCCTATGTCGTGTCCGACCAGGACTATCTCAGCAATCCACCCTTCGAGCCGGCCTGCGGGCTCCTGCCCCGGTTGACGGGGTACGGTTGGGGTCGCTGAATCAAGGCCTCATCCACATGTGTGCAGGGCCGCTGCCGCGGACGGGGGCGGCGAGGTCGACGAACTCGCAGAGGATCTTGCGCGTGTCGCGCGGATCGATGATCTCCTCGATCCAGAAGCTTTCGGCGCTGCGGAAAGGCGAGCGCAGCTTGTTCAGCCGGTCCTCGATCTCCGCCATCTTTTCCTTCGGATCGTCGGCAGCCTCGATGTCGGCGCGATAGGCGGCCTCGATGCCGCCTTCCAGTGGCAGCGATCCCCAGCGGCCGGAGGGCCAGGCATAGCGCCAGTTCATGCGCGAGCCGTTCTGGTGCGCCGCGCCTGCCACGCCGAAGGCGTTGCGGATGATGAAGGTGCACCACGGAACGGTCGTTTGGAACATCGACGACATGGCGCGTACGCCCTGGCGGATGACGCCGCTTTTCTCGGCTTCGAGGCCGATGAGGAAGCCGGGGCAGTCGCAGAAATAGACGACGGGCAGATGGAAGGTCTCCGCCATGTCGAGGAAGCGCGTCACCTTCTGGCAGGTATCGGAGGTCCAGCCGCCGCCATAGAACATCGGGTCGCTCGCCATCACCGCGACCGGCCAGCCATCGACGCGCGCGAAGCCCGTCACGACGGAGCGGCCGTAGAGTCGACCCATCTCGAAGAAGCTGCCCTGGTCGACTACCTTCTCGACGATGGGGCGGATGCGATAGACCTTGCGCACGTCGCGCGGGATGACGTCGAAAAGCGATTCCTCGCGCCGCGCCGGATCGTCGGTGACGGGGCCGCGCGGCGGTGCGTCATGGACCGACGAGGGCAGGTAGGAGAGGAAGCGGCGGGCGGCGGCAAAGGCCTCGTCCTCGCTGTCGACGGCTTCGTCGATGGCGCCCGCGCGAAGCTGGATCTCCCAGCCGCCCAGCTCCTGCTTGTCGTATTGCTTGGGGCTGAGACGGTTCACGACGGGCGGACCGGCGACGAACATCGCCGAGACTTCCTTGACCATGACCGAGTAGTGCGTGGCCGCCAGGCGCGCGGCCCCGAGGCCCGCGACGGAGCCGAGGCCCAGGCCCACGGTCGGCACCGCGCCCATGTTGCGCACCGCCCATTCCCAGCCGGCGACGCCGGGCACGTTGGCGCGCCCCGTCGTCTCGATCGTCTTCACCGATCCGCCGCCGCCCGAACCCTCGATCAGGCGCACGACGGGCACGCGATACTGGTTGGCGTAGCGTTCGACGAAGTTCGACTTCTCCTTGATCGTGGCGTCGGCCGAGCCGCCGCGCACGGTGAAGTCGTCGCCGGTAACGGCGACATGCCGCCCGTCGATTTTTCCACGGCCCATCACCACGTTCGCTGGCGTGAGATCCACCAGGTCGTTCTTGCCGTCATACTCGGCCTTGCCGGCGACGCTGCCGAGCTCACGGAACGAATCCTTGTCGAGCAGCCGTTCGATGCGCTCGCGTACCGTCAGTCGGCCGCCATCGTGCTGGCGCTTGACCTTGTCGGCGCCGCCCATGCGCTTCGTCATTTCCTGACGGCGGCGCAGCTCGTCCATTTCCGGTTGCCAGCTCATCTCGACGCATCCCCCGATCGTTTGTCGGAACGTTTCCTGCCCGGGCGGTTCGTACCAACCAGGACCCGGACCGGCTACAGTAAACCGGTCTTCGCGGGAGAGGCGACCGATGGACGAAACGGCAAGTCGAGCAAAGGCGACGCTCCACATGATCTGCGGCAAGATCGCGGCCGGAAAGTCGACTCTCGCCGCCCGGTTGACGGCGCAACCGGCCACCATCCGGATCAGCGAAGATGCGTGGCTCGCCTGCCTCTACAAGGACGAGCAGAAGACGATCGAGGACTACGTGCGCAATTCCCGCCGCCTGCGTGAGGTGATGGGCGACCATATCGTTGCGCTGCTGGAGGCGGGACCTTCGGTGGTGCTCGACTTTCCTGCGAACACGCCGGCCAGCCGTCAGTGGATGCGGAGCCTGTTCGAGCGCGCCGGTGCGAGTCACCAACTCCATTTCCTCGACGTACCCGACGATGTCTGCAAGGCGCGGCTGCGAGCCCGCAATGCCGCCGGTTCTCACGCCTACAACGTCAGCGACGCTGAGTTCGAACTCTTCACCAGTTACTTCGTGCCGCCCTCGGCCGATGAAGGCTTCGAGGTGACGTTCCACGGCGAATCGAAAACGACGCCGTCGATCAGGTTCTCTTCGTAGAGCCGGACGAGATCGATACCGCCGGGCGGTCGCGCCACGGCGAAGCCGGCGATGGCGCGCTGGAGCCTCGCTTCCTGGTCGCGGCGCAGCGCCTCGGCTTCCTCGACGGTGATCGCGGCGAAGCGCACGGTCTGGCCAGGCAACAGGCGTCCCAGCCGGGGCAGGTCGACCGAGGCGACGGTGGCGATCTTGGGATAGCCGCCAACAGTCTGCCGGTCGGCCATCAGCACGATGGGCAGGCCGGCGCCGGGCACCTGGATGGCGCCGGGCGCGATGCCGTCGGAGATGATGTCGGCACCGCCTTTGTCGACGGGCTTCGCGTGGGCGATCACCGGCCCCTCGAAGCGGATGCCCATGCGGTCGGCCTCCTTGGAGACGCGATACTCGGACTCGACGAAAGTTTTGCGGCCAGCCTCGCTGAAGTAGTCCTCCTGCGGTCCCCAGATCACCCGTATCGGGCCGCTGCCATAATCGAAGGGTTGCGCGAGTTTTCGTTCGTTGACCGCCGGCACGCTGGCCTTCGCGAGCGGCAGCAGATCGCCGGCGGCGAGCTTGCGACCGTCGAATCCGCCGATGCCGGCGCGCGAATAAGTCGAGAGGCTGCCCATGAAGGAAGGCAGCGCGAAGCCGCCGGCCACCGCGACGTATGCCGTGCTCGCTCCCTCGATCATGCCGACGCGCAGGGTCTGGCCGCGCTTCAGCAGGTGGCTGCGGTCGGAGTCGAGCGGCTTGGGCGGTGCGTCGGGCCCGTCGATCAGCTGGGGCGAGAGCGGGCCCACGAGAGCGACGCGCACGCTGTCGGCCTCGACCAGCAGGTCGGGACCCATGACGCCGATCTCGATGCCGGCGGTGTGCTGGGGATTGCCGACAAGTGCATTGGCGAGGCCGAGCCCGATCCGGTCCATCGCGCCGGCGGTCGGCATGCCCAGCGCCATGAAGCCGGTGCGGCCGAGATCCTGCAGCGTATCGAACAGTCCCGCGCGGACGACTTTCAACGCGGCGCTCATTTGCCCTTCACCAGGCTCGACCAGTCGAAGCTGCCGGCCTCGACCTCACGGGCGATGCGGTCGAAGCTCTTGCGGTCGATGCGCTCGAAGGCGAGCGAATCGCCGGGCGACAGGAACACCGGTTGCTCGCGGCGCTTGTCGAACATCCACAGCGGCGTGCGGCCGATCAGGTGCCAGCCGCCGGGACTCTCGAACGGGTAGATCGTCGTCATGTCCATGGCGATGGCGACCGAGGAGCGCGGCACGCGCACGCGCGGCTGGCTGCGGCGCGGCAGGAACAGCGCCTGATCGAGCCCCGCGACATAGGCGAGACCGGGCATGAAGCCCAGCACGTAGACCTTGAAGGGCGAGGCGAGGTGGGCGGCGATCACCTGCTCGGGCTTCTTCTTCGTGCGCTCGGCAACCTCGGCGAGGTCGGGCGCGAATTCGGGGTCGTCGTAGCAGCAGGGGAGGGTCACCTGGCGGCTGCCAGCGTCGACCGGCAGGCCGCGGGCGATCATGGCGTCGATCCGGGGCTGGAGATCGGCCCGCGAGGTCGCGAGCGGATCGTAGGTCACCATCAGGGACCGCATGGTGGGGACAGTCTCGACGACGCCCGAAATCTCCCCGGCCTCGCGGGCGAGGCCGATGGCGGCATGAAGCGCCATCACCCGGCCGTTGATCTCGGGGGAAATCTCGTTGCCGAACTCGACAGTGAAGGCGGTGTCGCCGCAGGATAGGTACCGAACGCTCACTCTGCTACGATAGCGCCTCGAATTGAGGGAGTCTCCCATGGCCGCCGCGACGAATGCCGGACACGTGAACATCAACTCCGACCTGGGCGAGAGCTTCGGTCCGTGGGTGATGGGCAACGATACCGAGGTCCTGAAGATCGTGACCTCCGCCAACGTGGCCTGCGGCTTCCATGCCAGCGACCCGGTCGTGATGATGGATACGGTGAAGCTCTGCGCGCAGAACGGCGTGTCGATCGGCGCCCATCCGGGCTTTGCTGACCTGCAGGGCTTTGGCCGCCGCGTCATCAACCTCACGATCAAGGAACTGGAGGCCAACATCGCCTACCAGATCGGCGCCCTGCAGGCGATCGCCGCCCTCCACGGCATGAAGGTCACCCACATGAAGCCGCACGGCATGATGGCCAACATGTCGGCTGAGAGCCCCGAGATGTCCGAAGCCATCGCGCGGGCGACCAGGGCGGTCGACCGCGACCTGATTTTCCTCGCCCAGGCCAACACTGAGCAGGGCAAGGCCGCCCGCAAGCACGGGCTGCGCGTCGCCGAGGAAGTCTTCGCCGACCGGACCTATACCGACGCCGGCTTTCTGACGCCGCGCAAGGAAGCCAATTCGATGATCAAGGATCCGGCCAAGGCGGTCGAGCATGTCCGCCGCATGATCGACGAGCAGGCGATCTACTCCACCTCGGGCAAGCGCATTCCCTGCCAGGTTGATTCGATCTGCGTTCATGGCGACGGACCGACGGCCGTGACCGTCTCGAAAGCGGTCCGCGAGGGGCTGGAGGCGGCTGGAATCCGCATCGTGCCGCTGCCGGAGATGCCCAGCCTCCGCCATTGAGGCCCGGGGCCATGCGTCGCGCTGGCTTGTAGGGCGCGGCATCGCCGCTATAGTCCGGCCGACCCGATAGGGGTTTTGCGGCGGGAGTGGCGTATGGCGGTGTTTGGCAAGGCTCAGTACATCAAGCGTGTCGAGGATGACCGGCTTCTGACCGGCACGGGTGGCTTCACCGACAACCTGTCGCGGCCCAACCAGGCCCACGTGGTCCTCGTTCGTTCTCCCCATGCCCATGCAAAAATCCTGAAGATCGACGCTTCCGCCGCCAAAAAGGCGTCGGGCGTGGTCGCGGTCTACACCTGGGCCGACATGGAAAAGGAAGGCGTCGGCAATTTCGCCTTCCCGGCGATGTTTCCCGCGGCCGACGGCAGCAAGCCAGAGATGACGCCGCGGCGCTCGCTGGCGCACGAGGTCGTGCGCTATGTCGGCGAGGCCGTCGTGGCCATCGTGGCCGACACGCGCGAGCAGGCGCAGGATGCCGTCGAACTGGTCGACATCGAGTACGAGCAGCTGGCGTCCGTCACCGAGATCGAGGATGCGCTGAAGCCCGGCGCGCCGCAGGTCTGGCAGGGCGCCCCCGGCAATATCGCGGGCTACAACAAGTTCGGCGATCACGCCAAGGCCGAGGAGGCGTTCAAGAGCGCCGCCCATGTCGTTTCCCTCGACATCGTCCATCAGCGCCTGATCGTGAACGCCATGGAGCCGCGCGCGGTGATGGCGGAGTGGGAGAACGACCGGCTGATCGTCCATATCGGCAGCCAGAATCCCTCCGTGACGCGCGACACGCTGTGCGACGTCATCCTGAAGATGCCCAAGGACAAGGTTCGCGTGGTCGTGCGCGACATCGGCGGCGGCTTCGGCATGAAGGTCGGCATCCAGCCCGACGAGGCGGTGGCCGTGTGGGCCGCCAAGGTGCTGAAGCGGCCGGTGCGCTGGCGCGCCGAACGCGGCGAGGAATTCGCCGCCACGACCGCCGGCCGCGACCAGTTCCACAAGGCTTCGATGGCGTTCG
The DNA here is from genome assembly GCF_019039055.1 of Reyranella humidisoli. Taxonomy (NCBI): domain Bacteria; kingdom Pseudomonadati; phylum Pseudomonadota; class Alphaproteobacteria; order Hyphomicrobiales; family Reyranellaceae; genus Reyranella; species Reyranella humidisoli. The sequence goes on from NZ_JAHOPB010000002.1 coordinate 124,775, forward strand.
ACAAGGACGGCCGCATCCTGGGGCTGCGCATGGAAGCCTTCGCCAACATCGGCGCCTATCCGTCGCGCGGCGGCGTGGTCATCCCGCTGTTCGTCGGCCCGAAGGTGACGACCGGCACCTACGACATCCCGCTGATCGATCTCAAGATCACCTGCGTCATCACCAACACCGCCACGATCGGCGCCTATCGCGGCGCCGGCCGGCCGGAGTGCATCCTCAACCTCGAGCGGTTGATGGACACGGCGGCGCGCCAGATGGGCATGGATCCGGCCGAACTGCGCCGGCGCAACTTCGTGAAGCCCTCGCAGATGCCCTACACCACGGCGATGGGCGAGAAGTACGATTCCGGCGACTTCGACCTGTTCCTGACCAAGACGCTCGAGGCGGCCGACTGGAACGGCTTCGCGGCGCGCAAGGCGGAGGCCGAGAAGCGCGGCAAGCTCTATGGCCGCGGCCTCGCCTCCTACGTCGAATGGACCTCGGCCAACGTGATGAACGAGATGGCGCACTACGAAGTCAAGGCGGACGGCAAGGTCGTCATCTGGATGGGCACCCAGGGCATGGGGCAGGGGCTGCAGACCAGCTTCACCCAGCTCGCGTCCGAACTGCTCGGCATCGACCCTTCGCAGATCGAGATCGCCATGGGCGATTCCGACCGCGTCGGCGGCGTCGGCTCGATGGGCTCGCGCTCGGCCTATATCGGCGGCTCGGCCGTGCTGAGCGGCAGCGAGAAGCTGGTCGACAAGGGCAAGGAACTGGCGGCGGACGCGCTGGAGGCGGCCACCGCCGACATCGTCTATTCGGCCGGCCGTTTCACCATCACCGGCACCGACCGCGGCATCGGCCTCGGCGAACTGGCGGCGAAGCAGCCCGACAAGCGCATCTACATCGAGAACGTGAACACGGTCGACGGCATCGCCTGGCCGAACGGCGCGCATGTCGGCGAAGTCGAGATCGATCCGGACACCGGCATGGTCGAATTGAAGCGCTATACGACGGTCGACGATGTCGGCAAGCCGCTGCACCGGCCGATCGTGTTCGGCCAGATCCATGGCGGCTGTGCCCAGGGCATCGGCCAGGCGCTGCTGGAAGAGAACGTCTACGACCGGGAGAGCGGCCAGCTCGTGACCGGCTCGTTCATGGACTACGCCATGCCGCGCGCCGAGACCTTCCCGAACTTCAACAACCAGCTCGACGACACGGTGCCGGCCAAGAGCAACCCGATTGGCGCCAAGGGCGTCGGCGAGTCCGGCACGGTGGGCTCGACCCCCACGGTGATGAACGCGATCATGGACGCGCTGTGGCCGCTGGGCGTTCGCAACATTCAGATGCCGGCGACGCCGCAGCGTGTCTGGCAGGCGATCCAGTCCACGCGGAAGTAGTGGAGAGGAGATGAAGCAGCGCATCTTCGGCTGGATCTCCGTCCTTTTCGGCATCGTCCTTTCGCTCGCCGCGCTCGAAGTCACGGCGATCGTCTGGCTCTACCTGGAAGACGGCCGCTATACCTCGGCCGAGGAGCTGTTCGAGCGCACGCAGAACACCTACGTGCGCGACGCCACCAAGGGGACGGCGTGCCGTTACGTCGACACGCTGTTCCCGCATCCCTACGTGGCGTTCGTCCATCATGCCAACCCGCCCTGTGGCATCCCGTGGGTCAACAATGTCGGCCTGTTCGGCCCGGATTACCCGGTCCTGAAGCCGACCGACCGCTATGTCGTGATGCTGACCGGCGGCTCGGTGGCCTCGCAGCTCGGCCAGAACGCCGCGCCGCCCGCGCCGCGCTATCTCGAGGAAGAGCTTAATAAGAAATACATCAGCCCGAACGGCAAGCCGTTCATGGTGCTGAACGGCGGCGACGGCGCCTGGAAGGAGCCGCAGCCCTTCATCCTGTTCTCGCTCTACGCCTCGTCGGTCGACGCCGTGGCGGTCCTCGGCGGGTTCAACGAGCATTACTTCTTCTGGCCCGGCGCCGAGGAACGGCTCGAGCGTCCGCTCAGCAACTTCCTCGACGTGAATCCCTTCGTCGCCGACGAGAATTTCGGCGACGCCGCGATCGGCTGGGTGATGGGCCGGATCGCCGGCACCCTGGCGCTGAATCCGATTCTCGGCCGTTCGCATGCCGCCTACATGGTGGTGCGCGGCATTGAGCAGGCCGCCAAGGGCAAGGACATCTTCAAGTCGGCCAAGAAGACGACCCTGAACAGCATATTCCACATGCCCGAGAGCATCCGGTCGAACCACAAGCTGGCCTTCGACACCCAGCTCGGTCTCTATCAGAAGTACATCAAGGCCACGGTGGCGGTCGCGAAGGACAACAACGTCAAGGCCGCCTACTTCATCCAGCCCGCCCCCGCGATCGGCAAGGAACTGACCGAGGAGGAAAAGCGCGTCGTCGGCGATCTCTCCTACAAGAACATGTACGCCAACATCGTCACGGGCCTCATGACCCTGCGGGACGGTGGCACGCCGATCTACGACCTGACGCAGATCTTTGCCGGGGAAAAGGCGACGATCTACGCCGACCACATCCACTACGCCCGGGACGCGGTGAACGAGAGCCCCGGCAACCGCATCATCGCCGCCCGGATGGGGGAGATTCTTGCGGAAAACTGGGGTTTCCAGCGCAAACCCTGAGGCACGTTCGGGCCCTTGGGTCCCGGGGAAATCCACTCAATTTTCGGTTATCGTCCAGTTACCTGTTGATTCGCGCACCCTGAAGCGTTTCACTATCCCGCGACGCGAAACAAAAAAGAGGTGGTTCACTACCTCATAAGCGTTGTTGGGATGGAGATGAACATGGCCGTTACACGTCGGCATTTCATGAAGGTGAGCGCTGCGGGCCTCGCCGCGTCTTCCGTTGGTGCGCTGGGCTTCATCGGCGCGAGCGAAGGACTGGCCGCGGGGGTCAGGCCCTACCGGCTCGAGAAGGCGACCGAGACGCGCAACACCTGCCCCTATTGCGCGGTGGGTTGCGGCGTCCTTGTCTACTCGTCGTCCGACGGCGCCAAGGACGGCAAGGCGCGGGCCATCCACATCGAGGGCGATTCCGACAACCCCATCAATCGCGGTACGCTCTGCGCGCGCGGCGCGGCCTCGCTGGGCTTCGCCAACAGCGTCAACCGCCTCCAGTACCCGATGCACCGCAAGCCCGGCTCCGACAAGTTCGAGCGCGTGAGTTGGGACTTCGCGATGGAACGCATCGCCAGGCTCGCCAAGGAAGACCGCGACAAGAACTTCATCGCGAAGAATCGCGACGGCGTCACGGTAAACCGCTGGGTGAGCACCGGCTTCCTCGCCGGCTCCGCCTGCAGCAACGAGGCGGGTTACCTCACCTACAAGGCCATCCGGTCGACGGGCATACTCGCCCTCGAGAACCAAGCCCGAATATGACACGGACCGACGGTGGCCAGTCTTGGCCCCACATTCGGACGTGGCGCGATGACGAACTCGTGGAACGACATCAAGAATGCTGACATCGTTCTGATCATGGGCGGCAATGCCGCCGAGGCCCATCCTTGCGGCTTCAAGTGGGTAACCGAAGCCAAGGCGAACAACGGCGCCAAGCTGATCGTGGTCGACCCGCGCTTCACGCGCTCGGCTGCGGTGTCGGACCTCTACGCGCCGATCCGGCCGGGCACCGACATCGCGTTCCTGTCGGGCGTGATGCGTTACCTGCTGGGTACCGGCAAGATCCACCAGAAGTACGTCAACGCCTACACCAATGCCTCCTACCTCGTGAAGGAAGGCTTCAAGTTCGAGGACGGGCTGTTCACGGGCTACGACGAGGCCCGCAAGAACTACGTCGATCGCACGACGTGGGAGTACGAGTTCGACGAGCAGGGCATGGCCAAGGTCGACGAGACCCTGCAGAACCCGCGCTGTGCGATCAATCTGCTCAAAGCCCATGTCGAGCGCTACACGCCCGAGATGGTCGAGCGGATCTGCGGCACGCCGAAGGACAAGTTCCTGAAGGTGTGCGAACTGATCGCCTCGACGGCTAACGGCGAGCGTTCGATGACCTCGCTCTACGCGCTCGGCTGGACGCAGCACACGACCGGTGCTCAGAACATCCGCAGCATGGCCATGATCCAGCTCCTGCTGGGCAACATGGGCATCCCGGGCGGCGGTGTGAACGCGCTGCGCGGTCACTCCAACGTGCAGGGCATCACCGACTTCGGCCTGCTCACCACGTCGACGCCGGGTTACCTCGTCCTGCCGAACGAGCGGGAGGCGACCTACGCCGACTACATGAAGTCGCGTGCCTTCAAGCCGATCCGCCCCGGCCAGACCAGCTTCTGGCAGAACTACGGGAAGTTTTTCGTCAGCCAGCAGAAGAGCCTGTTCGGCAAGGCGGCGACCAAGGAGAACGACTGGGCCTACGACTACCTGCCCAAGTTCGACACAGCCTACGACGTTCTCAAGATCGTCGACATGATGGCGGGCGGCCAGATGAACGGCCTGTTCTGCCAGGGCCTCAACGTCATGATGGCCGCGCCCAACAAGGCCAAGGTCCAGGCGGGACTGTCGAAGCTCAAGTGGCTCGTCATCATGGATCCGCTCGAGACCGAGACGGGACGCTTCTGGGAAAACCACGGCGAGTTCAATAACGTCGATCCCAAGTCGATCCAGACCGAAGTCTTCCAGCTTCCGACCACGGCCTATGCCGAGGACGAAGGAACCTTCACCAATTCGAGCCGGGTGATCCAGTGGCACTGGAAGTCGGTGGAGGGGCCGGGCGAATCGCGCAGCGACATCCAGATCATTGCCGATCTGCACAACCGCCTGCGTGCGGCGTACACGAAGGATGGCGGCGCTTTCCCCGACCCCATCCTCAACACGTCCTGGAACTACGCCAAGCCCGCGCATCCCGAGCCGGTCGAACTCCTCAAGGAGATCAACGGCTACGCGCTGGAGGATCTGCCCGATCCGGCCGATCCCACAAAGGTGTTGCTGAAGGCGGGCCAGCTCTTGCCGGGCTTCGCCGTGATGCGCGACGACGGCAAGACCTCGGGTGGCTGCTGGATCTACACCGGCGTCTATACAGAGGCCGGCAATATGTCGATGCGTCGCGACGCCAGCGATCCCAGCGGTCTCGGCGTGCATCCGAACTGGGGCTACGCCTGGCCGGCCAATCGCCGCGTCCTCTACAACCGCGCCTCGGCCGACCCCGATGGCAAGGCGTGGAGCGAGCGCAAGAAGTACATCACCTGGAACGGCTCGCGCTGGGTCGGCGCCGACGTGCCGGACTATGCGCCCACGGTGGCCCCCGACAAGTCGGTCGGCCCATTCATCATGAACCCGGAAGGCACGGCGCGGCTCTTCTCGCGCACCGCCATGCCGGACGGGCCATTCCCCGAGCACTACGAGCCGATGGACGCCTATATCGCCAACCCGCTGCATCCCAAGGTCAACACCAATCCGGTGGTCCGGGTGTTCGCGGCTGACGCCAAGTCGTTCGGTACGCCCGACAAGTTCCCGATCGTGGCGACCTCGTATCGCCTCGCCGAGCACTTCCACTACTGGACCAAGAACGTCCACGACAATGCCGTGGTCCAGCCGGAGATGTTCGTCGAGATGGGCGAGCGGCTGGCCAAGGCAAAGGGCATCCGGAACGGCGACTGGGTCGAGGTGTCGAGCCAGCGCGGCATGATCAAGGCCAAGGCCTCGGTATCGAAGCGTTTCCGGCCGATCATGGTCGACGGCAAGCCGTGCGACGTGATCGGCCTGCCGATCCACTACGGCTTCGTCGGGATGACCCGGAAGTCCTATCCGCTGAACACGCTGACGCCGGCGGTCGGCGACGCCAGCACCAATACGCCAGAGTACAAGGCGTTCCTGGTGGACGTGAAGAAAACCACCCCGCCGGCGACGTCGCCGGCCGTGGCCTGATCGGGGGAGGGAACGATGTCAGCTCTGCAAGCTCTCGACCTCCGCCGCCGCTCCGCATCGAGCGTACCGCCGCCCGCCGCCGGCAAGCCGGCCGCGGTTGCCGTCGCCAAGCTGATCGACGTCAGCAAGTGCATCGGCTGCAAGGCCTGCCAGACCGCATGCCTGGAGTGGAACCAGCTCGACCAGTCGATCGGCTACACCGACGGCACCTACAACAACCCGACCGACCTCACGCCGGCCTCTTGGACCGTGATGCGCTACACGGAGTACGAGCACGGCGACGACCTGGAATGGCTGATCCGCAAGGATGGTTGCATGCATTGCGACGATCCGGGTTGCCTCAAGGCCTGTCCGGCGCCGGGCGCGATCGTGCAGTACACCAACGGCATCGTCGACTTCATCTCGGACAACTGCATCGGCTGCGGCTATTGCGTGAAGGGATGCCCCTTCAACATCCCGCGAATCTCGCAGGTCACCAGCAAGGCCTACAAGTGCACGCTCTGCTCCGACCGCGTCGTGGTCGGACAGGCGCCGGCTTGTGCCAAGGCCTGCCCGACACAGGCGATCTACTTCGGCACCAAGGAAGACATGATCGCCCATGCCGGCAAGCGCATCACCGACCTCAAGTCGCGCGGCTACCAGAATGCCGGTCTGTACAATCCGCCGGGCGTGAACGGCACGCACGTCATGTATGTGCTGCAACATGCCGACAAGCCGTCGCTCTACGCCGGCCTGCCGGACAATCCGCACATCAGCCCGCTGGTCGGCCTTTGGAAGGGCGTGATGAAGCCCCTGTCGCTGGCGGCCATCGCCTTCGCCGGCGCCTTCGGCCTCATGCACTACGTCACCAAGGGGCCCAACCGGGTGACGGAGCACGATGAGGAGAAGGCGGCCGAGCTGGCGGGGACCGACGCGGCCGGGAGCAAGAAGGCATGAGCGAGCACACCAAGCCGGTCAGTCGCTACACCACGGCCGCCCGCATCAACCACTGGATCACGGCGGTGTCGCTGGTCCTGCTGGCCCTGAGCGGCTTGGCCCTGTTCCATCCCTCGCTCTACTTCCTTACCTACCTGTTCGGCGGCGGCCAGATCACGCGCGCGATCCATCCGTGGATCGGCGTCGTACTGGGCATCAGCTTCCTCGGACTCTTTCTCAGGTTCTTCACGCTCAATTTCTGGAACCGCGACGACACGGTCTGGATGAAGAACCTGGGATCGGTGATCAACAACAAGGAAGAAGGCCTGCCCGAACTCGGCAAGTACAATGCCGGCCAGAAGCTCGTCTTCTGGGGCCAGTCGATCCTGATCCTGCTGTTGCTCGGCAGCGGGCTCGTGCTTTGGGACACCTATTTCGCGTCCTACACCACGATCGACCAGAAGCGACTGTCGGCGGTCGTCCATGCGCTGTGCGCCATCGGGGCCATCCTGATCTGGATCGTGCACGTCTATGCAGCGATCTGGGTCAAGGGTACGATGAGCGCCATGACGCGCGGTTCAGTCAGCGGCGGCTGGGCATGGAAGCACCACCGCAAGTGGTTCCGTCAGGAAGTCGGGAAGCCCTGAGTTCCGGCCCCGACAATCCGACTGCTGCTTTCGGCGAGAACATCCTCGGCGCTGCCGCCGAGGGTGAGCGCGTCCGACTGCCCGATCTCGCGACACTCTTTCAGATTCGCGCCGCTCGCCTTCGCGAGCTGGCACCGGGCCACGATCTCGAAGGCTTCCTCCGTCTGATCGCCGCACTTGTGACCGCGCAGCACGAGGCCTTGTCCAACCTGCCGCCCGGCTCGCTGCCGGGAGCGGCCGAGATCGCCAAGGCGAAGCTGGTGAAGCGCGCGCCGCTCGATCCCGCGATCTGGTCGCGCGACGGGAGCTGGCGCGTGGCGCTGTCGCGCATCCTCGAAACGATCGACCGCGAGGTCCTGCCCGAGTCCGCCCGCGCGGCGCGCGACGCCCTTCTCGCGGCCAGCCCGGTCGATCTCGAAGCGCTGGCCGATCGCTTCCTCGGTGGTGACGTCACGGGCGCAGAAGCGGCGCAGGCGGTTTTCGTGGCAGCCGCCCTGCAGGTCGCATGGACGCGCATGGCGGCGCTGCTCGACGCTGCCGACCTCGCGAGCGAGACCGAAAGCGGCGACTGTCCTGCCTGCGGATCGCCACCGGTCTCCGGACTGATTTCGCCGGGCGGCACCAAGTTCGGCCACCGCCATCTCCACTGCTCGCTGTGCGCGACCTCGTGGCGCTATGTGCGGGTGCGCTGCGTGCATTGCGGCAGCACCGACAAGGTTTCGTTCCGCAATCTCGCGGGCACCGCCTATCTCCGCGCTGAATGCTGCGAGGTCTGCCAGGGTTATTCGAAAGTCTTCTATCTGGAGAAAGCGCGCGCCATCGAACCGCTGGCCGACGATCTGGCATCGCTCGGCCTGGATGTGCTGGTGGGCGAAGAGGGCTTCGCGCGCGTGCCCAATCCCTTCGTGCTGGGCATCATGGAGCATCCCGAAAGCTGACGGAAATCCGTCGGCTCCATTGATCGGCTGCGAGCCGTGGGCCATCCTCCGCACCGGTGGACGCCCGTCCGCCCAACTCCTGCAGGAAACGAACCGTGTCGCGTGCCGACCGCGCCGATGGCGCCTCCGAAATCCGTCCTCCGTCGATCGACCGCATGGCCGGCTGGCCGTCCCTGGCGCCGCTGATCGAGGGCGCCGGCCGGCCGCTGGTCATCGATGCCCTTCGTGCCTGGGTGGCCGAGAAACGCGGTTCGGCCGAGGTCGCCGACGAAACGGCCTGCGCGGCCTGGTGCTCCGCTCGCCTCGAAGCCTTCCTGCGGCCCTCGCAACGCCGCGTGTTCAATCTGACCGGTACGGTGCTGCACACCAATCTCGGCCGGGCTGTGCTGGCGGAGGAAGCCATCGCCGCTGCGGTCGAGGCGATGCGCTCGCCGACGACCCTCGAATACGATCTGGGCGGCGGTGCGCGCGGCGAACGCGACGATCACATCGCACCCTGGCTCTGCCGGCTGACCGGCGCGGAAGCCGCCACCGCGGTGAACAACAACGCCGCCGCCGTGCTGCTGGTGCTGAGCGAACTGGCCGCCGGCCGCGAGGTCATCGTCTCGCGCGGCGAGCTGATCGAGATCGGCGGCGCCTTCCGCATCCCCGACATCATGGCGCGCGCGGGTTGCCGACTCGTCGAGGTCGGCACGACCAATCGCACGCATCTCAAGGACTATGCGGCGGCGATCGGTCCGGACACAGCCGCCATCATGAAGGTCCATCCCTCCAACTACGCGATCCAGGGCTTTACGAAATCCGTCGGCGCCGCGGAGCTGGTGCCGCTGGCGCGTGAGAAAGGCGTGACGCTGATCGAGGATCTAGGCAGCGGCACGCTTGCCGATCTGGAGACCTGGGGCCTGCCGCACGAGCCAACGGCGCGCGAGGCCATCGAGTCCGGTGTCGATGTCGTCACTTTCTCCGGCGACAAGCTGCTGGGCGGCCCGCAGGCGGGTCTGATCGTCGGCCGCAAGGCAATGATCCAGCGCATCGCCCGCAACCAGATGAAGCGGGCGCTGCGCCTCGACAAGGTGCGGCTCGCGGCGCTCGAAGCGACGCTGCGGCTCTATGCCGACCCGACGCGGCTCGCAACGCGCCTGCCCACCATCCGCAACCTCGCGCGCCCGGCCGCCGAGATTCGCACGGTGGCGGAGCGGCTGCTGCCGGCTGTGCAGGCGGCCTTGGGCGCGCATGCAATGGTCACCGTTGCCGACGTGCGCGGACAGATCGGCTCGGGCGCGCTGCCGGTCGACCTGTTGCCGTCCTTCGCGCTCGCGATCAGGGCGAAGGGGCTCGACCGGATTGCCGACCTCTTCCGGGCGCTGCCGATCCCGGTGATCGGCCGCATCGCCGACGACACGCTCTTCTTTGACCTTCGCACGCTCGACGACGAAGCGGCCTTCGTCTCGCAACTGGACAGGCTTCATGTCGTGGCTGGCTAGGCTGCTCGATCGGACGCCGCCGCCCGAACAGCGGATGGCCGAGGCGCTGGCGGCCTGGAAAGCCGGCGACTATGGCATCGCGCTCGACCTGTGGGCGCCGCTCGCCCACGACGGACACGCGCGGGCGCAGAGCAATATGGGCGCTGCTTTCCTAGAGGGGCGCGGTGTCGAACGGGACCATGCCAAGGCCGTCGACTGGCTGCGTCGTGCCGCCGAGCAGGGCGATGCCGGCGGCCAGCGCAATCTGGCGCTTTGCTACTACGAGGGCTGGGGCGTGGCGCAGGACCAGGCCGAGGCCGCGCGCCTCTATGAACGCGCCGCGCAGCAGGGCGACGCCGATGCCCAGGACATGGTGTCGTGGATGAAGCTGCTGGGTGGCGGGTGTCCGCAGGATTACGTCGGCGCCCGCCTGTGGGCCGAAAAGGCGGCGGCCCAGGGCCGTGCCGCCGCGATGGCCCGTCTGGGCGACATGCATCACAACGCGCTGGGCGTCGAGCGGGACGTGGAAGCGGCTGCCGGATGGTGGCAGCGGGCGGCGCGGCTTGACCATCCCGAGGCGCAGGCGATGCTGGGTGCGGCCTACCTCGCGGGCAAGGGCGTGCCGCGCGACGTCGTGGAAGCGCTGCACTGGCTGCGGCGGGCGGAATTGACCGGCGCGGGTGAACTGGCGGCAGGTTTCCTGAAGGAGGCGCGGGCGCACGCCAAGCCGTCGCAACGTGCGGAAGCCGAGCGCCGCGCTGAGGAGCCCTTGTCATGATCGTCGGAACGGCGGGCCATATCGATCATGGCAAGACCGCGCTGGTGAAGGCGCTGACCGGCGTCGATGCCGACCGCCTCAAGGAGGAGAAGGCGCGCGGCATCACCATCGACCTGGGCTACGCCTACAGCGACCTCGGCGACGGCCGCCAGCTCGGCTTCGTCGATGTGCCCGGTCATGAGCGCTTCGTTCACAACATGCTGGCCGGGGCCACCGGCATCGACGCGGCGCTGCTCGTCGTGTCGGCGGCCGAAGGCATCAAGCCGCAGACCGTCGAACATCTGCAGATCCTCGACCTGCTGGGCCTCGATCGCGGCATCGTGGCGCTGACCAAGTCCGACCTCGTCAACGACGACCAGCTTCTCGAGCGCATGGCGGAGGTGGAGACGCTGCTGTCCACGACCTCGCTGCGCGGCGCGGAGATCGTGCCGGTGTCGGCGGTGACGGGGCAGGGCGTGGAGGAACTCAAGGAAAAGCTCCTCATCCTCGGCGAAAGCGGCAAGGGCGCAGCCGGCTTTGCCCGGCTCGCGGTGGATCGCTGCTTCGTGCTGTCCGGTGCGGGCGTCGTCGTCACCGGCACCGTTCATGCCGGCGAGATCAAAGTCGACGACCGGTTGCTGTTGACGCCCTCCGGCATCGAGGCGCGCGTGCGGTCTTTGCACGCGCAGAACCGGCCGGCGGAGATCGGACGGGCGGGGGAGCGCTGCGCGCTCAATCTCTCGGGGCCCCGGCTTTCCAAGGACGCGATCCGGCGCGGCGACTGGGTCGTCAGTCCGGAGCTCCATGCGCCGGCCGATAGGATCGATGTGCGGTTGAGCCTGCTCGCTTCCGAGGCGCAGCCACTGAAACACTGGTCGCCAGTGCATGTGCATCTGGGATCGGCCCATGTCATGGGCCGCGTGGCGTTGCTGGAAGGCGAGCGGCTGCAGCCTGGTGACAGCGGGCTCGCGCAGATCGTGCTGGAAGAGAAGGTCGGTGTGCTGGCCGGCGACCGGGTCATCCTTCGCGATCCCTCGGCCACCCGCACGATGGCCGGCGCGACGACGATCGATCCGTTCGGTCCGCCGCGCAACCGGCGCGCCGAGCGGCGCCTGGCGGAACTCGCGGCGCTCGTCGAACCCGACGCCGACGTGATGCCGCAGCTGTTGCGCCTGGAGAGCGGCTTCGTCGATCTCGCGCGGTTCGGCTTGTCGCGCAACCTGAGGCCGGCCGAGGTGGAGAAACTGCTCGAGGCGGCCGGTGGGCAGAGATTGGAAGGGTTCGGTTTCCTGGCCGAAACCCTGGAAGCGTCGAAGAAGGACATCGTCGAGACGCTCAAGACATTCCATGAGACCAAGGCCGATGCGCCGGGCCTTCAGGCCGAGCGGCTCAGGGTGACCCTGAAGCGTCGCTGGCCGGCCCCCGTGTTCAAGGCCCTGCTGGACCAGGCGATCCGCGCCAAGACGGTGGTGGTCGACGGTGCCTTCCTGCGCCTGCCGAGCCATTCCCTGAAGCTTGGATCGCGCGATGAGGCCCTCTGGCAGAAGATCCTGGCGGACATGACGCGCGACCGTTTCAAGCCGCCGCGCGTGCGTGACTTCGCCGAGACCTACGACGCGCCGGAGGCCGATACGCGCCGGCTCCTGCAGCGGCTGGCCAAGCTGGGGCGCGTCGTCGAGGTGGCACCGGATCATTACTTCCTGCGCCCCGTGGTGGCCGAAATGATCGGCATCGCCAACGGTTTCGGGAAGGAGTTCACCGCGGCAGAGTTCCGCGACAAGCTCGACAACGGCCGCAAGGTCGCGATCCAGATCCTGGAGTTCTTCGACCGCCACGGCATCACCATCCGCCGCGGCGACCTGCGCCGCGCCGTGCCGCTGAAGAGCGGCCAGTACGGCCCGCCGCCTACGGCTTAGGGACGGGTCCGCTCAGGCTCGCCGGCGCACCGTCCGGACCGATGAAGAGCGACAGCAGGAAACCATGCTCCTCGTGCGGCGATGCCCCAATGTTCACGCCGCGTGCTTGCAGTTCGGCGCGCTTTTCCGCGAGATCCGGCACCCGCAGTCCCGGTTGCCATGTGCCTGCCGGATTTGAAGGTGACGCTGGCTGGAGGGCCAGACGGGTGGTGCCGGTGTCGAACTCGGCCCATTCGGGCGTCTGGAATTTGAGTTTCAAGCCGACCGTGTCGCGCCAGAAGGCGACGGCTCCCGGAAGATCCGAGACGTTTCCGATGATGTATTTCAGCTCGATTGACATGATCTTGATTCCCTTGGGGAAATTCAGCCTACCACGGCAGGTGACAGGGGATTCATTCTGGTGAATCATCGGTCTTGGAGGGGAAGCGCTCCCGGTGGGGCGGCTGGCCTTCAAAGCCAGAGAGGGCCGTTAGGCGGTTCTTAGTGGGTTCGACTCCCACTCTCTTCCGCCAACTTCCATCTAAAGCCGTCCCAGAACGACCAAATAGAGCAATAAAAACGGGAGTATTGGCCGTTTTCCGCTCCCAGATGGTCCCAAGCGGTCCACTGGAAGTTACCCTCACGAAGGGGTAAGTTTGGGGGTAACAGGATTTCGCCCAAATCGAGTTACCCCCATGCTTTCAGATGTATCGATTCGAAAGGCGAAAGCCTCAAGCAAGCCCCAGAAGCTCACGGATGGGCGTGGTCTCTATGTGCTGCTGACGCCCGCCGGCCAGCGCTGGTGGCGCTTCAAGTACCGGTTTGCGGGTAAGGAAAAGCTTCTGTCGCTTGGGGTCTATCCCGACGTGTCGCTGAAGCAGGCGCGCGAAAAATGCGAAGAGGTCCGCAAGCTGGTGGCGGCAGGGAACGACCCGTCGGCGGTGCGACAAGCCGAGAAACGGGCCGTACGGGAGGCTGCCGCCAACGATTTCGAGGCCGTGGCCCGCGAGTGGCTGGAGAACATCAAGGGGGATTGGTCGCCGCAGCATCACAGCGACTCCCTCAAGCGCTTCGAGATCTTCATTTTCCCGAAAATCGGCCATCGCCCCATCCGTGAGATCACCGCACCCGAATTGTTGGCCGCCCTGCGGAGTATCGAGGCGCGGGGAACCATCGAGTCGGCCCACAAGGTGGCCCGCGCCTGCGGACAGGTCTTTCGCTTCGCCATCGCGGCCGGTCGCTGCGACCGCAACCCGGCTGCCGACCTCCGGGGCGCCCTGAAAGCCAAGCCGAAGGCCAAACCCATGGCGGCGCTGGGCGCCGACGACCTGCCCGGCCTGTTGGCCGGGATCGATGCCTATGATGGCGACGTGCAGACCCGGCTGGCGCTCAAACTGCTGGCATTGACGTTCGTCCGAACCAACGAACTCCGCAGCGCCGCCTGGGCGGAAATCGACCTCGACAAGGCCGAATGGACCATCCCGGCGGAGCGCATGAAGACCAAGGCTCCCCATCACGTCCCGCTGGCGCGGCAGGCCGTCGAGGCGCTCCGGCAGTTGCAGGCCCTCAATGGAGACCGGGCATTTGTCTTTCCGGGACGGCGACCCACACAGCCGATCAGCAAGAACACGATTCTCTTCGCGCTCTACCGGATGGGCTACCACAGCCGCATGACGGCGCACGGCTTCCGGGCCATCGCCTCGACGACCCTGAACGAGTTGGGCTACCGACCGGACGTGATCGAGCGGCAGCTTGCCCACACCGAGAAAAACGCCGTGCGAGCCGCCTATCATCGGTCACAGTACCTAGAAGAGCGCAAGACGATGATGCAGCAATGGGCCGACTACTTGGATGCGCTGCAAGCCGGCGGTGGGAAAGTCGTAGCCATCGGCCGGAGTCGTGGGAGCGGCCCCCGTGCGGGCAACTTGCTGCTTACGGCGGGAAGTGAATGACCATGCCTGCCACGGCTCCGACGTTCTACCAAGCGCCTCCCCCTACGAAATCGAGCGACGCGACGACGCGGCGATGTCAACGGATGCTTCGCATGGTGGCGGAACTCCACAAGCGGGGATTCCAGAAACTGCGAATCATGCCTCACATCTACGAGCTAGGGACCTGGCGGTTGGCGTTCGGGCCTCGGGAAGCGTTCTCTGACCGTATGGGGTTGGCGATGACAGTGCCTGCCTTGGCGCGAGCACTCCAGTACACGTCGGCTTCCCAAAATCATCCCTTCGATTGGCGAGATACCGGAAAAGACGACGCACGTGCGCTAGCGGACAAGATGATCGAGCGGTTTCCGGAGTTGCTGGCTGATGGTCTTGGTCGGGATTGGGAGTACGCGGGTTGGTTCGTTGAGCTGATGGGATGGGTCGAGGCGGGGTTTCTTCCGTTTATCAACCCACAACATCCGAAAACCGGCGTCGGCGTCGATCCGCTGACCCTTACCGCGACTCCACTTTACAGGATTGGCGCTGGCGGCAACGTTGGTAACAGTCGGTGCCCGCTGCCGCCGCCAGGGGGCGCAACCGCTCCGCCTATCGGGATGGGGTAGGGGCAATTGGCCCCTCCTGATGAACGGTCAGTGGCATCGACCTGTTTCATATCTCCCGTTATTCACAGCGTCCCCCGCATGGTCGTGGAGACCGTTTCGGTGGCATCTTCGTATGTCCCCAATCGTCCATCGCGGGTCGGTCCAGCGAATCGGTGCATTGTCGACGTATGTGAGGCGGCGAAATGGAAGCCTTGGACTATTGGCGCTTGTGCGATGAGCTGACGATTCATCAAGCCGCTCTGCTCGTCGCCGGGGTCGATCCTACGGGCTACAGAGATATTGAGCAGAAAATTCCCAGTGATCGCCCCATCGGCTTCGATGCGGCAAAGCACGCCATCACCAACGCCCTGCGACGCGGCGATATAAAGGGCGAAATTGTCGAGGAGGCCGAGTATGATTCCTTCGGACACCCTCAAGGAATCGTTCCAGGATCTATCGATCCGGCGACTTCCCGTGTCCAGGTCGATGCGCTGCGGGCATGGCTGCGCGGGCGCGGCCTGAGGTCGGGTTTTTTCTTCCCTGACGGGGAGGACGCACCCGACTACCTCAACAAGAATCACCCCAGATTTGCCCCGAAACTGGCCGCTGCGGTTCACGCGTGGCTGGCCGCAACAGGTGTTTCCGACGCGAACGGCAGATCACCGAAGCAAACTCTCCTGAAATGGCTGCGCGAGAACGCGGCAAACTTGAAAATGACCGACGAGGAGGGCGTTGTTAACGAGACGGGGATTGAGGAGATTGCCAAGGTTGCCAATTGGCAACCGGGCGGCGGGGCACCGAAGACGCCGGGGGGCTAACCTACCCACCCCTCGAACGTAGTTAAATCAACGTCTTGCGGCAGTCGAACCGGAGTACCCACCCACCCATTCCCTTCCAGAGCTTGGCAGCGCGAGGGCGGGTTTTCGTAACCCACCCAAATATTCATTACCTATCGGACGGGCCTAGATCGATGCGTTCAACACCGGACGAGGTCGATCCACTATGCACACGTTGCCGGAGACAGGCTATTTGCGACTGCCCCAGATTCTGGGCAATCCCACTGCACGCCCCCCGATTCCTGCCGTCATCCCGGTCGGTCGCTCGACCTGGTGGGCCGGCGTCAAGGCGGGCCGCTTCCCCAAGCCGGTCAAGCTGGGACCGCGTACCACGGCCTGGAAGGTCGAAGACATCCGCGCCCTGATCGAGCGCTGGAACGCCTGAGAACCGTGGCACCGCGCCGGATCAATCCCAGACTAGCGAAGCTTCATCGCAACTACACCGCTGAGGAAGTTGCGAGCCTGCTCGACGTGAACAGGCAGACCGTCTGGAAATGGCTCAAGATCGGCTTGAAGGCCATCGATGGTCGCCGTCCTATCCTGATCATGGGGGAGGAGCTGCGCCGCTTCCTCTACGAGCGCAGGGCCAAGCGCAAGCGGCCCACGCCGCCCGGCATGATCTACTGCCTGGGATGTCGGGAGCCTCGCTCGCCTGCCGGCAACATGGTGGACTTCATCCCGCTGAGCCCGACCACGGGCAACCTTCAGGGCATCTGCCCGACCTGCGAGTCGATGCTCTACCGCCGCATCAACCTTGGTCGGATCGAAGATGTTCGCGGCAATCTCGACGTGACGTTCACGCAACCGGGTCCGCGCATAACTGATTGCGCCAACCCCTCCGTGAACCACTACTCCGACAACCCCGGAACCGCCCATGCCGACGCATAACCCTGAAAACGAGCGTATCAAGCGCCGCTACTTCGCCTATCTGAAGGAAGCCAAACGCCGTGGCGAGCCGTCCGTGGATGGCGCGGCCAAGGCCTTCAGCCGCTTCGAGACCCATACGAAGTTCCGCGACTTCAAGGCTTTCCACAGGGAGCAGGCGATAGCCTTCAAGCGCCATCTTGCCGAGCAATCTGCCGTCGCAACCGGCAAGCCTCTCAGCAAGGCGACACTCTATTCGACCATGGGCGCGCTGAAAGCATTCTTTCAGTGGCTCGCCGGCCAGCCGGGCTTCCGCTCGCGATTTGCTTATTCGGACGCGGACTACTTCAACCTGTCGGAACGCGACGCTCGGATTGCAAAGGGACGCGTCGAGAAACCTGCACCTTCCCTGGAGCAGGTCCGCCACGTCATCCTGTCCATGCCATTCGGTGATCCGATCCAGCGCCGCGACCGCGCTTTGGTGGCCTTCATCCTCCTGACCGGTGCACGCGATGGGGCGGTTTCTTCTTTGAAGCTGAAGCACCTCGATTTGACAGAAGGTCGTGTCATTCAGGATGCCCGTGAGGTCGCAACCAAGTTCGGCAAGAGCTTCGATACGTGGTTCTTTCCTGTTGGCGACGACGTTCGCCGGATCGTCGAGGAGTGGGCAGTCTACCTTTCGCAGGAGTTGCTTTGGGGGCCGGACGATCCGCTGTTTCCGGCGACCCGTATCGAAGTTGGCAAAGAACACCATTTCCGGCCGGTGGGTCTGGAGCGCCGCCACTGGACCAGCGCTGGCCCCATCCGCGAAGTGTTCCGCCGCGCCTTCCCGGCGGCGGGCTTGCCCTATTTTTCCCCTCATCGGCTGCGTGACACACTCGTCGCTTTCGCCGAACAGCGCTGCCGCACGCCGGAGGAGTTCAAGGCGTGGAGCCAGAACCTCGGCCACAATCAGGTTCTGACCACGTTCACAAGCTACGGCACCGTGCCACCGACCCGACAGGCTACGATCATCCGGAATTTGGTAGGCGACGGCCGCCCGCCGGATGGGGCGCTGGAAGAAATAGAAGCCTTGCTTGCGAAGTACCGTCGGAGACTGTGACGCGTCTCCACCAAGAATCCGGCTGTTCTGGAGGCGCCTGACATCGGCTTGACCCGACAGCAATAAATTTACATTGTGAAATGTCCATTTCATACTGTAAAGACCAAGACATGTCGAATAAGCCGACCGCCTTTGTGGCCTATCTCCGGGTTAGTACCGCCCGGCAAGGGGAGAGCGGGCTTGGGCTGGAAGCCCAGCGGGCAGCCGTGGAGTTGTTCGCCCGGCAGCATGGCGGGGCTATTGTGGCTTCTTGTGTGGAGGTTGAGACGGGCAAGCGATCTGATCGGCCCGAGTTGGCTAAGGCGCTCTGCGCGGCTCGGAAGGCCAAGGGGACGCTGCTCATTGCCAAGCTAGACCGGCTGGCCCGCAACGTGGCGTTCATTGCCAACCTGATGGACGCGGGCGTCGAGTTCGTGGCCTGTGATCAACCCTTTGCTTCGCGCCTAACGCTCCACATTCTCGCGGCTGTCGCGGAGGACGAGGCGCGTCGGATCAGCGAGCGTACCAGGGCGGCCCTACAGGCGGCCAAGGCGCGTGGCCGAAAGCTCGGAAGCCCGATTGCGGCCCAAACTGTAGCGAGGGCGCGGGCAGCCCGGTCCGCCTACGCGGCCAAGGCCAACGCGACGACGCTGGCTGTTATCCGTGAGGTCCAGAAGAGCGGCGTTTCTTCATTGGCTGGGATTGCGCGGACGCTGGAAGCGAGAGGCGTAAGGACTCCCGCCGGGCGCACCCAGTGGCAACCTGTGCAGGTTTCTCGTTTGCTAGCTGCCTAACCGTCTACGTCTCCCTGAACGGCTTTGGATGGGGTGTCGGACTTCCTAGGTGCGGAACCGCAAATCTGTACCCGAATTTGGAATGTGGACTGAACGGGTAGGACACAGGAGCGGTATTCATCCACGTTTGCTAGCCACCCGCGCTGTGAACTGGATAAATGCATGATGTTGGGCGAGACGGAGGTTTCGGTTGCAGATGCGCCACGCGTCAGCGTCAAACGGGTTGTGCTGGAAGAAGCACGAAAGGACGGTCATTGTGATCTGTCTCGGAGTGATTTTCGCGCCGCAGGAGGCAGCTGCCATAATCAATATGAGCATTTGTGATCCAAGGGCTCCTGGCCGGGGCCTCACCGCAGACCATGAAGACTTAAAGCAATGAACCTGAACCAAATCGCGACGGGGCAGACCCTCGCTGGCGTCGAGGTTAACGAAATTGTTACAGTGGTAGCCGTAGTCCCCCAAGGGGATGCTGCCGTGCAGCTGATCTACCGCACTCCGAATGGCGCGATCAAGGAACGGCTCCTAGGCGCGGCGGACGAGCCACAGATTCAAGCTGCCACAGCGGAGCGGCCCTTCTCATTCGAAGGTAGCGGAGCCGACTTCCAACTGACGTGTGAAGCGAAGCGGATCGACCTTGCTTTTCTGTTCGATCCAATGATGGCGGTTCACACCTCGAACGTCGATCCGCTGCCGCATCAGATCACTGCGGTTTATGAATCACTGCTCCCGCGTCAGCCGTTGCGCTTCGTCCTGGCCGATGACCCCGGCGCGGGAAAGACGATCATGGCCGGGCTCTACATTCGTGAACTCATCATGCGCGCCGACTCGCACCGCATCCTAGTCGTGGCGCCGGGCAGCCTGGTCGAGCAGTGGCGTGACGAGCTATTCGAGAAGTTCGGGCTGGAGTTTCACATCTACACGAGCCTGCTAGAGCAAGCGTCGCCCAGCGGCAATCCATTCGACGATTATCCGAAGCTGATCGTCCGACTGGACCAGCTTTCCCGCAACGAGGAACTTCAGGAGAAGCTCTGCGCTCCCGGTTGGGACCTCGCGATCTTCGACGAGGCGCACAAACTTTCGGCCCACTATTTCGGGTCGAAGGTCGAAAAAACCGGCCGCTTCCGCTTCGCCGAAAAACTCGGGGCGCACACTCGCCACCTCCTGCTGATGACGGCCACGCCGCACAACGGCAAAGAGGAGGACTACCAGCTTTTTCTCTCGCTTCTGGACTCCGACCGCTTCTACGGGAAATTCCGGGATGGGGTCCACAAGGTCGATGCTTCCGATCTCATGCGGCGGATGGTCAAGGAAGAGTTGGTGAAGTTCGATGGCACGCCGCTGTTCCCCGAGCGCCGCGCCTATACGGTCAACTACAAGCTCTCCGATATCGAGTCGGCCCTCTATGAGACCGTTACCGATTACGTCAAGACCGAGATGGGAAAGGCCGATCAGCTGGAAGGCGCGCGCAAAGGATCGGTCGGCTTCGCCTTGACCGCACTCCAGCGCCGTCTCGCCTCCAGCCCAGAAGCTATCTATCAATCCCTCAAGCGACGCAGGGAGAGGCTGGAAAATCGTCTTCGCGACGAAAAGCTCGGAATACGGGGCCGGCAGGTGTTGGCTGAAACGGTTGCCCCGCCGGAAGACGATGACGACCTCGATGCCGCAGAGCAGGAGGGACTTGAAGAAGCGCTGATCGACGAGGCGAGCGCCGCCAAGACGGCGGCGGAACTGGAAGGCGAGATTGTCATCCTTCGCGGATTGGAATCGCAAGCCAAGGCTGTCGTCGCCTCCGGTCAGGATCGCAAGTGGGATGAGCTTTCCAAGATTCTTCAGAACAACCCCGAGATGCGCGATGCCTCCGGACGGCAGCGCAAGATCATCATCTTCTCGGAGCATCGCGATACACTGAATTACCTGAACGCCAAGATCGCAGGTGTTCTCGGCAACCCGGATGCCATCGTGACCATCCATGGCGGCACACACCGGGATGAACGCCGCAAGCGGCAGGCTCTCTTTCGCTCCGACCCGGATGTTCGTGTTCTGGTGGCGACCGATGCTGCGGGCGAGGGTGTCAACCTCCAGAACGCCAACCTCATGGTCAACTACGACCTGCCCTGGAACCCCAACCGCCTGGAGCAGCGCTTCGGACGTATTCACCGGATCGGGCAAACCGAAGTTTGCCATCTCTGGAACCTGGTGGCGAAGGAAACGCGCGAAGGCGATGTCTACCACCGGCTGCTGAGCAAGCTCGAAGTTGAAAGCGCGGCCTTGAAGGGCCGCGTTTTCGATATTCTCGGCGAGGTCTTCGAGGAGACGAGCCTCAAAGACCTTCTAATGCAGGCGGTCCGCTATGGCGATAGCCCCGAGGTTCGCGCCCGCCTGACCACGAAGATCGATCAGGTTCTGGATCACGATCACCTCAAGTCGCTTCTGGATCGCAACGCGCTGGCGCAGGAGACGATGAGCGCGGAGCGGCTGTTCGCCGTCAAGGAAGAGAT
This sequence comes from Reyranella humidisoli, assembly GCF_019039055.1. NCBI lineage: Bacteria > Pseudomonadati > Pseudomonadota > Alphaproteobacteria > Hyphomicrobiales > Reyranellaceae > Reyranella > Reyranella humidisoli. Next base: position 145,882 of record NZ_JAHOPB010000002.1, read on the forward strand.
GGAAAGGGCCGAAGCGCGACGGCTCCAACCCTATTTCGTGAGAGCGTTCTTCCTGAAAGCCCTGGATGCGATTGGCGGAACAGCCCATCCCCGCGAAGGGGGGCGCTACGAAGTTACACACGTACCCGCCGCCATCCGCGAACGCGACAGGCGGCTGACCGGCCGAAACCGCCGCGAACACGAACCGGTCTTGCGGCGTTACGAACGCATCTGCTTCGAGCGCGAGGCCATTCAGCCGCTCGACAAGCCCGGCCTCTCTCGCGCAGTTCTCATGCACCCCGGGCACCCGCTGATGCTCTCCGTCTCCGACATGCTCCTTGAGCAGCACGCCAACCTGATGCGACAGGGAGCCATTTTGGTCGATCCGGCGGATGAAGGGCTGGAGCCCGCGCTTCTCTTCCTCCTCACCCACGAAATCAAGTCCGGTGACGGCGCCATCCTTTCCAAGCGCCTGCAATTCGTGCGCGTTGGCGCTGACGGTAATGCTGCATTTGCGGGCTGGGCTCCCCACCTCGATCTTGAGCCGTTGGACGAGAGCGAGCGCGTGCTCTTGAACGACACCCTCGCTTCGCCCTGGATAGCAGGCGGCCAGGAAGCGCGCGCCGTCGCGCTTGCGGCCGGAACGCTGGTACCCGAACACTACAACGAGGTTGCGCACAGGCGCATTGCCCATGTCGAGAAGACGCTTGCCGCCGTGCATGAGCGACTCAGCAAAGAGATTGCCTTCTGGCAGGATCGCTGGCTGAAGCTCAAGGAGGATGGCGAAGCAGGCAAGGATGTGCGGCTCAATCTCGAAAATGCCCGCCGCACGGTCGCAGACCTGGAAAGCCGGCTCGAATCCCGAAAAAAAGAACTGCAATCGATGCGACACGTCGTGAACGGGACGCCGGTCGTTCTGGGCGCGGCCTTGATCGTTCCGGCTGGACTGATGGCCAAGCTGCGCGGGGATGAGCCGGTCGATCCGGTTGCCGCCACCTTCGCCGCCGACGCGGCGGCACGGAAAAGGATCGAACTTCTCGCCATGGACGCCGTGCGCCGCGCCGAGGAAGCAAAAGGATGCCGCGTTGTCGATGTCTCGGCTGCCAAGTGCGGTTGGGATTTGACGTCCTATCCCCCGGCGATCAACGGAAAGCAGCCAAACCCGTACCACATCGAGGTCAAGGGGCGGATCAAGGGCGCAAGCACGATCACAGTGACGCGCAATGAGATGATCTATGCTTTCAATCAGGGCGACAAGTTTGTGCTAGCAATCGCGCTTATCGATGAACGTGGTGCTGTGGACGGCCCGCATTACATCCGCAATCCGTTTGACCGCGAGCCAGGCTGGGGCATCGCTTCCATTAACTATAATCTGGGCGATCTTTTGGCCCGAGTAGAGGCCCGATGAGCATACGTCACCTCGTCAAGACGCCCAAGAAATTGATTGAAGTTGCGTTACCACTCGACGCCATAAATGTTGCCTCAGCGCGTGAGAAATCCATTCGTCATGGGCATCCCAGCACTCTGCATCTCTGGTGGGCGCGACGGCCACTGGCTACAGCCCGCGCCGTAATTTTCGGTCAAATGGTCAACGACCCATCGTGGAAGTGGGAACTCGAACACCCGGAGGAAATTCCACCGAATAATCTCAAGGCAAGCTGGGCGAAGAGCCGAAAGCGGCTCTTCACCATCATCGAAGAATTGGTGAGGTGGGAGAACACTACCAACGAAGAGGTTTTAGAGAAGGCTCGCGCAGAGATCAGAAGATCATGGCAAGAGACGTGTGAGTTGAACGCGGATCATCCCCAAGCGGCTGAACTCTTCAATCCGGGCAAGCTACCCGCATTCCATGATCCTTTTGCCGGAGGTGGTGCGTTACCCCTGGAAGCGCAGCGCCTCGGATTGGATGCTCATGCGAGCGATCTAAACCCTGTCGCTGTACTTATAAATAAGGCGATGATTGAAATCCCAACCACATTCGCGGGGCGCGGGCCGGTTAATCCGAAGGCGAGATTGAGTCGCGACCTGGTGGGGCAGGAATGGAAGGCCGCCCGCGGGCTGGCCAAAGACGTTGGCTACTACGGTCAGTGGATGCGAGATGAGGCGCAGAAGCGCATCGGCCATCTTTATCCGCCAGTTGAGATCACAGCTAAGATGGCCGAAGAGCGCCCGGACCTCAAGGCGCTGGTAGGGCAAAAACTGACGGTAATCGCTTGGCTCTGGGCACGTACGGTCAAGAGTCCAAACCCTGCTTTTCGGCACGTGGATGTCCCACTCGCGTCCACATTTATCCTTTCTTCGAAGGCAGGAAAGGAGGCCTTTATTGAACCAGTCATTGGACAAGATCGATATCACTTCACGGTGAAGCTGGGCGTGCCGAAGGATGCTGAGTCCGTAAAGCGTGGCACTAAATCGGGCGGAAGCCATTCTCCTTTTCTTTGCCTGCTGTCTGGGGCGCCAATGCCGTTTGAGTACCTCAGAAAGGAGAGTCGTGCCGGGCGCATGGGCGCAAGGTTGATGGCAATCGTTGCCGAGGGCAAACGCGGTCGCGTCTACTTCTCTCCGACGAAGGAAATCGAGGCCGTTGCCCTTTCCCCTATCCCTGAGTGGCGCCCGGAGGTTGAAATTTGTCACTGGCCGGGCCGTACTAACGTTGTTGAGTACGGCCTGACGCGGTTTGGTGACCTTTTCACCGCCCGACAACTTGTCGCTCTCACTACCTTTTCCGACTTGGTCCAAGAGGCACGCGAGCAGATAAAGAAAGACGCTTTGGCCGCCGGCCTTGATGACGATGGCCGCGCCCTATGCGTTGGAGGAAGCGGGGCTACTTCTTATGCGGATGCGGTGGCGGTGTACCTCGCGTTCTTGGTCAGTCAGGTCGCAAACCACTCTTCGTCGGTGTGCGGTTGGAACTCCGCCAATACGCAGATGCGAAGTGTCTTTGCGCGCCAGGCGATTCCTATGGTCTGGGACTATGCAGAAAGTAACCCGCTCTGTGACTCATCTGGCAGCTTTAGCAATCTGTTTGAGCGTCAAGTAAAAGGATTCGAAGCTCTGGGTTACGGGACAATCGGTATTGCGGCCCAAGCTGACGCAAATACTCAAACAGCTTCTGTTGCCAAACTTGTTTCCACTGATCCGCCATATTACGACAACATTGAGTACGCCGATCTATCGGATTTCTTTTACGTTTGGTTGCGCCGCTCACTGAAAAATTCCTTCCCTGAGCTTTTCGTTACGATGGCGGTACCCAAGGCTGCCGAGCTAGTTGCCAATCCATATCGACATGGAGGCAAGGAGAAGGCGGAAAAGTTTTTCCTTGAAGGTATGACGCAGTCGATGCACCGCCTTGCTGAGCAGGCGCATCCTGTACTTCCCGTCACCATCTACTACGCTTTCAAACAGTCGGAGGTAGATAGCGATGAAGGCACTTCCAGCGCGGGCTGGGATACATTCCTAGATGCACTCATTCGCGCGGGGTTTGCAGTTAGCGGCACATGGCCGGTTCGAACTGAGAAGGAAGGGCGAGTAATTGGGAACGACTCCAATGCTCTCGCATCGAGCATTGTCGTCGTCTGTCGTCCGCGGTTGGCCGACGCCGGCACGATTTCTCGTCGCGCGTTTCTACGAGAGCTGAATCAATTACTGCCGGAGGCACTCGACGAGATGACCAAGGGGGCCGGGGATGATCGGTCTCCCGTGGCTCCTGTGGACCTGTCGCAGGCAATCATAGGCCCCGGCATGGCCGTTTTCTCGAAGTATGCCGCGGTGCTTGAGGCGGACGGCACGCCGATGAGCGTGCGAACGGCGCTTCAGCTTATCAATCGCTTTCTTGCCGAAGACGACTTCGATCACGATACGCAGTTCTGCCTCCATTGGTTCGAGCAACACGGCTGGAGCGACGGCAAGTTCGGCGATGCGGACACGCTTGCCCGTGCCAAGGGCACTAGCGTCGAGGGTGTGAAACAGGCGGGCGTCCTATTCGCATCGGGCGGTGTTGTTCGCTTGTTGAAATGGGCTGATTACCCCGACGAATGGAAGCCCGAAACAGAAACGCGCCTTCCTGTGTGGGAAGCCCTGCATCAGCTCATCCGCACTTTCAAGGCGGATGGAGAGAGCGGCGCGGGCAAGGTACTCGGCGCGATCCAGGACAAGGGCGAGGCGGTGCGGCAGCTTGCCTATCGGCTGCACACACTGTGTGAGCGTGCAGGCCGGGCAGAGGATGCACGTGCCTACAATGAAATTATTACAAGCTGGAGCGCCATCGAATCCGCTGCTGCTGCCGCGCCGAAACTCAAACAGGGAAGCCTGTTCGCCTAGGGATATATAGTCATGAAGCCTTGGAGAGAAATCGCGATACCACACAAGGACGTGTTGGAGGGCACATTCCAACAGTCTGAGTTTGCGGCTGACATCACGGCTGTTAGCACGGGAAAGGCGGGGCGCGAATATCAGGACGCGGTCGCATTCTTTGAGCGCACATACATTACCGAAGGTATGGGCCTGTTGCTGACGCAAGTCGCACAGCGCCTGGCGGGTAGAGGCGGCGAGCCGGTAGTACAGCTTCAGACGGCATTTGGCGGTGGCAAGACGCACACCATGCTAGCTGTGTACCACCTCGCCACGCGCAAATGCGCCCTCTCGGATTTGGCAGGAGTTCCCATACTCGTTGACCGGGCGGGTCTGATGGATGTGCCACAGGCGCGTGTCGCCGTGATTGACGGCACCGCCCATGCGCCAGGGCAGGCCTGGAAGCGGGGCAAGCAGGTCATCAAGACGCTGTGGGGTGAATTGGCTTGGCAGCTTGGCGGTGCCGAGGCCTTTGCAATGGTCAAGGACGCCGATGCCACGGGCACCTCCCCCGGTAAGGACGTCCTGCGGGAACTACTAACCGCTTACGCGCCATGCGCTGTCCTAATAGACGAACTGGTCGCCTATGTCCGGCAGTTCTCTGAAGGGCAGGCGCTCAGTGGTGGCACTTACGACAGCAATCTGTCTTTTGTGCAGGCGCTGACCGAGGGGGTCAAGCTCGTACCGAACGCCATCGTCCTGGCATCGTTGCCCGAATCGGAGGTCGAGGCGGGTAGCCAGCGCGGCGTGGCCGCATTGCGGGCACTCGAAAAGACTTTTGGGCGGATACAGGCGCTCTGGAAGCCCGTTGCAACCGAAGAAGCTTTTGAGATTGTGCGCAGACGGCTCTTTGAGCCAATGCGGGACGCCAAGGCACGGGAGAGTGTGTGTCGCGCCTTCGCCGATGCTTATGTTTCCGAGGGAGCGAAGCTTCCCGCCGAGACGCAGGAGGGGCGTTACTACGACCGCCTCCTGCAGGCCTATCCCATCCACCCGGAAGTGTTCGACCGCCTCTACGAGGACTGGACCACCATCGACGGGTTTCAGAGGACGCGTGGCGTGCTGAAGCTGATGGCAAAAGTTATCTACCGCCTTTGGAAGGACGACAACAAAGATTTGATGATCCTGCCCGGAAGCCTGCCACTGCACGACGGCAGCAGCCGCAACGAGCTTACCTACTACTTGCCGGCTGGATGGGACGCCGTGATCGAGCGGGACATCGATGGGGATCGCGCCGAAACCACGGAACTCGAGAACAAGGAGCCGCGCTTTGGTCAGGTCGGCGCAGCCCGCCGCGTTGCACGCACCATTTTTCTGGGAAGCGCGCCATCCTCAGTTGCGACCAAGGTGACGACGCGCGGCATCGACCGTGCACGCATCGTGCTCGGCTGCCTGCAGCCAGGTCAGGCCTCTTCTGTCTACGCCGACGCGCTCAACCGCCTCTCCGACCGGTTGCACTATCTCAATGCCTCCGGCGACAAGGTTCAGGACGCAACCCGATTCTGGTTCGATACCCGTGCGAACCTGCGGCGGGAGATGGAGGATCGCAAACGCCGATTCGATGACAAGACAGAAGTGCGCGGCAGGATCGCTGAAGCGCTGAAGAAGGCTGTCGGCAACGCTGCTTTCTTCGATGGCGTGCATATCTTTACGCCTCACGCAGACATCCCCGATGACACGGCGTTGCGCCTTGTCGTCCTACCGCCTGAGAACTGGTACTCGCGCGAGGAATCACGGGCCGCATTCGATTCTGTCCTGGACCGCGTTCGCAACAACGGGTCGAAGCCGCGCTATCGCGGCAATCGCCTGATCTTCCTTGCGGCCGATCACGGAGCGCTTTCGCGCGTGAACGACGCTGCCCGTGTCGCGCTTGCTTGGGCTTCCATCGTCGATGACGTGAAGGAAGGGCGGCTCAATATCGATCTCTTGCAGAAGAACCAGGCCGAGAAGGAACTTAAGACGGCTGACGAGGTTCTGCCCCGTGCGACGCGCGAGTGTTACAAGTGGCTGCTTTGCCCTGTGCAGGAGACGCCGACCGACCCGAAGCCGAATGTTGAGGCATTTGCACTCAACACTACCGCTGGTTCGGTGGGCGGCGAGATCGAGCGCGTGTGCACCGACAACGAGCTTGTGATCGCGACGTGGTCGCCGATTCATCTGCGCACGAAGCTGAAGGAGCTCTATTGGAAGGAAGGGCAGAACGCGGCTGGTGCAGCAGCGTTCTTCGAGGACACGCTGCGCTATCTCTACATGCCACGTTTTAAGAGCCGCGATGTTCTCGCGCAGGCAATAAAGGCGGGTGCAGCCAGCCGGGACTTCTTCGGGACGGCCTACGGCCAGAGCGGTGAAGGCTTCGAGGGATTTGCGCTGGGAGGCGGAAGTGTCGTTTTCGACGATACGCTGCTTCTGATAGAGCCCGACGCTGCAAAGGTTTACGACGCGCATCAGAAGACGCTGACGACCGCGCCGACGGATATGGGCGGAGCGGCTCCGGATACAGGCGCTGGAAGGTCTGGAGGATTCAGCGATTCTGCGACTGGACAATATGGCGGATTGACGACGACCGCTAACTTTCTCGCGCGCTCCAAATCGTTCCATGGTTCCGCGGACATAGCGCCCGCGACCGCAAAGATGCGGCTTGTCCAGATCGCCGAGGAGATAATCGCCGTTCTGGGCTCGGACCCAAACGCCACGGTTAAGCTAGTTCTGGAGGTGTCGGCAGAATTTCCGGAGGGAGCGACTGATACAGTCAAGCGCGCAGTCTCGGAGAACGCGCGCAGCCTGGGCCTGAAAACCGCGGAGTGGGAGTAGAAGCCCAGAAATACGGTGGCCAAGGAGGATGGCGAGAGCGAAGAAGCAGGGATGCAAAGATCGCCTACGGTGTGGCACCCTGGGACCATGGTCTTTTGCGAAGAGAACGTCGGGTGATATCGTATTGGGTGTGGGGTAACTTTGAGGGTAACTTCTGAGGGCCTTGCAAAAATATCCAATATTAACAGGGAGTTAGGCGGGACATGTTACTCCCACTCTCTCCGCCATCTTTCTCGTATTTTCTTCCGTCGCCCTGGAGTTCGGCCCCCTGATGCGTACCCTGATTGTCGTCGCCTTGTTGTCGCTGGCGGCCTGTTCGGCGAATTCCCAGTATTCCGAACCCTGGACCGTGAAAGCCGTCGGCAAGACCTACGAAGCGCGGGACGCCTGCCTGCAGCGGGAAGCGGCCTCCCATGCGACTGGAACCGACGACCCATCGAGCATCGGGCGCACTGTCAGCGCGAACTGTCAGGCCGAGACGAATGCGTTGATCGCCAGCAGCAACCCGCACAATGACCCGGCCGTTACAGCTGCGATCCGGCAGGACTCGGACTTCAGGGCTGCGGGCTACGTGCTGAAAGCACGCGGCCAGTACGGCGGCCAGCTTCGGCCGGCAGATTGACGAGGACGTCGTGACGATGGACACCAAGACCCGGGCAGATGCCAAGATCGCGCTCGCAGATCTCATGATCCGCAAGGCCGGCCTGATCCGAACGATCCGTCATGAGATGCACAAGCAGGGCGTGGTTTACTTCAACGGCCTGACCGAGATTCTCGACGCGATCGACCGAGCGAAGAAAGAAGACTGACCTCCAACCAAAAAGGATTTCGACATGCTTCGATCCCTGCTGACGACCGCCGCGGCTGCAACGCTTCTAGTGAGCGCCGGGTTCACGGCCCAGGCTCAGACTCCCGCGGCCCCGGGCACGCCGCAGGCAGCCGGCCGGTCCGGTGCCAATGTCGGCTCGCTGACCTGCAAGGTGGCGGGCGGCATGGGCTTCATCTTCGGCTCCTCGAAGGATCTCGACTGCATCTTCGCGCGCACCGACGGTGTCGGCGAGAAGTACACCGGCTCGATCAAGCGCTATGGCGTCGATATCGGCTTCACCAAGGAATCCCAGATCGTCTGGCTGGTCTTCGCCCCCGGCAGCATTGCGCCGGGCGCCCTGACCGGCGGCTATGTCGGGGCGACCGCCCAGGCCACGGTGGGCGGCGGCGTCGGCGCCAATGTCCTGCTGGGCGGCGGCAGCGGCCAGATCACCCTGCAGCCGGTCAGCGTCGAGGGCAGCGTCGGCCTGAACGTCGCGGCCGGCGTTGCCGAGGTCGAACTCAAGTACGCCAAGTAACAGGCTTGCGGCAGCCCGGCCCGTCGGGTCAACTGGCGGAATGCCGGCTGCCGCAGACTCCCTCATCGCCCGCCTCCAGGCGGATTGCACCGCGGCCGAAACGGCCGAGCGACAGGTGCGGGCTTCCCTCGAAGTCCAGATCCGGGAGGCGGAGCGTGCGCGTACCTTCGCGTGGCGCCGGCTCAGCGCTCTCTCCGACATGGCACGGGTAGCGGCCCTCGAACCTGATCGCGAGCTCGCCGTCGAGCGGCAGCTGGAAGCATTGTTCCGCGACATCGGCTGGATCGAGACCGGGCTTTCCGAACTCGGGGATGGCGCGCGACCGCTGCTCGACTGGCTTCGCCCGATCGCCGAGGCGCTGCATGCGGGCGCGCATCCGGCCGAGCCCGTGGAGGGTGAGGCGGCAGAGCCACCGGTCATCGCCGATCCGATCGCCGCCTTCCGCGCCTTCGAGGCCTGGTACGAGGCCGAACGGGGCGAGCCCTTCCTGCAGGTCTTCGACCGCTACGTGCCGCCCACGCCCGTGGTCGAGTTCTAGGGCGCTCGATGAAGACCGACTTCGAGCACTGGCTCGCGGCCCAGTTCGCCGAAACCGGCCCCTTCACGATCTTCATCCTGCTGGTCCAGATCACGCCCACCCGCGCCGTGCCGTCGAGATCGAGCTACGCCCATCTCATCGGTGACGAAATGACGTGGCCGGAGATGCGGGGGCTGCTCGACAGTGCACGTACGCCCTGGGACGGTGTGGCGTTCTTCGTGGGGCTGGGGCACGAAGGCGGCCCGCTGCCCGATCCGGTGGCGGCGCGCAGGCTCAAGGACGTCGAAGCCGACGTGAAGGCCGATCCGCTGACGCTCAATCGCGGCCTCTTCTTCGATCGCGAGGGCCGTCATCTGCGGATCGACGAGACCGCGGCATGAGCCCGGAAGGCACGGTGCGCCGGCCGGCCCGCCGCCTGACGGCTGGCGGCAGCGAGTCGCTGGAGGAAGCGGTGGCCGAGGAGGTCGCCGTGGCGCTGGTCTACAACGGCATCAGTCACGCAGTGATGATGGCGACGCCGTGCGACCTCGAGGATTTCGGACGCGGCTTTTCTCTTACCGAGCGCATCGTCGGGAAGGCTTCCGAGATCTATGACATCGATGCCGAGCCGGTGGGACGGGGCATCGAAGTGCGGCTCGAGATCGCCGCGCAGCGGATGGCCGGTCTCCAGGAGCGCCGTCGCAGCCTTGCCGGCCGCACCGGCTGCGGCCTCTGCGGCGTCGACAGCCTCGATGCGGCCCTGCGGGCGGTGCCAGCCGTCGGGCAACCCTGGCCCGTGTCGCGGCTCTCCATCGAGCGGGCGATGGCGGCGCTGCCTGCGCAGCAGCGGCTCAACAGGCCCAACGGCGCGATGCATGCCGCCGCCTGGGCCTCGCTGGAGGGCGCGTTGGTGGCCGTGCGCGAGGATGTCGGACGACACAACGCGCTCGACAAGCTGGCGGGTGCCCTGGCGCAGAGCGATGTCGCCGCCGCCGGCGGCTTCGTGGTCGTGACGAGCCGCTGTTCCTACGAGATGGTGCAGAAGGCGGCGGCCATCGGCGCCTCGGCCATTGCCGCCGTGTCGGCGCCGACCTCGCTCGCCATCGAGACGGCCGAGCAGGCGGGCATCGCGCTGGTGGCGTTCGTGCGCGAGGGGCGTTTGACCGCCTATGCCTGTGCCGATCGGATCACGGCGTGAGCGATCATGGCGTGCCTGGGCAACGGGTCTTCGGCATCACCGGCTGGAAGAATGCCGGCAAGACGACCCTGACGGAACGGCTGGTGGCCGAGTTCGTGCGCCGCGGCTGGCGCGTGGCGACCGTCAAGCATGCCCACCACGACATCGACATCGACCGGCCGGGCACGGATTCCTGGCGCCATCGCGCGGCCGGCGCGGGGGAGGTGGCTCTGGTCGGGGGCCGTCGCTACGCCATCTTGTGCGAGACTCCCGAGCCGTCGATCGGCGACGTGCTGGCACGCCTGTCGCCGGCGGACCTCGTGCTCATCGAAGGCTACAAGAGCGAGTCCCACCTCAAGATCGAGGTTCGTGCCGCGGAGGAGTCGAAGCCCCTGGCGCCGGGCGATCCCGCCATCGTGGCGATCGCGTCGGACATTCAACCGCGCGACGCCGGGCTGCCCTGGTTCCGCCGCGACGACGTCGCCGCCATCGCGGACTTCATCGCCGCGAAGGTCGGTTAGGGAGCCTTCTGTCCGGCAAACGCGCCGCCAGCCTGATAGTTGGGACCGGTGACCGCAAAGGTACCGGCCTGATTGGTCGGGAAAGTTCCCTGGCCCACGAAGGCGCCGTTCATGGTCATCGTGCGACCGGGCGTGCTGGCGCTGGTCGTCGGCATCGTGGCCTGGAACCCGGAGTTGCCGACGCGATTCGTAGTGCCGCTGTAGGTGCTGTTGTTGAAGTTCGCCGTGGTGTTGCCGCTGTTGCTGCCCATGGACCAGACCTGCTGGTAGGTGCCAGTACCGAAAGAGGTATTGCCGTTGTTTCTGACCAGACCGCCCATCGCCCCGTTGTAGGTGATCGTCTGCTGCATCGGCGTCGCCTGGGAGGTGATCTTGTCCGGGAGCGTCGGCTGACTGGAGGGCGCCGTTTCGAAAGCATTGGTCACGGCGTTGGTGACGACGTTGCTGGGATTGACGTTGCGCGGGCCGGGCCCGCTGCCGAAGCGGTTGCCCAGCGTGTTCCCCGAGCCCTGGCCCGAATTGGCATTCGAGAAGCCGGAATTCTGCGCCGACTGATCGGCACCGCCGCCCTGCTGGCCGCCGCCTCTGCTGCCTTCGAGCTGGCCCAAGGCAGCGCTCAAGCTGCCCGGCGGCACGGCGCCCGGCCGGCCGGGCAAGCCGCCGAACAGCGTCGTCACCTGGAAGCCGGGACGGGTCACGACCTCGAGCCGGCCCCCGGCGCCGACGGTCATGCTGATGCCGAAGACGAAGACCGACTGGGTCGAGCGCTGCTCGACGTTGAAGAGGCTGATGCCGCCGCGGATGCCGATGGTGCTCGACGGTGTGGTGACCGTGATGGCGTTGGTCTTGCTGATCTTGCCGCCGACCAGACGGAAGACGCCCTTGCTGGCGTTGATGGCGAGGTCGCCCGTCTTGGTCGTGGGATCGTAGACGAACTTGTCGATGGTGAGCTGCGCGTTCGGACCGACCGACAGCGACGTTCCGTCGAGGAACATTAGATGAGCGCGGTCGTTTGCGGCCGTGGTGATCAGTTCGTTGGCCTGCACGTCGACGCCGACCCGCAGCACACGTTCGGCCTCGGCCGGCGGCTTGCCGCGCGGGTCTCCGTCGGTCGCCGAGGTCACGCCGACCTTGGCATGGGCGAGCGGCGCGAGCAGGGCTGATGAGCCTGCGGCGAGCAGGGCGGCGGTCAACAGGGAGAGGTTCGTGCCGGGAAGTCTGAAGGCCACTGTGATCTCCTGAGCGGCGCTAGAAGCGCCAAGTTACTCCGATGAGCGCACTGTTGTTCGTGAACGCGTAGTTGGGGATGTCCGACGACCGGACGAACCTTCCACCCGAAACCGTGAACATCGTCCGCTGGTCGAAGGGGATCGACAGAGTAAGGTTTAGAATCGTGTCGGTTTGTTGTCGGACAAGGGTCGGATCTACGACCGCGTCGGGCTGGTCATAATACCACCACTGCACGTTGCCGAACAGGCTGATGCTCCACGGCAGCTGGCTCTTGAACAGAGGGTCGGTGAAGGAGAAGGACATGCCGCCCCCGACGCCGTAGAGCATGTAGTTCTGCCACGGCGTGCTGTCCGTCTGGTAACGCTGGAGATTGCCGTTCGCATACAGCATCACGGCTTCGTTCACCGCGTACTGGAAGGTCGAGTTGGCCGAGTATTCGACGCCGGTGAACTGGCTGTTGGTCGGGATGTACCAGGTGTTCTGGTACATCTGCCGCCGCCACACGAAGTTCGTGGTGTTGCGGAGCTTATCCGACAAAAGGGTGCCGACCTCGAGGCCCGAACCGAAGCTGCCGTAATAGGGTACGTCGTTGACCCAGATGTAACCCACCGTCCCGAACGGCTTCAGGGTCACGTCCTCGAAGATGCCGTTGAAGGCCTTGAAGCGCGGACCCGACGTCAGGTCGAGGATCGACACGTTGGCCGCCTGGATCTGAAACTGCCGGTTGAGGTAGCCCGAGAGCTGGGTCTCGAGCTGGGCCGGGTTGTTCTGTCCCAGATCGTAGATGTGGCGCAGGAAACCGGACGTCACCGCCCCCCAGTCGGCCGTACCGAGCGCCGTCTGGTTGAGGTTGGCCGTCTGTCCGAACAGGCGGACGCTCGACGTCGGCGGGCCGAGATTTGCGTTCGACTGGTAACGCATGCCCGCAAAGATCTCGCCGGTGAACCGGGACCTGGTGAGGCGCTTCTCCGACTCCGCGAGGAACTGTTCCGCGCGGGCCTTCACGTCCGGCGTAAGCGATGCCGACTTGAGCGTGACCTCGAAATAGCTGCGGGCCACCTCGAACGAACCCAGCCTGTAATACAGCACGCCCAGTTCGAGACGGACGCGCGGCAGGTCCGGGTCGACCAGCAACATGCGCTCGAGCGCGGAGATGGCGCCTTCGAGATCGCCGGTCTTCGAGGCGATGGTTGCGAACTTGAAAAGAACGTCGAGATCGGAGGGCTTCTGCAGCATGTCCTGGAATGCGGCGTCGTATTCCGCCTCCAGTTCCGGCGAAACGGCCTGCGTCTGCTGCGCGATCGCCGGGCGCACGCCGACTATCGTCGCCGATAGGGCGGCGGCCAGCAGAGCGATGACGCTCACGCAAAGTCCGAGCCTGCTCACCAGATTCTCCCCCGAGCCCCGCAGCTTTCGGGAAACCCTTGCGAGAGAGAATGAGGCAGGAACCCTGCTAGATCAACCAACTCCGAACTGTATGCATCCATCCGACGATGGGACCCGCGCGCGCGGCCCGCATGCGCAACACCATCCGACGGTACTGCCGATCGCCGAGAGCCGTTGTAAAACGCTCCTTATCCTTCAACATTGCATCGAGCATGCGATCAAGCATCGTCGAATAGGTGCTACCCCAGTTCCGACTGGAAAGATGGAGACGTCCGCCCAGCACCGGATTGTCGGCGGCGCCGTTGCGTCCATGGAGACGATAGGAATAGAGCGCTTCGTCGATCAGCAGCGAGCCCGCCACCATCTGCGCCATGACCACGACGTAGAAGTCCATGTGAAGCCGGAACACCTCGTCGTCCGTGGGGAAGACGAGATTGATCAGCGAGCGGCGGAACATCATCGACGAGGTGCTGACCCAGACCCAGTGCACCACGCGCTTTGTGTAAAGCCGATAAGGCGTGTTGCCCTGCCATCTGGCCGTGCCTTGCGCGGCGTCGAGCGTCGGCACGCGGGCCGCCTCGATCGGGACGAAGGCCTGGTCACGATCGGCCCGGGCGCGGTCCTTGCCGAACCAGTAGAAGCCGCCGGCGATCAGCTTGCCCTGTCCGTCGATCACCCGCGCGTTGCACGCCGTGAAGCCCACCGCGTAGCTTTCGTTCAGGTGCGCCGCGAGATGGCGTTCGAGGAAATCGGGATTCCACAGATCGTCCGAATCGAGGAAGCAGACGAAGGTCGCCTGCGTCTCCGCGAGTCCGCGTCGCGTCGCGCCGGTCTGTCCGACGTTCCTGTCGAGGCGGATCAGCCGGAAGCGCGAGTCCGCCAGTTCGTCCAGCGTCTGCTGGACGACTGCGGCGGAATCGTCGGTCGAAGCGTCGTCGACCACCACGCACTCGAAGTCACGCAACGTCTGATGCGCAACGGATCGGATGGCGTCGGCGATGTAGTCACGGCAGTTGAAGCACGTGACGACGACCGAGATGGACGGAAGCTTGGCGTCGGTCACTTTTCCGGTCCGAGGAAGTCGAAGTCGACGCCTTCGTCGGCCTGCAGGACGGTCTTGAAGAAGAGACCCGTGTAGCCGCGGCCGCTGCCGGGATGCGGCGGCGGGGCCTTCCACGCCTTCTTGCGGGTCGCCAACGTCTTGGCATCGACGTGCAGTTCCAGCTTGCGCTTGGGCACGTCGAGCGTGATCCGGTCGCCGGTTTTCACCAGCGCGAGCGGTCCGCCGACGGCGGCCTCGGGCGCGACATGCAGCACGATGGTGCCGAAGGCCGTGCCGCTCATGCGTGCATCGGAGATGCGGATCATGTCCTTCACGCCGGTGCGCGCGAGCTTCATCGGAATGGGGAAGGAGCCCGCCTCCGGCATGCCGGGCGCGCCCTTCGGGCCGGCGTTGCGCAGCACGAGGATGTCGTCGGCCTTCACGTCCAGGTTGGGATCGTCGCCGCGCGCGGCGAGATCCTCCAGCGACTCGAATACGACAGCGCGGCCGGTATGGGTCATCAGCGCGGGCGAGGCGGCCGCATGCTTGATGACGGCGCCGCGCGGCGCGAGGTTGCCGCGCAGCACGGCCATGCCGCCGGTCGGCTTGATCGGATCCTTGTGCGTTCGGATCACGGTCTGGCCCGGCACCATCTCGGCGGCATCGATGACCTGCTTCAAGGTCTTGCCGGCGACCGTCCTGCACTTCTCGTCGAGATTCTTGCGGATCTCCTTCATCAGGCGCGAATTGCCGCCGGCCCAATGGAAGTGCTCCATGTAGTGATCGCCCGAGGGCTTCAGGTCGACCAGCACCGGCACGTTGCGGCCGATCTCGTCGAACTCCTCGAGCTCGATGTCGATGCCGAGCCGGCGCGCGACGGCGGTGAGATGCACCAGCGCATTGGTCGAGCCGCCGATCGCCTGCAGCACGGTGAGCGCGTTGCGGAAGGCGGACTTGGTCATGATCTCGCTGGGCTTGGGGCCCTGCTTCACCGCCATCTCGGCCGCGAGCCGGCCGGTCTGCTCGGCGATGCGCAGCCGGTCCGAATGCGTCGCGGGAATCGAGCCGCTGGTTGGCAGGCCCATGCCCAGCGTCTCGACGATGCAGCCCATGGTGCTGGCGGTGCCCATCACCATGCAGGTGCCCTTGGTCGGCGCGAGACGCTCGCTCACCTGCTCGATGTCGAACTCCGAGAAGGTCCCGGCGCGGTACTGGCCCCAGAGGCGGCGGCAGTCAGTGCAGGCGCCCAGCACCTCGCCCTTGAAATGGCCGACCAGCATCGGGCCGACTGGCAGGACGACGGCCGGCCGGTCCGCGCTCGCCGCCGCCATGAGCTGGGCCGGGAGCGTCTTGTCGCAGCCGCCGATCAGCACGACCGAGTCCATCGGCTGCGCGCGGATCATCTCCTCGGTGTCCATCGACATGAGGTTGCGCAGGAACATGCTGGTCGGGTGGGAGAAGCTCTCGTGGATCGAGATGGTCGGGAAGACCATCGGCAGCGCGCCAGCCAGCATGACGCCGCGCTTCACCGCTTCGATCAGGTCGGGCACGTTGCCGTGGCAGGGATTGTAGTCGGAGAAAGTGTTGGTAATGCCCACGATCGGCCGGTCGAGCGCGTCGTCGGAATAGCCGCCGGCCTTGATGAAGGCCTTGCGCAGGAACAGCGAGAAGCCGGCGTCGCCGTAGGTGGCGAGGCCCTGGCGCAGGCCGGTCTCCTTCTTCGGTGTGGCTTTCGACGTGCGGCGGCGTTTGGCAGATGCCATGTCGGTTTCTCTCCCGGATTTCACTGCATTTTGTCAGGTCGGCTCATCGCCGGCCAGACCGGCGGCCCAGCGCGCATGCGCTGCGGCGTCGCGACCCTCGGCGATGGTCCGCGCCAGTTCTAGGCCCATCACGGCGCCGAACTTGAAGCCGTGGCCGGAGCAGGGCGACATTGCCCACCCCTTCGCCCCCTGCTTCTCGACGATGAAGCGCTCATCCCCAGTCACGCTGTAGAAGCAGACCTTGAGGTTGCGGATTCTCCAGCGATCGAAGCCCTTGAGCAGGCTGCTGCACCGGTCGAGCAAGGCGGCCATCTCGCTCGGCTGCGCGTCACGCGCTGCCGTGGGATCTCCGGTCCGGCTGAACTCGTGGTCGCCGACTTTCATGCCGCGTCCCCGCACCGGCGGAACGAGGTAAAGGCCGACATCGCCGGTCTTCTCGATGATCATCGGTCCCTTTGCCCAGGACGCGCGCTGGTCCTCCGGCAGGTCGAAATAGACCACGACCTGGCGCGAGGGCACGATGCGTCGGCCGAGATCGGGTACCAGGCGCGGTGCCCAGGCGCCGGCGGCCACGACGACGATGTCGCCGGCGTACGTTGCGCCGGCATCGGTGACGGCGCGGCCGTGCTCCAGGTCCACCGAGCGGATGGGCGTACCGGTGTGCAGCCGTACGTGCGGCTGGGCACTCAGGTGAGACACGAGTGCCGACACGATGTCCTGTGCCAGCAATACGCCGCCGGTGTCGATCCAGAAGGCGCGCTCCAGCCCTCTGGTATCGAGCAGGGGGAATCGGCGCGGCAGTTCTTCCATCGACAGTTCGCTCATCGGCCTGCCGATCGAGGCCAGGGTGGCTGCGGACTTCTCCGCCCAATCCGCGCCGTTGCCCGACAGCGCCAGCGTCCCGGTCGGCTCATGGAGCGTCTGGCCGAGATCGGCCCACAGCAGATCCCAGGCGTCGTAGGCCTCGTCGATCATGCGAGCATAGCCCGCCTGCGTGCCGTAGGGATGGCGGATCAGCCGGTGCTCGTCCATCGACGAGGCCAGCGGATTGGGAAGAGGCCCCTGCTCGAACAGCTCGACCTCATGTCCCTGGCGCGACAGTCCCCAGGCCGTCGCGAGGCCCATGATTCCACCGCCGATGATGATCGCTTTCATGGTGACATCCCTAGCGCAGTCGCGGCGCCTTGGCACTTCAGGGGAATCCAGACTCCCTCCGGAGGGGCTTGCAAATCGGGCCGCCTTCGGCGTTGATGTCGGCGAGACTTATACAACCGTAAAATTGTCGAAGGAATGAACATGGCAATGACCATGCTGCAGATGGCGGGCGCCCCACCGACGCCGGCTACCATGGCCGACGGAATCCTGCTGATCATCGATGCGCAACGCGAATATACTGATGGAATGCTGCCGCTGACGGGGGTGCAGCCGGCGGTGGATGCGCTGGCCGTCCTGCTCGAGAAGGCTCGGAAGGCAGGGGCGCCGGTCGTCCACGTTCGACACCAGTCCAAGGGCAAGGCATTCAATCCCAGTTCGACGGGCTACGAGATCGTCAAGGAACTGACGCCGCGCGACGGCGAGACCATCGTCGACAAGGGTATGCCCAATTCCTTCGCGGGCACGGATCTCGCCACCAGGCTTGCCGCCATCGGCCGGAAAAACCTGATCGTCGGCGGCTTCATGACCCATATGTGCGTGTCGGCGACGGTGCGCGCGGCGACCGACCAGGGCTACATGAGCACCATTGCGGCCGATACGGTGGCGACGCGTGACCTGCCCGACGCGACGGGAGACGGCACGATCGGTGCGGATGCCATCAACAGGATAACGCTGGCCGCGCTCTCGGACCGCTTCGCGTGGATCGTGCCCTCGGCCGGCCAGATCGTCTGATCGCCTGCAGCCGATCGGCCTGTCGGCGGAAGACCTTAGAGAGTCCTGCCGCCGACGGTGCTGATGGCCGTGACCGCCGCGACGGCGATCAACGATGCGATCAGCGTATACTCGATCGCGGTGGCGGCCTTGTCGTCCGTCAACAGGCGGCGAAAAAACGACAGCATGCGTAACTCCGAAGCAGGAAATGCTGAGGGCCGTTCGCCGGCCCGCCTTCAATCTCGGCATCAAGCAACCCGTTCAACGTATTGGACTGAAACCCCCATTCAATGTGAGAATTGTATCAAGTTCATCGCGGCGCGCGCGGGGTCGACCCGCGTGGTATCGTCGGCCGAAGAGGAGGGCGCGTCATGAAGTCCATTCTGACCATGGCCTGGACGGCGGAAGATCCGTCGGCATTTGATCTGGCGGCCAAGATCGCGCGCACGTTCGGGGCGCGGCTGATCGGCCTCGAACCACCTTCCTACGGGGTCATGAGCATGGCCTGGGCCGATGCCGGCATGGGCGCTCCGATCGGGGGAGGTCTGGCCGAGGACGCGGAAGAGCGTCAGCGGATCGCCGCGGTCAAGCAGGCCTTTGAACAGCGAGCCGCCGGCCTCGTCTTCGAATGGCGCTCGGCCGACGATAGCGGCCCGACCGCGATCGGAACCATCGGACGCGCCTACGACCTGATCGTGCTGCCGCAGCCGGGCGCTCTGCCCAAGATGCCGGAAAGCGTCTTCGAGACCGCCTTGTTCGATTCGGGCCGGCCGGTCCTCGTCGTGCCGCCCGGCTTCACGGGCATGGTCGGCAAGCGCATCCTCTTCGCCTGGAACGGCTCGACGGAAAGCGCACGCGCCATCTCGCTCGCCATGCCTGTTCTCAGTGGGGCCGAGGCCATCGAGGTCCTGAGCGTCGAGGGAGCGATGGTGCCGGGCCCGACCTCGGCGGAAATCGCGGAGTCGCTCAAGAGCCACGGCCTGAACGTGACGGGCCAGCATGTGAAGCCGGGCACGAAGACGGCGGGCCAGACGATCATCGATCGCGCACAGTCGCTGGGCGCCGACCTGATCGTGAAGGGTGCCTACACCCAGAGCCGGCTGCGTCAGATGATCTTCGGCGGTGTCACGCGCGATCTCATCCTGTCGTCGCCCCTGCCGGTACTTTTCTCGTACTGATCCAGACAATCCGCCGCCGGTTCTCCAACCGGCGGCCGTGCTAGAACGCGCCGCATGACGGCTGGTTCGACCGCCCCCGGGGAATCGCTCTGGGGCCGCACACTGGTGCTCGTCGCGGTCTTCCTGGCTGCGGGCGGGATGCTTGCGTTCGGCTTGTTGCATGAGAATCGTGGCGTTCCCGGCGTGCCGACAATCGCCGAGAAACTGGTGAACCTGCGTGCCGACCGCGCCGAACTACAGGCGCGCGCCGACGGCATGGCGCGGATCGAGTTGCTGGCGTCCTTCCGCGCCGCCAGCCTTCTGTTCGATGCGCTGGCCGCGCGGTACGAGCCGGAGCGGGAACAGCCTTACGAGCGGCTGCCGCCGCAACGTCGTGAAATGTTCGACAGGCTCGAAGCGGTCAATACGGCGTTGCGGGCCGCGCTCGATCGCCCGGGCGCTCCCGGCCGCGCGCTCGCGGTAAACCAGGCCGCGAGCGGCATCTCCGGTGATCTCGAACGGCTTGCCTCGCACGATCTGGCGCCGGTGATCCTGTCCTACACGCCGGGCATCCTCGCCCCCCGCCGCATGGCAAGCGAACTCACACTGCCATCGGACTCCGCGGTGGCCACTCCTGCGGAGGGAGCCGCGCGCGATGACCCGGCGGGCAAGCCTGCCGGCGGCGGATCCTCCAATGGAATGGTGCCGCGGTTTGCGCCGAGTTTTGCCACGCCTGCTGCTGAAGACCCCGTGGTCGAGGTCGATATCGTGGGACTGCGCCTGACGGCCGGTCAGACGCCGCCGGTTCTGACGATGGGCGCGTGGCGAGGCGAGGCGAACGTCCTGCCCGAGCGTTTGCGCTTCAGGGTGCCACGGAGTGCTTTCCCGACGGACATCACGCGCACGAGGCTGGCGGCGGGGTCGCTCTTCGTGCATCACGCCTCTCGAACGCAGGTGTTCCAGCTTCTCTTTCTTTCGTTGCCGGAGAAACCGGGATCCTTCGCCTTCGATCAGAAGGTGCGGACCATGACAGCCGAATCCAACACGCTGGTATCGCCGGAGATCCTCGCGCGGGCGCCGGCCGGCGAGACGCGCACGGTCAGGCGTTGCTTCGATCCGCCGCCGGGCTGGCGCTTCGACAAGGACAAGCGGCGCGTGGTCATCGTCGAGCGGTTGGGCTGGCTCGACGACATTCCGGACGAGACGATGAACGGCGGCGGCGTCGACTTCGTGCGCGAGGATGCGCCGGGACAGATCTGCATTTCCGTTGTGGCCAAGCCCGTTACCAAGGCTGCGCGCAGCGCCACGATCGGCCGCTTCGAGGCCACACTGGTGCGCGACAAGCCGGTCGACGGCGTCGTGCAGAGCGGCATCAGGGCGCTCGACTGGAATGAGCCGGTCAGCGTGCCGATCGATCCGACGATGATCGAGTGGAAGCTCTACATCCGCCTGTTCGGGGATGTGGACCGGGAATTCGACGGCCAGGCCCAGGGGAGCGCCGCGCTTCCCGAGATTCCGTTCCTGCGCATCACCCTCGACGACAAGAGCCTGACACTGCGGGCCGACCCCGAGGCCGCGCCGGCACCCTAACGGCCGCGCGCCTCGAGGCGCATGCGCCGCTTACCGGTCCCGTCGATAAGATCCAGCGTCGTGCCGGAGATCTGCGCCGTCCTGACGGCCGCCAGTGCCGCGACGAAGCTCTTCTCGATCGCCGCTTCGGTCGGCGGGCACGCCATCAGGGTCATCGGTCCGGCCACGAAGCGAAGCCCGTCGGGATCGAGAACGAAGTCGCCTCCCATGGTGTTGCAGCCCGTCGAGGCGGTGAACTTGTCGGCATTGTCGAGGCGCATCAGCGGTCGGCGACGCCATTCGTCGAAAGAGGGACGAGCGCCGTCGAGTTCGATCAGGCGCCATTCGGTATCGCGCAGGGCCGATCCGCGCGACACCCGAGCCGAGCAGGTGCCGTCCCGCTTCAGGCTGAGGAAGCGGTCGACCGTGATCGAGTTGTTGTTGTCGAAACCGCCGATGATCTCCGCGTAAAGGCTCGCTTCGCGCGAGGGCGTGGCTTCCACCCACGCCTTCTCCAACTCGGGCTCGGCACCACCGGGCGCCACGCCGTAGGTGCGGCCGACCAGGCAGGCGGTGAACAGGCCACCATCCTGGGCATCGCGATACATGCCGGCGAGCCGGAACTTGCCGTCGATTGGATCGGGCTTGTCGGTGCGCAGTAGTTCGCCGCCATTGTCGTCGACCAGCTTGTCGCCGATCTCGCGAAACGCCCGGCGGCTGTTGTTGGCGCCGCGCAGCACCAAGCGTATGCCGCCTTCGACTTCCTGTGCCCATTGGCCGATGTCGAGAAGAGGCTCGGCCGCACCGTCACGCTTCTCTCGAAGACGAAAAGAGCCATCGGGGAACAGTGTGACGGTGACGCTGCCGCCGGCGAAGGTCCGCGGCGGCTCGCCCGGCCGGCCAGCCGCGTGACAGCGCATCGAGCGGCCGGCAGCGGTGAGCGTCGCCTCGCGGCCGCGCCCGCGCAGTTCGTAGTACGAATCCGAAAATGCGAATCCGGAACCCGAAACCTGGCGCGACAGCTCGATGGCCGGCTGTCCGGGCATGCGCAGCGTCACCAGCTCGCCGTCGTTTGCGAACGTCGCCGAGAAGTCCATCCCACCGGGACACGCATAGAGGACGTCACCCTGCGGAGTCGGCATCGGCGGAGGGGTCGGCGGTCTGTCCGATGAAGAGACCTGCGCGGTGGCGGGCATCGCGGTCAGCAGGAGAAGGAGCGGGATCAATCGCCTCATGGCGTCGACTCCGGAATGCGGCCGTCGGCGGACAGCAGCACGGCGACCGGCCGGGTCGTCTCGAACTGCGCAAGCACGATCAGCGCCACCACCATGATGGGCACGCAGAGGAACATGCCGACCACGCCCCAGATCGTGCCCCACACGATCAGGGAGACGATCACCACCAATGGCGACAGGTTGAGAGAGCGACCCATGATCGCCGGCTCGATGACATTGGCGGTCACGACCTGGATCGAGCCGAACACCAGCAGGACGATCAGGAAAGGCGTGAGATTGTCGAACTGGATCAGGGTGATGAGGGCCGGCGCGACGATCGCCATGATCGAGCCGACCGTCGGGATGTAGTAGAAAAAGAACACCATGACGGCCCAGAAGCCGGCGAAGTCGACTCCGACCGATGACATGACGACATAGGCCAGGGCCGACGTGACTGTCGCGAGGGTGGTCTTGATGCGGATATAGATGCGGATCTCGCGATCGATCCGGTCCAGAACGGCGAGGACCCGCGCCTCCTGACCGTCACCGTGGAAGATGGCGCCGAGCTTGCGCTTGAAGTGAGCCTGCTCGACGAACAGGAACAGCGTGTAGATCAGGATGAGGCCGGCGACGCTGACCACCGACGCGGCAGCCGCCGCGACACTGCCCAGAGTATCGGCCAGGCTGACGCGGGCCACCAGCTCGGAAAGGGTTGGCGCCTGCTCGATGCCGGCCATCCGCGTGGCCTGCTCGATCAGGTGGGTGAGCCGCGCTTCGTAGGTGGGGACGGCCGCGACGACCGCCTGCACGTTGAGTCCGATCGTGCGTCCGACGATCCAGAACAGGCCGCCAACCAGCATCACCGCCAGGGTCAGTGCGAGCGGCTGCGGCAGGCGAAACCTGCCCAGGCGCGGCTGGGCAAACGTGTCGGCGAGCGAATCGATCATGTACCAGAGCACGATTCCCAGGACGAAAGGCAGCAGGAGGCCACGCCCGGCGACGAGCAGGAAGATCGTCGCGGCGATTACGACAGTCCACAGGGCGGCGCGTTGCAGCGTCATGACGGTATTATAGGCGCTGTCGCCCGAAGTGGGGAGACGTCGCGGAGGTCGATGACGATGATGTCAGGGGCGATCGAGCATCGCCCGGCCGCGCTCGGTCAGTTCGACACGATGCTCGCCGGCCTCGCCGCCGTACTGGCGGATCAATCCGTCGGCACGGGCATCCTCCCTGACCGGAAAACGCGGGCAGGAACTCTGCCAGGCTTCGAGCACGTCTTCGCGACGGCGCGGTCGGGCGGCCACCCATTCGAGGAACTGGACCATCATCAGTCGGGGGCTGGCCGACATGGCTGCCTCTCTGGCTCTACTGGAAACCGCACGACGCCGCGGTGGCGCCGACGGTGGCCCAGCGCTGGTTGTCACGGAAGCAGCCATTGGTCCACATGCCGGTGAAGACTTGTCCATCGGGGCCGCCGGACTTGGTGCCCCAGCCGCTCGCCTTGTCGTCCGCCCATTCGCCTTCGTAGCGCGACCCGTTGGCCCAGACGCGAACGCCGCGCCCTTGCATCTTGCCGTTGACGAATTCGCCTTCGTAGCGGCCGCCGTCGGTGAACATGATCGTGCCCCGGCCTGTCCTCTGGTTATCGCGGAAATCGCCGATGTAGCGATTGCCGTTGGGCCAGACATACATGCCGTGCCCCTGCGGTCGGCCCTCGCGGAACTCCGCCGTCAACCTTGCGCCGCTCGGAAATATGTAAGTCCCCTTGCCGTCGCGCTCGCCGGCCTTGAACTCGCCTTCGTAGCGGGCCTTGTTGGGGTAGGTCAGCTTGCCCTGGCCCTCATAAAGACCGTCCTTCATCTCGCCTTCATAGCGATCGGTGGGGACGCCGCCCTTGAACCATTGCAGCACGCCCTTGCCCTGCGCCAGATCGAAGTCGCAGGCGCCGGAC
Organism: Reyranella humidisoli; assembly: GCF_019039055.1. Classification (NCBI taxonomy): domain Bacteria; kingdom Pseudomonadati; phylum Pseudomonadota; class Alphaproteobacteria; order Hyphomicrobiales; family Reyranellaceae; genus Reyranella; species Reyranella humidisoli. Next base: position 169,761 of record NZ_JAHOPB010000002.1, read on the forward strand.
CAGCTGATGCTGAGATTGGGTTCGGCGTTCATCATGACGACGCCACAGCCGGTCTTGGGATCCTTTACTTCATCGCTGGCCGCCGGCGGCTGGCCCGGCGTGGGCAGGGTCGGAAGCTGGCGCGGGATCGGTGCCGTGCCGAGCTCGGGGACGGGCCGCGACGTCTGGGCCGCCGCAGGGAAACACGCTGCGACGGCAAATAGCAGGGACGGTAAGACGATCCGCATGATCGGCTCAGGTTAGCACCTGTCGTCGTGATCGTCCTTCCCCGCCTTGGCGGTTTTGGAAGGCTCCCGATGCTCCTGCTTGTCTGCGGCGATACCCAGCTTCACCTCGAATGAATGTAGCAGGCCCATCACGACCAGGATCAGGAACGTACCGAGCCCGGCGATCTGCCAGAGACCGAAGCCGCAGGACAGACCCACCGCGCCCGCCAGCCACATGCCGGCACCTGTCGTCAGTCCATGCACCTTGCCGCGCGTGAACAGGATCGACCCGGCCGCGAGGAACGCCACGCCCGCCGTCACGGCCTCCACGGCGCGGAGCGGGTCGCTGACCATCTCGCGTCCGGCGAAGGCGCTGGAATGGGCAATTTCGACCGTAAGGATGCCGAACGTCGCTGCCGCGACGCAGATCAGGATGTGCGTCCTCAAGCCTGCCGGCCGTGCGCGCCATTCGCGTTCGAACCCGATCAGCGCTCCCAGCAGCGCGGCGAAAAAGAGCCGCGCTGCAATCACCGGGAAGGCCAGATAGGTCGAATGGGCGAATTCTTCCGTCAGTGCGCCCATCGTCAGGAAGCGTATTTGAACTCGGGCAGCGACTTCAGGGAGTCCTTGGTGGCGCCGGGCAGCACGATCTTCTTGCCGTCGGTCTTCATCTGCTCGTAGGGCAGCACGACGAGCTTGTCGCCCACGCCGAGAAAGCCGCCGACCGACAGGACGACGAACGGCGCCTTGCCGTCCGGACCGACGATGATCTCGTCCACCTTGCCGACGCTGTCGCCCGCCTCGTTCACGACGGTCGAGCCGATCACCTTGCTCGCGCGATAGCCCGTCGAGATCTTCATGACGTCGACCTTCACGAGCTGGACTGTCTGCGGCGTGCCCTGGGCCAGTACGATGACAGGCGTGGCGAGTGCGGCCGTGGTGGCGAGGGCCGCCGTCAGGAGAAGTGTGCGCATGGGAACTCCGTGAGGAAAAGGGACCTCTTAACGGTCGACCCGCGTTCGCGTTCCCCGGGCGCTTCGTGGGCGACTACTGGTGCAGGGTGGAGTGAGGAGCGGTGAGAGAGCGTCGCCACAAGGTTCCCGCACGGCCGACGAGATAGCCGGCGCTGGCGGCGACTGCGCTCGTGGCGGCCGCCTCGGGTATCGGGTTCCCCAGCCCGGCGAGGGAAGCGCCGAATGCCACGAGAAGGGAGACTGTCAGTACGCAGGCGGCCCACAAACCGTCGCGACCGTTGGGCAGACGGAGGCGGGAATACATTCGATCCAGTTGAAGCGTCAGGAGGAGGCCTCGGGTTACCCCGGCCACGATTCCCACGACCAGTCCTGACAGCCAGAGCATCGGCTGCCGGCTGTCGGGCGACTGCATCGCGAGGAGCAGGATCGCGGTCACAAGCGCGAAGGGAAGAGCGGCGAAGAGCTGACCGGGGGGCAGCGAACGGCCGCGCGCTTCCCGCAGCAACATGGAGATGGTGACGCCAGCGGCGAGGGCCGCGATCAGGTGAAGGATATTGAGCTTAGGCACGGTATCGAAGCTACGCTGAGGTTCATTACGTTTCGCTGACGATGAAGGCGTTTTATCCCGGCCGCCGTCGGGTTCAGCGCGGGGCGGGGCCGCTTGCGCACGCGCGCCCGACGGTGGGAGCGATCTGCTCCGCGAACTTGCGGGAACCGCTCGGCCTGAAATGCCCGACATCGCCAAAGTCTTCCGGCGCCAGCGCGTCGGCGGGGACGTCGATGTACGTGTCACCCAGCCGTTCGGCCTCTCGCTTGAGGATACCGTTCAGCCAGGCGATCATTGTCGGAATTTCGGAGTCACGGACGAACGGGAGCCATCCCTCCATCTGGTCGTCCTTCAGACTGGCCTTGTTCATGACCTGGCCGATCCAGATCGTGCGAATGCCCCGTCCGCGATTGATCGCGGATATCGTTGCGATGTTGCGGGCGTAGATTTTCTCGAGGGCCAGATCGGGGCCTTTCCCGCCGTCGCTGTGGATGGGAGCAGGCGGTCGAACCGTATCGAAGGCCAGGATGGCCAGCTTGGCCAGAAACGACAGGGTCGGAGAAACCGACAAAGCGGGGCCGTTGATGCGCCTTGCGTCCAGGGCGTCGATCTGGCCGACCAGATGGTTCGTGGCATAGGCGGGGTCGAGGTCGCGGACGTGGGCGTTCCGGAGGTCGTTCCAGCCGATGTAGTAGACGGCGCAGTTGGCCGGCACGCCGAAACTGTCCTGGTAGAAGGCGGTCTGGATGACATGCTCCGATGTCGTGTAGCCGCTCACGCCATGATTGATGACCGCAAAGCGGTCGGCGCCGAGCAGACGCTCCAGATGCTCCGCCCAGGTCTCGCCTTCGCGCGAGAGGATATCGAGCGTCGTGGAGCCGCCGATCAGGGCGACGACGGACTTGCTCTTGAGCTCCTGGGGATCGCGCTCGCGGCCCCGTCGTCTTTCAGAGTTCACATAGGCCACTTCGCGGGTGCTGCGGGCCACGGCCGTCGGGACCTGTCGGACCTGCAGAAGCGGGTGCCAGTCGTAGTGGGGCCGCACATAGTCTCGAGCGAACAACGTTTCGGACGAGGAAAGGCGCAGCTTGTAGAGCAGGGCCGTGCCGAACCCGAGGCCGATTTCCAGGGCCGCCAGCGACAGCAGGACCATGGTCAGCCTGGGCAGTCGTGCGCAGGCGACGGCGAGGAGAAGCAGCCCTGCGAGGTAGCTGAAGTACCAGAAGCGCGGCGAGTTGAAATGGAACTCGTCCTTCGCGATCAGCCGCAATGCCACGGCGCCGACCACCAGCGCGAGAGTGCAGGCGACGAGGAAGGCGATGGTTCGTTCGAAGCGGCGAGGGTGCGAAAGGCCGATCTGGTCGAGAAAAAAGGATTTCATGGCGTGAAATTGTGGGTCCAGCCGTTCTGGCGGCCGACGGCGACCTGCCTGAACAGGCGCCGCTGGTGATTGGGGCCACAGGTGCTGGCGCGGATCGTGAAGGCCTGAGGCGCCACGCAGACCGGCACGGTCCCTGTCCACTCGCGCCCCGAGACCTTGTCCTGCGCGTAAACGAGGTATTGGCCATACTGCAGCGGGCCGGTCCACAGGAAGGTGCAGGCGTTGGGCGGCAGCTTGTACCAGCCCTCCGAAATGACGATGCGGCTGGTACCGTCGCTCACTCCGGTGTCCAGGGCCTTGGCAACCTCGATCTCCCGAGCGGTCAAGTTGCAGGCGCGAAAACCATCCGGTGAGCGCTGCTGGGCCGCTGCCCCGGCCGTCCCTGCGGCGAGGACGCATACAACAACCGAAAACAGCTTCATCGCGTGTGGTCACCCTCCCCAGGTTGGCGATTCTGCGGTTTCTGCGAGTGTGTTGCAACGAGCAGTCTTAGGGCGGGCATGAAGAAACTGTCCGAACTCGTCACTCCTGTATATTTTTCGTGAAGGTTTCATGAAGAAACGGTGAGTTGGAGGCCTCCACCGTCACGAAGTGTGGCTGGGGCGCCACAGTGGGGGCAACAATGAGCGGGATGTGCCTTAGTTTCTGGTGTGGGCAGGGGCGGCTCAGGTACATTCCCCTCGTTATCACAACGAATTTCTTGTCCTGCCGTCTTGCCGGTGGGGATGTGTAAGTAAGGAGATATCTGATGAAGAAGGCTCTTCTGGCGGCCGCCGCCATCGTCGCGCTGCCGCTGGCCGCGCAGGCGCAGTCGCCGCAGCCGGGTCTGTACATTGGTGCCGAGGGCGGCATCAACTGGCTGACGAACTTCACGGCGAACACGAACATCCCGGCGTTCCCGACGGTTAGCGTGACCCCGCAGCTGGGCTGGATGGCCGGTGGCGTGATCGGCTACGACTTCGTTGGTCCGCGCGTCGAGCTGGAAGGCATCTATCGCTGGAACCCGACGAACGTCGGCGTCCCGGGCACGGCCGTGAACAACCAGGTCGGCCAGCTCGGCATCATGGCGAACCTGCTGTACGACTTCATGCCGGGTTCGGTGATCACCCCGTACATCGGCGCTGGCGCCGGTCTGGGTCTGGTCGACGGCAACTCGTCGCTGGGCAGCACGGTGTTCGCCTATCAGGGCATCATCGGTCTCGGCTGGAACGCCGACACGAACTTCCGCGTGAACCTGGACGGCCGCTACTACGGCACGTCGAACCCGACCGTGAACGGCGTGGGTTGGACGAACAACAACTTCAGCATCATGCTGGGCCTGCAGCTCAAGTTCGGTTCGACGCCGGCCGCCCCGCCGCCGCCGCCGCCGATGGTCGCTCCGCCGTCGTTCATGGTGTTCTTCGACTGGGATCGCTCGAACCTGTCGGCCCAGGCCCTGAACACGATCAAGCAGGCTGCTGGCGCGTACAAGACCAAGGGTAACGCCCGCATCACGGCGACCGGTCACACCGACACGTCGGGTGCGCCGGCCTACAACATGGCGCTGTCGCTGCGCCGTGCGAACGCCGTCAAGGACGCCCTGGTTCGCGAAGGCGTGCCGGCGACCGCGATCGCGGTGGTTGGCCGTGGCGAGCAGGGTCTGCTGGTTCAGACCGGCCCGAACGTCCGCGAGCCGCAGAACCGTCGCGTCGAGATCGTTATCCAGTAAGCTGGATAATCCGAGACAAGGAAGAGGCGGCCTTCACGGGCCGCCTTTTTCTTTGCCGGCGAGCCCAACGAAGGCCCGACGCAGCGCGGCTGCGGCAAACCGTGCAGCATCGCCACTGGCGGCGTGTGGCAGACCGCTGTAAGGGCATGCTGCCGGCGGAATCGCATTTCTGCTGTCACGATGCGATCAATCGTCTAGTTTGATATCCTGCACCCGAAGACGCAGCACCCGCACGCATGGCCTCGACCCTCGTTTCCCCGATCCGGATCGCCCCGCGGCTCGACTATTCGATGCTGCGCAAGGTGTCGTTCGGCTTCGGGCTGTTCTTCGTCTTCATCTCGCCGGCCTGCCCCGACCCGCTGGCGCTGGGAGTGGGGGCCTTCACGCCCTGGCTGATCCTCCGCCTGGTCGGAACGCCCACCATGCCCGCGGCCATCGCTTACTATCTCCTGTCCCAGTGGTTGCAGGTGTTCGCCCGCGCCTTCCTCGCCCTGGTCGACGGTGAGCCCATGGCGAGCAGCATTTACGGGCCCTGGGTCGCCGACGCCTACTGGTACATGCTGGCCTCGACGGTGACCCTGGCGTTCGCCTGCAAGCTGGTTCTCGGGGGTATCAAGCCCCCGACCGAACAGAACTGGTCGGCCCACCTCTACTGGCGTCCGGTCGACGTCTTTCTGGTCTATCTGGGTTCGAACCTCATCACGCAGTTCGCGGGCCTGACGTTCGGCGGCGCGCTGTTCCAGTTCTTCGATGCCATCGCCCGCTTCAAGATCATGGCGGCGTTCCTTCTGTTCACGTCGGTCATGTCGGTGTCGCGCGGGTGGCCGTTCCTGTTTGCGGTGCTCGGCATCGAGATCCTGTCGGGCATGACCGGCCTGCTGGGCGACTTCCGCGGCGTGTTCGTGTTCCTCGGCACCGCCGCGCTGGCCGCGCAGATCAGATGGACGGCACGCACCACGGGCTACGCGGCGCTGGCGACCTTCGTCCTCGTGTTCCTCGCGCTGTTCTGGACATCGGTCAAAGTCGAGTATCGCGACATCGCCACCGGCGGTTCGGAATCGCAGGCCTTCCAGTCGTCGCTGGGAGACCGCGCGGGCTACATGGTCGGGCGAATCCTCGGAGTGGGAGACATCGACTGGGGAGCGGCCTCGAAGGCTTTGCTCGAGCGCCTCGCGTACGTGGAGATCACCGGCCTCGTGATCAATGTCGACCTGGCGAGTTCGGAGCAGGGCAAGGTGCGGCAATGGGGCGATGCCGTCTCACACGTCTTCCAGCCGCGCTTCCTGTTCCCCGACAAGGCGGCCCTGTCCGACACCGAAGTCTTCATCCGCCTGACCAAGGCCGACGTGCTGGAGAACATGCGCGGCGGCACTTCGATCAGTGTGGGCTACATGGCCGAAAACTACGTCGATTTTGGCTTTCCCGGGATGCTCGGCGGTGTCTTCGCCATCGGATTGCTGGTCGCGCTCGTCATCCGCTTCTTCTTTTCGTTCGACGTTCCCTGGATGGTGCGCCAGGGAACGGCCCTGGCGTTCGTGTATTCGATCTGTGCGAGCGGTCTTGAAGTGTCGATGCCGAAAATCCTCGGCAGTTCATTCACTTTCGCCGTCGCCTACGGTCTCGCACTCAAGTTCGCCTTCCCGATGGGCCAGCGATGGCTCGAAACGAGGGCCAGACAGGCGGCGGACCGCGAAGCCACCATCCGTCGCGTCAAGAACCTCTTCCGGGGCGGCGGTCCTCTCTAGGCATGCTCAGCGATGGCGACCGACCACCCGGGCGAGTGCCTGGGCCGCGCCCTCGAGGCTTCCGCCGGTTTGCATTGGCAACGTGCCCCGCTCGAACGCTGCGATCACCGAACCGTGCACGTAGCTCTTCCGGCAAACGGTCGGTGTGTTGGTGAGTGTTTCGGCTGCGGCGGCGATCGCGTCGCGCAGCAACGCCTTGCGCGCGCGAGTCGTCTCGGCCGGGGGCGCGGAGGATAGAGCCTTCATCACTCCGGCGGAGGCCACGAGCGTCCGGAAATCCTTCAACGAAACGCGCGCGCCCGACACCTGGCGCAGGAATGCGTTCACGTCGGCGGCACGCACCGGATGTACGGCACCGTCGGCGCCGCGATACTGGAACAGGCGCCGCCCCGGCAATGCGAGCAGGCCTTGGCAGGTGCGGGCCAGTAGCCTGTCACGGACTGCACGCGTCACCTTCTTGGCACCCTTGCCGCGAAACTGGAGGCGCACCTCGATCCCGTCGATGCCTATGTTCGATTTCAGAAGGGTCGTCGCGCCGCGGGTGCCCCTCTCTCGCGCATAGGAATCGCTGCCGGCCCGAAGCGCTGTCCTGGACACCAGGTAAACCACCGCAGCGGTCGCAGCCTGGCGATCCGCGGGATCGGCCGTGCGGAGAAACCGGCGAACCGCGCGCGAGATCACCGGAAGGGTCCTGGCGATGTTCCGGAGCTTGTGCGCCTTGACCGCCTCGCGGACCTGCTGCCAGGCCGGATGATAGCGATACTGGAGCCGGCCAGCGGCATCCTCGCCCACCGCCTGCAAATGAAGGCCGGGATCCGCGGCGTAGCGGACGTTCGCGTAGGCGGGCGGCACGGCCAGCGATCTTAGGCGGGCAAGGGTGGCGCCATCGGTGACGGCTTTCCCAGCCGCATCCACGAAACGAAACCCTTTCCCCCGACGCTGGCGTTGAAACACCAGGTGGTCGGGCGTCCCACGCCTCAGGCCGTGGTCACGCATCAGTCGATCGATCGTGGAAAGTCGAGGCATGCGCTTCGAACGGAAGCACTCTTGAATCGTTGCGGGCGGCCCGCGTCGTCGCGATGGTACTTTGCTCCGGCCCTATCCGACCTCTGCGATTGTGAGCCTGGTCTTCTCGCGCAGAGCGCCGACACATTCGCAGGCGCGCTGCTCGAGACCTTCGCGGTCGAGGATGCTGATCTTCCCGCGCTGATAGCGGATGAGACCCGCCTGCTGGAGACCGTACGCGATCAGGCTCACGGTCGGCCGGCGCACGGCCAGCATCTGTGCCAGGAAATCGTGTGTAAGACGGATCACATCGTCGTCGAGACGATCCCGGACCTGCACGATCCATCGGCACAGCCGCCGGTCCGCCGTATGAAGAGCGTTGCAGGCAGCGGTCTGCTGCATCTGAGCGAGTGTCAACTCGCTGCTCAGCAGCGCGACCTTGCGCAGCATCGCATTCTGGGCGGCGGCCGTCCGGAATTCGGTGACCGGCATCCGCCAGGCCGTCGCATCGATCTGGACGATGGCGCGGGTACCGGCACGGTGGTGCCCCAGAGAAGACAGCGACCCGAGGATCGCTTCGCGGCCGAGTGTTGCTGTCTCGATGGCCGAGCCGTCCTGCATCATGGCCACCAGCGAGATCATGCCGCTGTCGATGAAATGGACATGCTCGATTCTCTGTCCGGGCTCGTGGAGCACGAGACCCTGGGGCAGCCGATGGAATGTAAGATACGGCCTCAGCCGCGCCAGTTCGGCGGGCGACAGCGCGGACAGAAAGAAGTTCCTCGGCTCGAAGACAGACGTCACGGCATTCACTTCCTTCTTTGCCGGGACACTGCAGTGACTTCCACGCGCAGCCTGTTTGTCGGCCTTGAGAACATCCTGACTGTAGCCGCGCGATTCATTATCAGTCGGTTCCGTAACGAACGCAGACGGACGGGCGGTGGATCTGATCGGCATGGGATCCTCCTTCAGAAGGGCAATGCCCGCCCGTGCGGCATTCGCCGCCCCAGCCGATCTCGCTTGACCGGGCTTTCCGTTTCGACCGTTCGGGTGGCCTTGCGCTCCTCGTCGGTCACGGCAGCTTCTGCGTGACGGCGCCCGAGCGGCGTGAGGCGAGGACCGTGCGGGCCATCATGCAGAAGACCCAGCAACTCGAGGCGCAGCCGGTGGGTAGACGGAAGCTTTACTGTTTGGCCGACGGAAAGCGCCCTGAGAAGTCGTTGCTCCTCTGCACTGATCCGCACTTGTGCGGTCGGCATGATTGGCGGCTCCTTGAATCCGGGGTGAGGGGGGAAGCCGGCCCCTTCAGGCACCGGCTCACCCGATGCAACGGCACCTCCCGGACCGGGTTCCGGACCCGAAGCCTTTTGGCAGTCCTGCCGCTTCAGGGCAGGCCGACCTCCGCCGCCTTGATCTGGAGAGCGAGGTACTTCGAGTACATGCGGCACTGGGCGAACGAGCCGCCCTGGAACCAAAGCCCGCCCTGCGCAGTCGGCACCCACATGTTTCGCAACTCCTGGGTACGCTCGTCGAATCCCCAGACGGGACCGACCTTGCGCGCAACATCCGGGCCGAAAAGCTGTTCGACCAGGTGATCCTGGCCCTTGTAGCCGGTGGCCAGCACGATCAGGTCGGCCGGGCGCTCGGTGCCGTCCTTCATCGTGAATCCGGCCGATCCGAAGGCAGCGATGTCGGCGTACTGGATCAGTCCTATCTCCCGTTTTGCCACCAGGTCCGACGCACCGACGTTGAAATAATAGCCGCCGCCGCGCCCTCGATACTTGAGCGGCCAGCCCGTTCCGTCCTCGCCGAATTCCAGTCGAAAGCCGACACGCTCCAACGCCTCGAGCAGGGGGGCGTCATGCGCACGGGCCTGGTCGGTCAGAAGCTTGTGCGCCTTCTTCATGACGCGCAGCGGCACCGAGACGTTGATGAGGTCGCGGTCCTCGAGTGTCGGTCCCTTCCCGTAGTAGATGCCGTCGTAGAGTTGCGCTCCCGGCTCGACGTTGACGATGAGCGTCGGGCTCCGCTGCACGATGGTGACCTGAGCGCCGTTGCCGTGAAGGTCCTGGGCGATGTCGTGGGCGCTGGTGCCGGTGCCGAAGACATAGACATTCCGGCCCTTCCACTCCGCGCCGTTGCCGAATCTGCTCGAGTGCACGACCGTGCCCTTGAAGTTCTCCAGCGTGGGGATCTCGGGAATGTTCGGCGTGCCGCTCACGCTGGTGGCCATGATGATGTGTCGTGGATGCAGCGTGCGATGGACCCCGTCAGCCACATCCATGTCGAGCTCGGCTGTCCAGCGCCTCTCGGCCGCGTTCCAGGTGGCCCCCTTGAAGCTGGTGCCGGTCCAGAAGTCGATCTCCATGGTCTCGACATAGGATTCGAGCCAGTTCGCGATCTTGTCCTTGGGGATGTATTTCGGCCAGGTCTTCGGGAAGGGCAGGTAGGGGAAGTGGTTTGAGTGCTTCTGATTGTGAAGCTTCAGTCCGTGGTAGCGCTTGCGCCAGTTGTCGCCGATGCGTGCCATCCGGTCGACGACGAGCGCCTCGACGCCCAGCGCCTTCAGACGCGCCGCAGCCGTGATGCCCGCATGGCCGCCGCCCACGATCAGGACCGCGGGATCGCGATCGGCATAGCGGGAGGATTCGCGTCGGCGGTCCAGCCAGTTGGGGCCGTGGAAGTCGCGCTCGAACGCCGGCTCCTCCGAGCTCTCTGCAACGGTCTCTTCCTCGTGCCCGTGCAGCGACTCGAGGGACGTGAGCAGCGTCCAGGCCTTGGCCTCTCCGGCGCGGCAGTCGCTGCGCTTCAGCCGAACGATGCCGGCGCCTGTACCGATCCTGGTCCCGAAGGTCAGTATCGCCTCGACGCAGGCCTCGCCCGCACGTTCCACGTCGCGCGGCGGATGGCGTTCGGGGTCGATGGCGAAGCCATGTACGCCGCTGTCGGCCACGGCGTCGACGAGGCGTCGAACGATCGGTTCGCGATCGCTGATCGTCTCGATCGTGCGAGTGAGCGCGACGATGTCGCGCCAATCGGCATCGGGACGGAAGAGCGCGCCGATCGCATTCGCGTCGTGCCGCTGGAGGGCCTCGTTGAGACTGGCCAGCCAGTCGCCAACAACTTGTTTCGCATCACGGTTCAGTTCGACATCCATCCTTCAAGCCTGTCGAATAGGATGGGCGAACACAACAGGGAAGGATCGGCTCATGGCGCTATACGAACTTCGCACCTACACGCTGTATGTCGGCAAGATGGCCGAGGCGGTGAAGCTCTACCAGGAGTTCGGCTTTCCCGCCCTCGAGAAGGGCGGTCACGCGCGCAACCTCGTCGGCTATTTCCAGGGAGACACCGGGACCATCAACCAGATCGTCCATTTGTGGAAATTCCCCGATGACGCTGCCCGCCGCGCGCATTGGGCCGCGGTCTTCGCCGATCCGGCGTTCATGGACGGCTTTGCCGCGAAGTTCCGGCCGCTGGTCATAAGCCAGGAGGTGAAGCTCCTGAATGCCGCCCCCTGGGGTCCGCACCCCTGAGAGGGGCGCGGAACGGCGCCGCTGGGGCGCGCCGCCGCCCCGCCGCTTGTTCGCTTCCTTCAGGCTGATCCAGCGCTGATCCCGCCGATGGCAGGGGGATTTTTCAGGCGCTGCCCCTGTCGGCACGGTGGAGCCGGATCGTCAGTAGAAATGCCCGACCGAGCATCGCGCCCGCACAGAGCATGGCGGCCAGAGCTGCCAGGAAGCGGAAGAGATCGAACTCCGGAAAACCGAAGAAGGCGCCCAGACATTCGACGACCACCGTCGCGCCGACGGCGATGGCAACCCAGAGCAGCAGAAGTTTGGCCGCATGACTGAGGTTCACGCGGGGGCGATACATGTCGTGCTCGATGCCGATCAACATGCCTCTGATCGCGCCGATCACAAATCCGATCCCCAGGGCTGTTCCGAACATCCATGCAGGCTGGTGATCGGCCAGTTGGAGAAGGGAAAGGATGCCACCCACGAAGAGCGCCAGGAAGGCGGGCGCGAAAAGCCGCCAGGTCGAAAGGTATCGTCGGCGCACCTCCCGCAGGGAGAGGTAAATGCAGCCTCCGGCCGCGAGCGCCAGGAGCAGGTGAACGAGGGTGAGATTATGAATCACGGGTCAAGCTTACACTGAGACGGGCACAGGTGAAGGGGGCTCGCCGGCACTGCGGCGCCCCGGCTGCTGCCTGGATTGTGGGCGGTTCCGGCACGCGGAGTCGAGGCGCCGAAACTGCCATTTTGTGCGTGTTGCCTCGCTGCATCAGGCGTGGTTTCTTCCGCGCCAGATCGGGGAATAAACGAACTAGAATGGGAGCTTCAATCATGAATCGACGTCAATTTCTCGCCGCAGGCTCGGCCGCCGGCGCATTCGGTATTGTGGGCGGCGCGCTGCCCGCGGCTGCGCAGGCGCAGTTCTCAATCGCCACGGGAACCACCGGCGCCGTGTACTATCCGCTGGGTGGCGCTATGGCGAACATCCTGAGCAAGAAGGTGCCGGGCTGGGCCGTCACGGCCGAAGCCACGGCCGGTTCCGTGGCCAACATGCACATGATTCGCGACGGCAAGGCCCAGATGGCGCTGACCCAGTGCGATACCGCTTATGACGCCATCAAGGGCCTCGACAAGTTTGTGGGCAAGCCGGTCGATTCGCGCACCCTGGCCGTGGTCTATCCGAACCTGGTGCATTTCGTGACCATGGAAGGCACGGGCATCAACAAGCTGTCCGACATCAAGGGCAAGCGCATTTCGACCAGCGCGCCGGTGAGCGGCTCCGAGGTCATGGCGCTGCGCATCATCGACGAACTGGGCCTCAAGCTCAGCGACATCAAGCGTGAGCGCCTGTCGCCGGCCGAGAGCACGAACGCCATGAAGGACGGCAAGCTCGACGGCTACTTCTTCAACGGTGGCCCGCCGGTCGCGGCGATCACCGATCTGGCGGCCACCCAGGGCGTCAAGATCAAGCTGATCTCGACGGCCGATCTGGTGCCGGCCCTGAACAAGAAGTACGGCCCGGTCTTCGCGGCCAGCCAGATTCCGGCCAAGGCGTATCCCAACCAGGATGCGGCGGTGCCGGTGATCGCCATCTGGAACATCCTGATCGTGCCGGCTTCCATGAGCGACGACCAGGCCTACACGATCACCAAGACCCTGTGGGAGAACCATGCCGATCTGATCGCCACGCACAAGGCGTCGACCGACATGACGGCGGCAAACCAGAAAGCCGCAAATTCGTCGGTCCCGTTCCATCCCGGCGCGATGAAGTACTTCGCCGAGAAGGGCATCAAGCTGTCGTAAAGACAGGAAGACTGGCGGGGCCCTCCCATAGGAGGGCCCCGTTCCATTTGGGGGGCGGAAAGATGACGGTCCAGGCCGAGCTGCTGAGCGACGAGGAAAAGCGCAAGATCGAGGAGCTCGTCGAGCAGGAAGAAGGCGGCATCCACAAGTTCGTGGGCTGGTGGGGCAAGGTCCTCACCTTCATCGCCTTCACCATGACCATCTTCCACCTCTACGCCGCGGCATCGACGGTCGACACGCAGTCGCTGCGCGAGATCCACGTCGCCTATGCGCTGTCGCTGGTCTTCCTGCTGTTCCCGGCGGTGAAGAGCTGGCGCAACCGGGTGGCACCCTGGGACATCGCAGCGGCCGGCCTCGTCGTCGTCGTCATCTGGTACATGATGACGGGCGGCAGCTGGACGTCCTTTGCCGCGTCCGACGATTTCCTCGATCGCTACGTCTCGCCGACGCAGACCGATCTCGTCATCGGCGGCATCCTGATTCTGCTGGTGCTGGAATCCACGCGGCGCGCGACGGGCTGGATCATGCCGATCCTCTCCGCGACGTTCCTGGCCTACGCAATGTGGGGCAACTACCTGCCGTCGCCGTGGAAGCACAAGGGCTATCCGCTGTCCGACCTGATCGCCGAAGAATACATGACGCTGAACGGCATCTTCGGATCCGCCATCGACGTTTCGGCGACGCTGATTATCCTGTTCACGATCTTCGGCGCCATCCTGCAGGCCTCGGGCGCAGGCCGGTTCTTCATCGATTTCTCGCTGCGCGCCATGAAGGGCCAGCCCAATGCGGCCGGCCGCGCGGTGGTGCTGTCGTCTTTCCTGCTGGGCGGTCCGTCGGGTTCCGGCGTGGCGACCACGGTCACCATCGGTACCGTCGCCTGGCCGATCATGAAGCAGGCGGGTTACGGCAAGTCGGCGGCCGGCGGCCTTCTGGCGGCCGGCGGCCTCGGCGCCATCCTGTCGCCGCCGGTGCTCGGCGCCGCGGCCTTCCTGATCGCCGAGTATCTCAAGATGTCGTACCTCGACATCGTGCGGATGGCGCTCATCCCCACCTGCCTCTACTACTTCGGCCTGCTGATGATGACCGAGATCGATTCGCGTAAGTATGGGCTGCGCGCCGTCGATCCCACGGTCGATCTCACGATGCACCAGCTGCTGACGCGCTACGGCTTCCACTTCACCTCGCTGATCTCGGTCGTGGTGCTGATGGTGTGGGGCTTCTCGGCGACCTATGCCGTGTTCTGGTCGATTCTGCTCGCGATCCTTGTCAGCTACCTGCGCGCAGACACGGCCCTCTGGCCGGACCGGCTCTTCCGCGCGCTGGCCGACGGCTCGATCCAGGCGCTCGGAGTCGCCGCGACCTGCGCCTGCGCCGGCCTCATTGTCGGCGTCATCACCAAGACGGGGCTCGCGCTGAAGTTCTCGTCGATCGTCATCGACCTGGCGGGCGGTTCGGTCTTCTGGACCGCCCTGTACACGGCGCTGATCGTCTGGGTGGTCGGTCTGGCCGTGCCCGTGACCGCGTCCTACATCATGTGCGCCGTCATCGCGGCCCCGGCGCTGATCAAGCTCGGCATCCCGGACTACGCCGCGCACATGTTCATCTTCTACTACGCCGTGCTGTCGGAGGTTTCGCCGCCGACCGCGCTCGCCCCGTTCGCGGCCGCGACCATCACGCGCGCCGATCCCTATGTGACCACGCTGCAGAGCTGGAAGTATGCGCTGCCGGCCTTCCTCGTGCCGTTCATCTTCGTTCTCGATCCGATCGGCATCGGCCTGTTGCTCGAGACGCCCAAGGGCATGGGCTGGGGCTGGATCCTTTGGGTGACGCTGGGTGCGGCGGGCGGCATCGTGGCTCTCGCCGTGGCGGCGCAGGGCCATCTGTGGCGGCCCCTCGGCGTCGGCACGCGAATCGTCTGCGGTCTGGCCGGCATCGCGCTCACCTTCCCGGGAGTCATCGACGACTGGGTCGGCGGGCTCGTCGCCGCGCGCATGATCGGACTCGCCGTCCTCGTGGCTGTCCTGTTCTACGAATATCGCCAACCCCGGAGCCCGGCTCCCGCCTGACCCGCGGGCGCTACTGGAAGATCACGCGGGCTTCGCGGCCCAGCATCTGGGGAATGCTCTGCGGGTCGTCGGGCTTGATCTCGACCTCGACGAGGCGGGCGTTGGATTCGCCGAAATCGGCCTCGGACCGCTTGGTGCGCTTCACCGTGAGCGGCGTCCGCGTGATCGTGCCGACATGGACGGTCCGGCTGCCCTGGAAGGTGAACTCGACCTTGCCGCCAGGCTTGATGGTCCGCAGATGAAGTTCATCGACGTCGGCGAAGATCCGGATCTGGTTGAGGTCGACGATTTTCACGATGCCTCGGCCCGAGATCCGCTCGCCCTGCCGCGTGTAGATATCGACCACCACGCCGTCGAGCGGGGAGCGCACGAGTGCCAGCTCGCGCTCGACCTTGGCTTCGTCGAGCTTGGTTTCGAGGATCGCGATGCTCGACTCTGTCTGCGCAAGATCGGCCGCGAGGACTTCCTTCTGGAACTTCAGTTTGGCCTGCTCGCGCTCGAGCGTCTGCTGGGAAAGAGTCGACTGGATCTGCTTCTGGTCGGGCGGCACGCTCGACCTCGACAGTTCGAGATCCTTCAGCCGGCTCTCCTCGGCCGCGGTCTTCACCGACACTTCCTGCAGGGCAATCTCGGCCGTCCGGTATCCGGAGACCATCGTCTCGCGCTGCCGGCGGGCCTTGGCGATCTCCGATTCGATCCGGCGCACCTCGACGTCGGCGATCGCATAGTTGTTGAGGACGGCAATGATTTCGTCGCGCTTGACCGCCTGACCGTTCTTGATGCGCAATTCGCTGAGGACGGCGCCGCCAACCGGATCGCCGGCGATGATCGCAGTCCCGGCGGGCGCATCGGTGTATCCGCGAGAAATCAGCGGTCCATGCGCTTCCGAGGATTTGTTCTGAGCACTGCCCACCGGCAGATCCGGCAGCCCGAAGGTCATGGCCAGCGCGATCACCGCGACCGCGGCCGCGCCGGCACCAACCCATGCAAATTTATTGCTTTGCGCCATCTCGGACCGTTTTTGACAACCCAACGAGAAAGGCCCGGTTTTCCCTGGACGTCAAGGAAGCGCTGGTGCTGCCGCACAGGATTGAACTGTGGACCTCCCCCTTACCAAGGGGGTGCTCTACCACTGAGCTACGGCAGCGCGCGGCCGGGGGTATGCCATAGGGCAGGGAGCGGTTCAACCGCCGGCCGCCGGCCGGAATTGATTCGGTGCGACGACTTGCCGTGCCTTCTGCCCTCTGCCTACCATTTCGCAACAAAAAGCAGGAGGAATGGATGGACTGGCGCCCGATTTCGGCCGATTCGCACATCACCGAACCGCCCGGCTGCTATCGCGATCACATAGAGCCGGCGTTCCGCGAGCGGGCCCCGCATGTCGTGCGTCATGACAGCATGGGCGACATTTACATCGTCGACGGGATGAAAACGCCCGTGCCGATGGGGCTGATCGCCGCCGCCGGCGTGGCACCCCAGGACATCCGGATCGGCGGGGCGAAGTTCGAGGATCTGCACCGCAGCGGCTGGGATCCGTCGAGTCGGTTGCAGGATCAGGACAGGGACGGCGTCGCGGCCGAGATCATCTATCCCACGGTCGGCATGCTGATCTGCAATCATCCGGACTTCGACTACAAGAAGGCCTGCTTCGACGCCTACAACAGGTGGCTCCAGGCATATTGCTCACACGCACCCGATCGTCTCGTCGGCATGGGGCAAACGGCCATGCGCACCGTGGCGGAAGGCATTGCCGATCTGGAGCGCATCAAGGCGATGGGATTCCGGGGCGTGATGATGCCCGGCAATCCCGGCGAGAAGGACTATGACGATCCTGCCTACGATCCGTTCTGGGAGGCAGCCATCGCACTCGAAATGCCTCTTTCCTGGCATATCCTCACGACCTCGGGCGACAATTCGCTCTCCAAGCCGCGCGGGCCGAAGATAAACGGCTTCCTGTCGATCATCCGCGGCTGCCAGGACATCATGGGCATGCTGGTCTTCAGCGGCGTCTTCGAGCGCCACCCCGCTCTGAGAGTTGTCTGCGTCGAAGCCGATGCAGGATGGGCGCCGCATTTCATGTACCGCATGGACCACGCCTACAAGCGCCATCGCTATTGGATGAAGGGCAAGGAACTTGCGCGGATGCCGTCGGACTATTTCAGGGACAACATCGCGTTGACGTTCCAGGACGACTGGACGGCGTTCCAGTTCGCCGAGCATCTGGCGCCGCAACAGCTCATGTGGGCCAACGATTTCCCGCACAGCGATTCCACCTGGCCCTGGAGTCAGGACGTCCTCGCCGAGCAGACGGCCCAACTCGCACCCGATCTCCGCAAGCGCATACTTCGCGACAACGTAGCGGAGCTTTACAAGCTCGCGGCGTAGCCCCGCACGAGAGAGCCCGTCCCCTTCCGGTGACGGGCTTTTACGCTCCAACAAACTGAACGCCCGACCGGCTAACGCTGCCGCCCTCGATGAATCCGGCCAGCGGGATCAGCGCGTCGTGTAGACGGTCGTCGTCTGGGCGGGGACCGGCGCGGTTTCGTAGACGACCGTACGCTCGGCCGTCCGGGCTGGAACGGGTTTTTCCACGACACGCTCGGTGTAGGACGCGCAGCCCGCGACGAAAGAACACGCGACGATGGTAATGATAGCGAGTTGCTTCACAGGACCCCTCCTTTGTTGAGATTGCGCACGACAACGGCACCTACCGATGGGGGTTGCGGCATCGATTTCCAACCCATTGCGCCGCAAGTCAGTCCATCTGCAATTTTTTGGCATTGCTCACGCAAGAGCAGTTTTGCATATTAGACGTGGCTATATGGCCATAGGGGAGAGGGGCTTATGCTCAAGAAGTTGTTTGTTCTCGCTGCTGCTGCATTCATGATCGCCGCTTGTGACGAGCCTGCGCCGGCCACCGCGCCGCCGCCGCCGCCGCCGCCGGCTCCGCAGAGCTTCATGGTGTTCTTCGATTGGGACAGCGCCAAGCTCAACACCCAGGCTGCCAACGTGGTCGGCCAGGCTGCTGGTGCGTTCAAGACCAAGGGTGGTGCGCGCATCACCGCGACCGGCCATACCGACACGTCGGGAACGCCGGCCTACAACATGGCGCTCTCGCTGCGTCGTGCCAACGCCGTCAAGGACGCGCTGGTCAAGGAAGGCGTTCCCGCGACCGCTATTGCCGTCGTCGGCCGTGGCGATCAGGGCCTGCTCGTCCAGACCGGCCCGAACGTCCGTGAGCCGCAGAACCGCCGCGTCGAGATCGTGATGGCGCAGGTCGCTGCCATGCCGATGAACGACGCCGCCTACTGCGCCGCCCTGGCCCAGAAGTGGCGTGAATACACCCGTGTGGACGCGTCCGGCCCGGCTCCGCAGGCGATTGCCAAGTGCAACGCCGGCGACTACGCCGCGGGCATCCCGGTGCTCGTGAAGCTGCTGAACGACGCGAAGGTTCCGCTGCCGCCGCGCACCTGAGACCTTTGAATCGACAAGGAAAGGCGGCCCTCGTGGCCGCCTTTTTTTGTTCTAGCTGCGCTCCGCGGGTGGGACCGGGAGCGGTGCCCACCGTGTGGGATGAAGCTCGGGATACTCGATCCACGGGCCGGTTTCCGCGAAGCCGGGGTCGAGGACCCCGACGTCGCTGACCCAGTATCCCAGCGAGCGGCGGTTGGCGTCGAAGCGCCAGGTACCGACGACGATTTCACGGGCGGCATTGCCGGCAAGGCCGGGGCAGAACAGAAGCAGGGGGCCCTCGTCCTTGGGAGCCGTCGCGATCGGCTGCCACGTCCCGACCGGTCCCTGGCGCAGTGCTTCGATTTCCGCGGCCGCCCGCCACCTCACGTCACCTTCGAGAGTTCCAGAAGAGCCGCTCCCCGCGCCATGTTCGGCACGGCAAATGGCACGCAGTTCATCGACCAAATCCGCCATCTCAGCTCCAGAGCGCTCGCTTCCCGGCAGTCTTTCTAGCCCAGGAGAGGCGCTCTTGATGCGTAATCCAGTATAGTGGATAATAATTCCATTATGAAGGATGACATCAATCACCGGATCGCTGCCCGCGTGCGCGGGCTCAGGAGCCAGTCGGGCTTGTCGCTCGAGGCGCTGGCGGATGCGTGCGGAGTCAGCCGTTCCATGATCTCCCTCGTCGAGCGGGGAGAGAGCAGTCCGACGGCCGTCATTCTGGAAAAGCTGGCGACCGGTCTCGGCGTCTCGCTGGCAACACTCTTCGAGCCACCGGCCGCGCCTGCCCATCCGGTGTCGCGCCGTGCCGACCAGGTCGAATGGCGTGACCCCGCGTCGGGTTATCTACGTCGCAACGTATCGCCGGGCGGCTACCCTTCGCCGATCCAGATCGTGGAGGTCCAGTTTCCCGCTGGGGCCCGGGTCGCCTACGAGACGGCGGCGCGACCGGGGACAACACACCAGCAGGTATGGGTGCTTCAGGGAAGGATCGAGATCACGCTGGGCGAAGACCGCCACGAGCTGGACGCCGGCGATTGTCTGGCCATGGTCCTCGATCAGCCGATCGCCTATCACAATCCGACGTCCAGGCCGGCACGCTATTGCGTGGTCATCGTGGCACCGCGGCCGGGCTGAGCGATGGATCTCACCGATGTCGCTGCCGCCCTGCTGAGCGCGGTCCTTCACGCCGGCTGGAATGCCGCCGTGAAGGCCAGTCGCAATCCGACACAGGTTATGACCGCCCAGATGCTCCTGGGTGCCGTGCTGGTCGTGCCTGCGCTGTTCTGGTCGGGCCTCCCGAGCCTGGCATCCTTCGGATGGATCGCGGCATCGACGCTCATGAACACGCTCACCGTGGTTGCCCTCCTGCGGGCCTATGAGCTGGGCGGGTTCGGGCTGGTCTATCCCGTCGTCCGATCCCTGGCGGTGCTTCTGGTGGTGCCCATGGCGGCCGTCCTGACGGGCGAGCAGCTGGGAACGGCAGGAATGGCCGGCATCCTGATCATATCCCTGTCCCTGATCGTCCTCGCCTGGGATGCCGCGCGGGGGCAAGGGGTTACGACCCAGGCCCTGAGGTGGATCCTGGCCGCCGGGGTTGGCACCGCTGCCTACATCATGTGCGACGCGCAGGGGGTGCGGCTATCGGGATCGCCCTGGGCCTACGGCTTCGTCGTGTCGATCACCAATGCGGTGGCCATGGGGTGGCGGCAGCGGCGTGCGGGGCCGCCCTGGGCTCCCGTGGCGGCACACTGGAAACTCGCCCTGCCGCTGGCGTTGGCCTCGATGGCCTCCTACCTGCTCATTCTCTGGGTCTGGAGCCACGCGCCGATCGCGCCGGCCGCGGCGCTGCGGGACACGAGCGCGATCTTTGCCGTGCTCATCGCCGTCTTCTGGCTGAACGAACCCTTTACGCGCACGCGCATCGCCGCCGTGCTGATGGCCGCCGCTGCCGTGCCGCTGCTGCGCTTCGGCTGAGCGGGACGGGCTTGTGCGCCGCGCAGCCGGGTGACAGCATCGGCGTTGACGACAGCGTCCCGTACCCGGCCGAGGAGACTCCCATGGAAGTCGATGGTCTTGTCACGGCGTTGGAGCGTATCGAGCTCGCCACTCGTGATTTCATGCATCCGCCCGACCGCGCCGACCGGTCGGGGGCACTTCTCGACGTGCTGGCGGAATGTGGAAGGGCCCTCGGCCATCCCTATGCGATCGATCCGGGGCTGGACGATGCGCGAAGCGAGGCGTCCCGCCACTGCGCCACGGTCCAGGAGAACCTCTCGGCGGTGCTGGAAGAGGTGCGCCAGCTTCACATGACCGTAAGCGGCCTGCTGCCCTCGCTCGTCCGGATCGCCGACCGCGAATGAGCTGACACGAAAAAGCCGGGGACGAGCCCCGGCTTTTGTCGTGTCCGATTTCGGCTCGATCTCAGCCCTCGTCGAGGAAGCTGCGCAGCATGCGCGAGCGGCTCGGGTGCTTGAGCTTGCGCAGCGCCTTCGCCTCGATCTGGCGGATACGTTCGCGGGTGACCGAGAACTGCTGGCCGACTTCTTCCAGCGTGTGGTCGGTGTTCATGCCGATGCCGAAGCGCATGCGCAGCACGCGCTCCTCGCGCGGCGTCAGGGTCGCCAGCACCCGCGTCGTGCTTTCGCGCAGATTGCCCTGGATCGCCGCCTCGAGCGGGATCACGGCGTTCTTGTCCTCGATGAAGTCGCCGAGGTGGCTGTCCTCCTCGTCGCCGATCGGCGTTTCGAGCGAGATCGGCTCCTTGGCGATCTTCAGGACCTTGCGCACCTTCTCCAGCGGCATGCCGAGCTTCTCGGCCAACTCCTCGGGCTGCGGCTCGCGGCCGATCTCGTGCAGCATCTGGCGGCTGGTGCGAACCAGCTTGTTGATGGTCTCGATCATGTGGACCGGGATGCGGATGGTGCGCGCCTGGTCGGCGATCGAGCGCGTGATGGCCTGACGGATCCACCACGTGGCGTAGGTCGAGAACTTGTAACCGCGGCGGTACTCGAACTTGTCGACCGCCTTCATCAGGCCGATGTTGCCTTCCTGGATGAGGTCCAGGAACTGCAGGCCGCGGTTGGTGTACTTCTTGGCGATCGAGATCACGAGGCGAAGGTTGGCCTCGATCATCTCCTTCTTCGCCCGCATCATCTCGCGCTCGCCGTCCTGGACGGTCTTGCACATGCGGCGGAACTCGAAGATAGGCGCGCCGGCGTGATCGGAAATCTCGCGAATCTCGGTCCGGATCTTCTCGATCTCCGGGCCGCGCTTCTTGGCGAAGTCCTTCCAGCCCCGGCCCGACAGCTTGCCGACCTTCTCGAGCCAGTTGGGATCGATTTCGTGCGTCAGGTAGTTGTCGAGGAAGTCCTGGCGCGAGATGCGGAAGCTTTCCGCCGTCCGCATCAGCTTGCCTTCCTGCGTCATCAGCTTGCGGTTCAGGTCGTACAGCGAGAGCTTGAGCTGCTCGATGCGAGCGGCGTTGATGTGCACGGTGCGCACCAGCTCGACGATCTTCTTGCGGTGCTTCTCGTAGCTCTTCTCGAAGTCGGCGCTGGGCTTCTGTCCGCGCGCGAGCGTCGACAGGCGCCGGTTCTGCACCTTCGACATCTCGATATAGACTTTGTAGATCTTGGTGAGGACGCGCAGGACCTCGGGCTTGAGCTTCTCCTCGAGCGCCGACAGCGACAGGGCGTTCTCTTCGTCGTCCTCGCCCCCCTCCGTGGCGGCCGCTTCACCGCCTTCGCCGTTCACCGCCGGAGCGGCCGGGCGCACCAGCTTCGGCATCATGGCGGGGCGCGGCACCGGCGGCGCAGCGGGGGCAGGCGCGGCGTTGGCGCCCTTGCCTTCCCCGGGGGCACCACCGCCCTGGGTCGCCTCCAGGTCGATCACGTCGCGCAGCAGGATGCGACCCTCGTTGATCGCGTCGCGCCAATGCAGCAGCGCCGTGATCGTCATCGGGCTTTCGCAGATGCCGCCGATCATCTTGTCCTGGCCGGCCTCGATGCGCTTGGCGATCTCGATTTCGCCCTCACGGCTCAGCAGCTCGACGCTGCCCATCTCGCGCAGGTACATGCGGACGGGGTCGTCGGTGCGACCGAGTTCCTCGTCCTCGCCCGTCGCCTCGGCCGCGACCACGGCGGTCTTGGCCGGCTCGGCCGGGTTGGCCGTCGCGCTGTCTTCCTGCTCCTCGGCCTCGACGACGTTCACGCCGGCCTCGGACAGCATCGCCATCGTGTCCTCGATCTGCTCGGAGGACACCTCGTCCGGCGGCAGGGCGGCGTTCAGCTCGTCGTAGGTGACGTAGCCGCGCTCCTTGCCTTTCTGGACGAGCTTCTTGAGCTCGGCGCCGAGGGTATCGAGCAGAGGAGCGTCGGGACCCTCCTCGCGGGCATCGGTGGCTTCGGGTTGCGCTACGGTCGCGGTTTTGGTCGCCATTACTCAAATCCTTGGGTGCGACAAACAGGTACGACGGCCAACGGGCCGTTCATTTGGCTGCAAGAAGGGGAGGCGGGGAAGGGCGGCCCCGCGGAAACTACCCTTCTACTATATGGGGCTTCAGTGCAAGCAGCGATAGGGCTCGGCCCCGGATTCATCGCGCTCCGGCTATCCGGCATTGGATTCCACGCTTTCGCGCCGCATCCGGTCCAAAATGGCCTGAAGTCGCCGCAGATTCTCCTCCGACATGTCATCGGCGAGGGCTTCTTCCGCCCGTTTCAGCTCCTCGGGATCGGCCTGGAGCTGGCTCATGTGGCGCGCCGCGCGGCGCCACTGGCCGACCCAGCCGTCGGCGTCCGCGGGATCGTCTCGAAACGCCTCGCGCGCCTTCTGCCGGGCCGATGCCGCCAGGCGGCCGAGCCCGGTTCGTTCGAGATGCTGCTCGATCAACTGCGCCTCCAGGGAGGTATCTCCGGCGGCTTCGTCGGCCGCCGGATCGACGCCGGACGGCACCAGCGACAGCGCGTCCAGCAGGCCGCTGCGCAGCCGAATCAGCTCGGGATTGGCGATCGGCAGGTTGGCCAGGTCCTCGGCCAGGATGTGGAGCAGGGCGGGCCGTTCGATCAGCGCGCCCAGCAGCACCCGTTCCTGACGCGAACCGTCGAGATCGCTTCCGGACCGGCGGGCGGCCGCGCCGGCGGCGAAGGGGGCCGGCTCGGGATCGCCCGGCCGGCGAAACGGCCGGCGGCTGCCGGGCTGCCAGGCCGGCGCCTCGGGCCGCCGCATGCGGTTCAGCCGGCTGCGCATCTCGGTCCGGTAGTAGTCGCGGACGACGGGGTCGGCGATCTCCGCCACCCGCTGCTCGACGGACCGCTGCAGGCTGGCCCGGCGCTCCGGCGTGTCGGTCGATTTTCCCGCCGTTTCCATTTCCCAGACAACGTCCGACAGCGGACGGGCGAGGTCGAGGGTGCGTCGCAGCGCGT
Organism: Reyranella humidisoli; assembly: GCF_019039055.1. Lineage (NCBI taxonomy): Bacteria > Pseudomonadati > Pseudomonadota > Alphaproteobacteria > Hyphomicrobiales > Reyranellaceae > Reyranella > Reyranella humidisoli. The sequence continues at coordinate 193,590 of NZ_JAHOPB010000002.1, forward strand.
CTGGCCCGCGCGTCCGTATCAGGCTGTCGGGATCCTCCCCGGCGGGCAGGGCGAGAAAGCGCAGGCTCTTGCCGGCGCGGAGGAGTGGCAGGGCGCGTTCGGCGGCGCGCGACATCGCGCGGCGTCCGGCATTGTCGCCGTCGAAACAGAGATAGGGCTCGTCGGCGAGCTTCCAGAGTTCGGCGAGTTGGCCTTCGGTGAGGGCGGTGCCGAGCGGCGCCACGGCCCCGCCGAAGCCCGCCCCGTGCAGCGCGATGACGTCCATATAGCCCTCGGCCACGATGACCGGCTGGTCCTTGGTCACGGCCTGGCGGGCGAGGTCGAGGCAGTAGAGGTTGGCACCCTTGTGGAAGAGCGGCGTCTCGGGTGAGTTGAGATACTTCGGCTCGCCGGCGCCCATGACGCGACCGCCAAAGGCGATGGCCCGGCCGCGGCGGTCGTTGATGACGAACATCACGCGACCGCGGAAGCGGTCGTACGGTTCGCGCCGGTCTTCCGGCTGGATGGCAAGCCCGGCCTCGACGATCTTCTCGATGGGCACGCTCTCGCGCTTCAGGGCCGCGATCACGCCGTCCCGGGAATCCGGGGCGAACCCCAGCCGGAACTGGTCGATAACGGCGTCGGACAGGCCGCGGCCGCGCAGGTAGTCCAGGCCCTGACGCCCGACCGGCAGGCGAAGCTGCTTCTGGTACCATTGGGCCGCCATTTCGACGACCTGCTGCAGGGTCGAAGCGCGGTCGGCGCGCTCGCGTTCCGCCGGGGTGGCCCGCGGCACCGGGAGATTGACCTCGCGGGCCAGTTTCTCGACCGCCTCGGGGAACGAAAGACCCTCGGTCTTTATGACGAAATCAATGGCGCTGCCTTTTTCATGGCAGCCGAAGCAGTAGAAGAAACCCTTCTTGTCGTTGACGGTGAAGGAGGGCGTCTTCTCGTTGTGGAAGGGGCAGAGGCCCGCATACTCGGCACCGGAGCGACGCTTCAGCGACACTTTCCGCCCGACGATGTCGGACAGGCTGAGGCGCGCGCGCAGTTCGTCGAGAAACCCCGGAGGGAAGGCCATCCCCTAAGATGGTCCTGCGATCGGAGCCACGCCATAGGGGATAGCGGGGAAGATCAGGGGCTCAGAGCCTTTTTGACGGCTGCCGACGCCTTGGCGAAGTCCATCTGGCCGGCATACTTGCCCTTCAGCGCGGCCATCACGCCGCCCATGTCCTTGACCGAGGTGGCGCCGGCGGCGGCGATGGCCTCGCGGACGGCGGCCTCGACCGCGGCGTCGTCCATCTGCTGCGGCAGGAAGCGCTCGATCACGGCAATCTCGGCCTTTTCCTTGTCAGCCAGATCGGTGCGGCCGCCTTTTTCGTATAGCGAAATGGATTCGTTCCGCTGTTTGATCATGCCCTGCATCATCGACAGGATCTTGTCGTCGGCCACGCCTTCGCGGCTGGCCTCGGTGCGGGCGGCGATGTCGACGTCCTTGAGCTTGGCCAGGATGAGCCGAATCGTGCCCAGCGCCGCCTGATCCTTGGCGCGCATGGCGTCTTTCATCGCTTCGGTCAGTTTCTCGCGCAGCATCGCTTGGGTCCCCTTGGTTCGCCCGAGGGCTAAGGGGCGGAAACTAATCATCCAGGCCGCTGTTGGCAAAGCAAATAAGTTATTGAAATAGCTTAGAAATTGGCTGCCTTGCGCGCCTTGACCCTCTGCGGCGGCTTGGTTACAAACCGCGCGGCTCGCCGATCGCCTCGCCCATGCCGGGTCCGGGGCGAGGCCGCGCGAGCGCCACGAACAGGCATATTCATCATGACTACACCTAAGACCGCCGGCGCAACTGACGCCGCGCCGCGTTGGGCCACGGCCGCGCTGGTGCTGGCCGACGGCACGGTCTTCTGGGGCAAGGGAGTGGGCGCCGCCGGCCATGCCGTGGGCGAAGTCTGCTTCAACACCTCGATGACCGGATATCAGGAAATCATCACCGATCCGTCCTATGCCGGCCAGATCATCACCTTCACCTTCCCGCACATCGGCAACGTGGGCACCAATCTCGAGGATATCGAGACGATCACCCCGGCGGCTCGCGGCGTCGTGCTGCGCGGCGACATCACCGAGCCGGCCAACTGGCGGTCGGTGAAGCCGCTGAACGACTGGCTGAAGAGTCACAATCTGCCCGGTATCTGCGACGTCGACACCCGCGCCATCACGCGCCGCATCCGCGACGGCGGCCCGCCCAACGGGGTGGTCGTCCATGCGCCGGACGGCAAGTTCGACATTCCGAAGATGTGCCAGATCGCTCAGGACTGGCCCGGCCTCGACGGCATGGACCTCGCGCTCGAAGTCACGACCAAGCAGACCTACGATTGGGACGAGACGACGTGGGCGCTGGGCAAGGGCTACGGCAAGCTCACCAATCCGAAGTACCATGTCGTCGCGGTAGACTACGGCGCCAAGCGCAACATCCTGCGCTGCCTCGCCAATACCGGCTGCAGGGTCACGGTCGTGCCGGCCACCGCCACGGCCGACGACATACTGCGGCACAAACCCGACGGCGTGTTCCTCTCGAACGGCCCGGGCGATCCCGCGGCGACGGCGGTCTATGCCTCGCCCGCCATCCAGGCCGTGCTCGACAGGAAGGTGCCGCTGTTCGGCATCTGCCTCGGCCACCAGATCCTGGCGCTGACGCTCGGCGGCAAGACCCGCAAGATGGAGCGCGGCCATCGCGGCGCCAACCAGCCGGTCAAGGACCTGACGACCGGCAAGGTCGAGATCACGTCGCAGAACCACGGCTTCTGCGTCATCCCCGAATCACTGCCGAAGAACACCGAGGTTACGCACGTCTCGCTGTTCGACGGCATCAACGAAGGCCTGCGCTGCACCGACAGGCCGGCCTTCTCCGTCCAGTATCATCCCGAAGCCTCGCCCGGCCCGACTGACAGCCATTATCTCTTCGACCGGTTCGTCGAGATGATCGACGCGAGCAAGGGCAAGTGACAGGTAATCATGCCCAAGCGCACTGACATCAAGTCCATCCTCGTCATCGGCGCCGGCCCGATCGTCATCGGTCAGGCCTGCGAGTTCGACTATTCCGGCGTCCAGGCCTGCAAGGCCCTGAAGGACGAGGGGTATCGGGTCATCCTGATCAACTCGAACCCGGCCACGATCATGACCGATCCGGGCCTGGTCGATGCGACCTATGTCGAGCCGATCACGCCCGACTTCGTGGCGCGAATCATCGAGAAGGAAAAGCCCGACGCCATCCTGCCGACGATGGGCGGCCAGACCGCGCTCAACACGGCGATGTCGCTGCACCGCGACGGGCGTCTCGAGAAGTACGGCGTCGAGTTGATCGGCGCCAACGCCGAGGCGATCGACAAGGCCGAGGACCGCCTGCTGTTCCGCGACGCCATGACCAAGATCGGGCTCGAATGTCCGAAGAGCGAGGTCGTGCACAATCGCGAGGAGGCGGCGAACGCGCTCGACCGCGTCGGCCTGCCGGCCATCATCCGCCCGTCCTTCACGCTCGGCGGCACCGGCGGCGGCATCGCCTACAACCGCGACGAATATTTCGAGATCGTGGCCGGCGGCGTCGATGCCTCGCCGGTCGGCGAGGTGCTGGTCGAGGAATCCGTGCTCGGCTGGAAAGAGTACGAGATGGAGGTCGTGCGTGACCGCAACGACAACTGCATCATCATCTGCTCGATCGAGAACATCGATCCGATGGGCGTGCATACCGGCGACTCGGTGACGGTCGCGCCGGCGCTGACGCTCACCGACAAGGAATACCAGATCATGCGCGACGCCTCGATCGCGTGCCTGCGCGAGATCGGCGTCGATACCGGCGGCTCGAACGTGCAGTTCGCCGTCGATCCGGCGACCGGCCGCATGGTCGTGATCGAGATGAACCCGCGCGTCTCGCGCTCCTCGGCGCTGGCGTCGAAGGCCACGGGCTTTCCGATCGCCAAGGTCGCGGCGCGGCTGGCCGTCGGCTACACGCTCGACGAGCTGCTGAACGACATCACCGGCGAGACGCCGGCCTCGTTCGAGCCGACGATCGACTACGTCGTCACCAAGATGCCGCGCTTCGCCTTCGAGAAGTTCCCCGGCGCGGAGCCGCTGCTGAACACGTCGATGAAGAGCGTCGGCGAGGCGATGTCGATCGGCCGCACCTTCCAGGAATCGCTGCAGAAGGCGCTGCGCTCGATGGAGACGGGCCTCACCGGCCTGAACGAGATCGAGATCAAGGGCGCTCCTGACAAATCCGCCATCGTGGGCGCGCTGGCGCGGCCGACGCCCGATCGCATCCTGGTGATCGCCCAGGCCTTCCGCCACGGCCTCACGGTCGAGGAGATCGCCCAGGCGTCGAAGTACGAGCCTTGGTTCCTGCGCCAGATCGAGCAGCTCGTGGCCCTCGAGGCGGACCTGCGCAAGAACGGCCTGCCGAAGGACGCCAAGGCGTTCTTCGACCTGAAGAAGAAGGGCTTCTCGGACGAGCGGCTGGGCGAGCTCACGAAGCAGGGCACCGCCGATGTGGCGAAGAAGCGCCGCGCGCTGGGCGTGCGGCCGGTCTTCAAGCGCATCGACACCTGCGCCGCCGAATTCGAATCGCGCACGCCCTATCTCTATTCCTGCTACGAGGGTGACGGTGTGCGGCCGGCCGAGTGCGAGTCGCAGCCCACGGACCGGCGCAAGGTCATCATCCTGGGCGGCGGTCCCAATCGTATCGGCCAGGGCATCGAGTTCGACTATTGCTGTGTCCATGCCGTCTACGCGCTGCGCGACGCCGGCTACGAGACCATCATGGTCAACTGCAACCCCGAGACGGTGTCGACCGACTACGACACGGCCGACCGGCTCTACTTCGAGCCGCTGACCGCCGAGGACGTGATCGAGCTGGTCGAGGTCGAGCGCCGCAACGGCGAGTTGCTGGGCCTGATCGTGCAGTTCGGCGGCCAGACGCCGCTGAAGCTCGCCAAGCCGCTGGAAGCCGCCGGCATCCCGATCCTCGGCACCTCGCCCGATGCGATCGACCTCGCCGAGGACCGCGACCGCTTCCAGAAGCTGATCCAGGAACTCAAGCTGCGCCAGCCGGCCAACGGTACGGCGACGTCGGAAAAGCAGGCCATCGAGATCGCCGAGAAGATCGGTTACCCGGTCGTCATCCGCCCGTCCTACGTGCTGGGCGGCCGCGCCATGCAGATCGTCTACGACCGCTCGGCAATCGAGCGCTACATGCGCGACGCCGTGAAGGTGTCGGGCAGCAATCCGGTGCTGGTGGACTCCTACCTGCGCGATGCCATCGAGGTCGACGTCGATGCGCTGGCCGACAAGGACCAGAACGTCTTCGTCGCGGGTATCATGGAGCATATCGAGGAAGCGGGAATCCATTCCGGTGACTCGGCCTGCTCGCTGCCGCCATACTCGCTGCCGGCGAAGATCATCGCCGAGATCGAGCGCCAGACCGAGGCGATGGCCAAGGCCCTGCACGTGGTGGGCCTCATGAACGTGCAGTTCGCCGTCAAGGACGGCGAGGTCTACGTCCTCGAGGTCAATCCGCGCGCCAGCCGAACGGTGCCCTTCGTCGCCAAGGCGACCGGCCAGCCGATCGCCAAGTTCGCCGCCCGCTTGATGGTCGGCGAGCCGCTGAAGTCGTTGGGCGTAAAGAAGTCCAAGGGCAAGCACATCGCGGTCAAGGAAGCGGTGTTCCCCTTCGCACGCTTCCCGGGCGTCGACATCATTCTCGGGCCCGAGATGCGTTCGACCGGCGAGGTGATGGGCCTGGACATGGATTTCGGCCGCGCTTTCGCCAAGTCGCAGCTCGGCGCCGGCAGCAAGGTGCCGGTCGAGGGCACCGTCTTCGTGTCGGTCAAGGACCAGGACAAGCAGGCGATGGTGAAGCCGCTGAAGCGGCTGGTCGAACTCGGCTTCAAGGTCGTGGCGACACGCGGCACCGCGGATTTCCTCGCCAGGCATTCGATCGAGGCGCAGCAGGTGAACAAGGTGCTGGAAGGCCGGCCGCATATCGTCGACCTGATGAAGGACGGCAAGGTGCAGCTCGTCTTCAATACCGTCGACGGCGCCGGTGCGCTGACCGACAGCTTCACGCTCCGCCGCACGGCGCTGATGCACAAGATCGCCTACTACACGACGGTCGCCGGTGCGAAGGCGTCGGTCGAGGGCATCGCCGCGATGAAGGAAGGCGCGCTCGAGGTTGCGCCGCTCCAATCCTACTTCAAGACGGCGTTCTAGCGCAGGCCAACGGCCGGAACGCAGCGGATTTCGACCCGTTGCCGGGTGCGTTCGGCGTTGACGGCGTACGATTGATCAAGGACGATTTGGCAATGGAACGTATTCCGATGACGGCCGAGGGGCTGCAGCGCCTCGAAGGTGAACTGAAAGTGCTGAAGAGCGTGGAGCGCCCGGCGATCATCAAGGCGATCGCGACGGCGCGCGAGCACGGTGATCTCTCGGAGAACGCCGAGTACACGTCTGCGCGCGAAAAGCAGAGTTTCATCGAGGGACGCATCGGCGAACTCGAGGACATCATCTCGCGGACCGAGGTGATCGACTTTTCCAAGCTGACGGGAAAGGTCATCAAGTTCGGCGCCACCGTGCGTCTGGCCGACGAGGACACCGACGAGAAGGTCAAGTACCAGATCGTCGGACCCTACGAGGCGGATCTCGCCAAGGGCCGCATTTCCATCACCTCGCCGATCGGGCGCGCACTGATCGGCAAGACCGTGGGCGACAAGGTCGAGGTCCAGACGCCGCGTGGCGGCAAGTCCTACGAAGTCGTGGGCGTCCAGTTCAACTAGCCGCCATCATGGCGCGCGCCCGGCGGATGCCGGTGGACTTCATGATCGCGTACTGGATGCCGAACAGGCCGACCTTGCTGCCGATGGCCCACGCCGACTTCACGGCCGCCCAGGTCGTGACGTCGAGCGCGAGCGCCAGAACGATGTTGAGGATGGCCGAGAAGAACATCATCCCGGCCCAGACATAGCCGAAGGTGATGGCGAGGTCGGGCACGGTCGCCTGCGCGATCGGTGGCAGGTAGCGGGTCATCCAGCCGCGTTTCAGCATCACCAGCCCGACGACGACGTAGATGACGCTGGGCTTCAGCATGATGAAGAGCGGATCGTCGGTGATGAACGTGGCCGCGCCCGAGGACAGGATGATGACCAGGCTGAGCCACTGCAGCGCTTCCACCGGCTGTTTCTGGAAGAGCTGCCAGCCGATCTGGGCAAGGCCCAGTGCCATGCCGAGGCCGACCGCGAGGAAGAGGTTGCCGGTCGCGACATAGACGGCGAGGAAGAGGAGCGTCGAGGCGAGGTCGAGCAACAGGACCTTCGACGCCTGGAAGAGGTTCTTCATGGGCTGGGCTTGCGTGAGAGTTTCATGACAACGCTGTGTATTTAACGCACGCTATCAATACACGGCGTTCCCCGCAAGGGTATCCGCTATTGCTTAGGCGACGACGACCTTGATGTAGGTGTCCTTCATCACGATCAGGCCGCGGCGGAAGGTGTAGAGGTCGCAGCCCAGCCATTCCTGCCGCTCTCCGGTCCGCAGGGTGGCGATGCGATGCCACTCCGTCACGGCCCGGTCGCCGTGGATGAACTCGCTGGTGTGGTTCCACTTCACGTCGCTGGCGGCCGCGAACAGGGGCTCGAAGTAGCTGCGGATCGCGGCCTTGCCCTTGAAGCTCTGGCCCCAATAGTCGGGACCCTTGGCGTTCCGGAATTCACCGTCCTCGGCAAAGGAATCAACAATTCCGTCGACATCGCGTCGCGCGAAAGCGTCAGCGACGCGGTGCAGGATCTCGAAGGTGACGTCGTCGGTCATTTCTTGCCTCACAATTACCGCGCGGGCTATTTCCGCCCGCTATCTCGACGGAGGCTAGGCCTCCGTCGAGATGGGAACGCCCGGCACCTGCTTGGCGGTGCGGAACACCATCATCGACTTCACGTGGCTGACGTTGGGCGCCGAGGTCAGCCGGGTGGTCAGGAATTTCTGATACTCGTCCCAGGTTTCCGCGACGATCTTCAGCAGAAAATCGGCCTCGCCGGCCAGCATGTGGCACTCGCGAACCTCGTCCCACTTCTCGATCAAATCCTCGAAGGACTTGAGGTCGGCCTCGGCCTGGCTGTTCAGGCCAACCAGGGCGAACACGGATACGCTGTAGCCCAGCGCCTCGGGGCTGAGTTCGGCATGGTAGCCCTTGATGATGCCCGCCCGTTCCAAGGCCCTGACGCGCCTCAGGCAGGGCGGCGCGGAGATGCCGGCCCGCTCGGCCAGCTCCACGTTGGTCATGCGTCCGTTCGACTGCAGGTCGCTTAGAATTCGCCGGTCAATTCGATCGAGCTTGGCCCGAGCCATCGTTTTCCTCCGTTGGCCGGGGTCTATGCCAGAACCATGCCACGCACGCAATAAAGTTGCGAGAATTCGCCGCTTGGCTGTGAACAATTGCGTGTGAAATTCACATCTGACCGTGCAACGCGGACGAGGTTTGCATATATGTGGGCGATATGCAGTTGGCGGGATGCGGAGTGGTCATGGCAGCAACTCATCGAAGCAAGGTGATGATCCTGGGCTCGGGGCCGGCGGGATACACGGCGGCGATCTACGCAGCGCGCGCCAGCCTGAAGCCGATGCTGGTGCAGGGCATCCAGCCCGGTGGACAGCTTACGATCACGACCGACGTCGAGAATTACCCGGGCTTCGCAGACGTCATCCAGGGCCCGTGGCTCATGGAGCAGATGCAGAAGCAGGCCGAACATGTCGGCACGCAGCTTTTCTTCGACACGATCGTCGACGTTGACCTGACCCGGCGGCCGTTCGTCTGCCTGGGCGATTCCGGGGACCGCTACGAGGCCGATTCGCTCATCATCGCGACCGGCGCCACGGCGCGTTGGCTGGGCATCCCGAGCGAGGAGACGTTCCGCGGCGGCGGCGTTTCGGCCTGCGCGACCTGCGACGGCTTCTTCTTCCGTGGCAAGGATGTCGTGGTGGTCGGCGGCGGCAACACCGCGGTCGAGGAGGCGCTCTACCTCACGCATCACGCCTCCAAGGTGACGCTGGTTCATCGCCGCGACAGCTTCCGCGCCGAGAAGATTCTGCAGGATCGCCTGTTCAAGAACCCGAAGGTCAGCGTCATCTGGGATCACGTGGTGGACGAGGTGCTGGGCGAGAAGACGCCGGCCCCCATCGTCACCGGCGCGCGCCTGCGCAACGTCAAGACCGGCGCGGTGCAGGACATCAAGACCGACGGTTTCTTCGTGGCGATCGGCCACTCGCCCAATACCGAGCTGTTCAAGGGCAAGCTCGACATGGACGGCGAGGGCTACCTGATCACCAAGCCCGATTCGACCGCGACGAACATCGAAGGCGTCTATGCGGCCGGCGACGTGCAGGACAAGGTCTTTCGCCAGGCCGTTACGGCAGCGGGTACCGGCTGCATGGCTGCCCTCGAGGCCGAGAAGTGGCTGGCGGCGCAGGAGGCGCGTCCCGCACAGGCCGCCGAGTAGAACCGGGAGCGAGGACAGGGGAGGCATGGGAATGGACTGGGACAAGCTGCGCATATTCCAGGCCGTGGCGGACGCCGGCAGCTTCACCCATGCCGGTGAATCGCTGAAGCTCAGCCAGTCGGCGATCTCGCGCCAGATCGGCGCGCTCGAGGAACAGCTTGGCGTCATGCTGTTCCATCGGCATGCGCGCGGCCTGATCCTCACCGAACAGGGCGAACTGCTCTATCGGACCGCGCGCGACATGGCCGCCAAGGTCAATACTGCGGAGGCGCTGCTGCGCGCCAACCAGGACAAGCCCGCCGGGCGGCTCAAGATCCACGCCACCGTGGGCTTCGGCTCGACCTGGCTGACCACGCAGATGCACGAGTTCATCGCGCTCTATCCCGAGATCGACGTAAGCCTCGTCCTGTCGGACAACGAACTGGACCTTGGCATGCGCGAAGCCGACGTGGCCATCCGCATGGTCATGCCGCGCCAGCCCGGCCTGGTTCAGCGCCACCTGCTGACGGTCCGCAGTCACGTCTATGCCTCGCACGGCTATGTGCAGAAGTACGGCAAGCCGGCCACCATCGAGGAACTGGACCAGCACCGTCTCATCATCTTCGGTGAGGACGCGCGGGCGCCGGTTCAGGACGTGAACTGGCTGCTGCGCGAGGGTAATGCCGACCAGAATCCGCGGCTGGTGGTGCTGCGGGTCAACAATACCTACGGCATCTTCCGGGCAGTCGAGTCCGGTCTGGGGATCGCCTCGCTCCCGGATTATCTGGCGCGCGAATCCACCAAGCTCGAAATGCTCCTGCCGGACCTGAATGTCCGGACGACGGATGTCTATTTCACCTATCCGGAGGAGTTGAGGCACTCCAAGCGCATCGCGGTCTTCCGTGATTTCCTGCTGCGGAAGGTGGCGGAGACCCGTTTTTAACAGCGAGATCTGCAGGATTGCATACTAAGTGCGAGGCATGCGCGCGTCGCATGCCAGTGTCCAAAACTTCACCACTACCAATCTCGGCGATGAGGCATAGGTTGATGGCAGGTTATCGACACGAAAAGTTTCGGCTGATCGCGTTCGAAACTCGGGATCCTCATGATCCCACGTCTCCCAGACGTGAAGCCTCCCTGTTTGACTCGCCGGGCCCCTGGGCCCGGCGTTTTTTTGTTGTCGTGGGGCGATGTGCCGCTCACGTCGGCGCGCCGGCTGTGCCGCACTCAATTGATGTCGGGCGACGGATTGCCCATATGTGTTTCAGAGATGCGCCGTCATGTTCTCTGAAGTCAGGCAAGGAATCCTTCCGATCGCTCTGCGCAATATCAAGCGCCGGGGCGACCTCGAACGGGCAGGGCTACTGATCGAATCGCTGGCCAAGCACTGGCGGGACAGCAAGCCGTTCGAACTTCTGGTCATCGCGCCCAACGGCGATGCCGGCCTGCTGCGCAACGAACTGCCGCGCTTTCCGAACATCAACGTGAGTGTCCGCCGCGAGGGCGATTTCTTCCGGCCGTTAAGCCCGTTCTACTGGATGACCGGCTGGTACCGGCAACAGATCGTAAAGTTGCACGTGCCGGCAGTATTGGGCTTCGGCGGCTTCCTGACCCTCGATTCCGACGTCTGTTGCGTCGGCGACTTCGATTCGCAGACCTTCCTCCAGCACGACCGTGCCTTGTCGCGCTGGGAACCCAAGCAGCATCACGAATGGTGGCGGAGTGCCGCCGAGGTGATCGGTATCCCTTACGATCCGAGGGCGCATGGGCTTTCCGTCACGCCGAACATCCTGCATGGCGATCTCGCCCGGCAGGCTTTGACCCGACTGCAAGGCCGTTATCTCGGCGCGACGACGTCTCTGCTGCTGAAGCTGGTGAGCCGGCCCGGCCATGTGCCGTGGACCGAGTACTCGCTCTACACCAGCGCGGCCGAGATCAACGGCACGCTCTACGACTATCACGCCGAGTGGGACACCTGTTACACGGCCGACGTCCACCTCTTCTCCGAGAAGTCTTGTATCTGGGGCGCCGATGACTTCGAGCGGCTGGTGAATCTGCCGAACGGAACCGATCCCGGCGGCAAGTTCATCATCGTGCAGAGCCATGCGCGCATCCCGCTCCAGCAGGTGCGCGACTACTGCCTGAGTTTTGCCGGTTAGGCTTTTCGCTCAAGTCTTGCCGTTATGCTCGCCGACCTTCGGCGCCTTTTCCATGCCGCCGGCGCGCTCGCCGTCGATGCTGAGCGGCAGCCCATGGAACAGGGCATTCGAGCCGGCATAGGGCTGGACGAACATTGCCAGCGCCGCTACCTGCGCCAGTTCCATCACCTGCGGCACCGAGTTCAGCGGCCCGTTGGGCACGCCCAGCGCATCGAGCTTTGCCGCCCAATGGGCGCGCGGGTGTTCCTTCATGATGTCGGCGATCATGCCCAGCAGCAGTTCGCGCCGCTCCGCGCGTTGGACATTGGTTCTGAACCGCTCCTCGTCCGGCCATTCGGGATGGCCGAGCGCTTCGGCGAACTTGCGCCACAGGCGGTCGTTGCCGGGGCAGATCATCAGCGGTCCGTCGCTGCACTCGAACGCCTGGTAGGGCGTCAGAGACGGATGGCCGGTCCCCTGGCGCGGGGGCATCTTGCCGGTCACCGACCAGCCTGCGACATGGTTCGACGCCCACATCAGCCCGCTCTCGAACAGCGAGGTGTTCACCCGGCTGCCCTCGCCGGTGGCCGTGCGCCTGGCCAGCGCCGCCAGCACGCCGATCGCCGTCCACATGCCGGTCGACAGGTCGATGATCGACACGCCGATGCGCGCCTCGGGCCCCGTGGGATCGCCGTTCAACGAGATGAGGCCGGCCACCGCCTGGATGATCGGCTCGTAGCCCGGCCGGTCCTTCCACGGGCCGGCATGACCGAAGGCGCCGAGATCGGCATAGATCAGGCGCGGAAAGCGCTTCGTGAGAGTGGCCCCGTCGAAGCCGAACTTGGCCGGTACGTCGGCGCGCAGATTGTGGACGAAGATGTCGGCGGCTCCGATGCGCTCGATCAGCGCCTCGCGTTGCGCCGGATCGGCGAGGTCGCAGGTGATCGACTTCTTGCCGCGGTTCAGCGCGATGAAGCCGGTGGCGTCGCCCTCGACGAAGGGAGGACCCCATTTGCGGGCGTCGTCGCCCTCGGGCCGCTCGACCTTGATCACCTCGGCGCCGAGGAAGGCCAGGATCTGGCCGCAGTAAGGGCCGGCCAGGTTCTGGCCGAACTCGACGACCTTGATGCCGGCAAGGGGCCCCGACGCGGTGTTCATCGCAGGTTACTCCCCAGGATCTCGCGCGCGATCACCATGCGCTGCACTTCGCTTGGCCCTTCGCCGACCCGGCGGATTCGCATCTCGCGATACCAGCGCTCCAGCGGCAGGTCCTTGGTCATGCCCATGCCGCCGTGGATCTGCATGGCACGATCGACCACGCGGCCGCCGCCTTCCGAGGCCGTGAGCTTGGCGATGGAGGCCTCGATCTTGAAGGGCAGGCCGCGCCGCGCCTTCTCGGCGGCTTCGAGCGTGAAGTGGCGGGCGGTGCGAATGTCGATCTCGTTGTCGACCAGCATCCATTGCACGGCCTGGCGATGCGACAGCTTTTCGCCGAAGGTCGAACGCATCTTGGCCCATTCGATTGCCATTTCGTGCGCGGCGATGGCGACGCCGATACAGCCTGCAGCGTAGGGAATGCGCTGGCGGGTCAGGCGATCGTTGGCGACCGCGAAACCCTTGTTCACCTCGCCCAGCACCTGGTGGTCCGAGACCCAGCAATCCTTGAACTCGAGCTCGGTCGCATAGTGCGAGGAGCGCAAGGTGTGAACGACGCGACGCACATGGAAGCCCGGCGTGTCGCTGTCGATTATGAAGCAGGTGATGCCGGCGCGACCCTTCGACGAATCGGTGCGGGCGAAGACGATGCCGTACTGCGCGCGGTCGGCATTGGAGATGAAGATCTTGGCGCCGTTCAGCACCCAGCCATTGTCCTTGCGCTCGGCCTTGGTCTGGATCGCGCGCGCCGGATCGCTGCCGCCCGACGGCTCGGTGAGGCCGAAGAACGCCTTCTTCTCACCGCGCAGCGTCGGATAGAGGTAGCGCTCCTTCTGGTCGTCGTTGGCCTCGAATATCTGGGCGAGGCCGGCGCCGCCGAAGGTGCCGTAGCAGGGGACATAGAGGCCGGCGCGATGCTGGGCCATCTCGATGGCGAGCAGCACGCGCGTCACAATGTCGATGTCGGGTCCGCCATACTCCTTCGGGATGTCGATTCCGAACAGGCCCATCGCCTTGGTCTTCTCGACCAACCGCGCGTGATCCGCCGGATCGAGCTCGGAAGCGTCAGGATCGAGCCCGGCCTCGAGCGGGATGATCTCTTCCCGCACGAACCGGCGAACCTGTTCGATCAGCATCTGCTGTTCTTCGTTGGGCTCGAAATCCATTTTCTCTGTCCTCTTGTTCCTCTCCCCCGCTAGGGGGAGAGGCTAGGTGAGGGGGTTACAGGTGGTGCGTCGCCCCCTCACCCAACCTCTCCCCCTAGCGGGGGAGAGGAGGAAGAAGGGCAACGCTTCAATTCGGGCTCAACCGACCCAAGGCAGGCGGGTTCTTTGCATTGTCGGGCGGAAGGCTGCCGTGATCGGCCTTGTGCACCATCAGCAGCTCGAACCAGCGCGTGCGGTACTGCTGGTTCACCTCGACGCGGAACTGGTGGCCGGCTCCACGCTCGGCGAGTTCGCGCTGCAATTCGCTGCGCAGGCCGAACGGCGCGCGGGCGCCGGCCTGGCCGATACAAAGGATGGCGCCCGAGGCGTCGGCGAGCTGGTAGACGCCGAGCTGGCCCGGCAGGCGGGCAATCTCCTCGGCCGTCAGGGGCCGCCACGGCTTGTCGAGGCGGAGCCTGATCGACATGGCCTACTTGCCCTGGAACTTGGCAGTACGCTTCTCCAGCCGCGCTTTCATGCCTTCCTGCGCGTCCTGGCTCTTCATCGCCGCCTGCACCAGCGTATCGACGTCGTCGTGCTTGATGCCGTCGCGGAATTCGAGCTGCTTCACCGTCAGCGCCTTCATGGCCTTGAGCGACAGCGGCGCATTGGCAGCCAGCCGGTCGACGACCTTCGAGGCCTCGGCCTCGAGCTGGTCGGCCGGCACGCAGCGGGCGATCAGGCCCAGCGCATGCAGCTTGGTCGAGGGCAGGGGATCGCCCAGCAGCAGCATCTCGCGTGTCGTCACCGGCCCCAGCACTTCCATCAGCTTCTTGGCCAGGAACCAGTTGGGCGCGAGGCCGACCTGGGCCAGTGACATGCCGAAGCGGGCCTTCTCGCTCGCCACCACGAGATCGCAATGAAGCGCCAGCTCGTTACCGCCGGCGATGGCGTCGCCATGGACGACAGCCACGACGGGGAGCGGACAGAGTTCAACCGCGCGCAGCATCACCTCGATGCCGCTGGCATTGCCGCCGCCGATCGTCTCGCGCCGCTCCGCCATGTCGAGGCCGGCGCAGAACACGTCGCCCTTGCCGCGGATGACGACCACGCGATCGTCGGGGGCGACCGGCGCCTGCAGCGCCTCGATCATCTCGCGCATCAGCTCGCTGTCGAGTGCGTTGCGCTTCTCCGGCCGGTTCATCCAGATGGTTTTGACCGGGCCGCTCTTCTCGATGATGACCTTGCTCATGGCGTCCCTCACTCCGGCTCGATGCCGGCGGCCTGGATTTCCTTGGTCCACCAGGCGGTCTCGGACTTCACGTAGGCCGCGAACTCGTCGAGCGCGAGCGGGGCGATCTCCATGCGGCCCTGCGTCATGGCCTTGGCGGTGGCGGGGTCCTTCAGTGCCTCGGCGATGGCGTCGGCCAGCGCCTTCTGGACGTCCTTGGGCGTCGCGGCCGGCGCGAACACGGCCAGCCAGTAGACCAGCGAATAGCCCGGCACGGCCTCGGCGATCGCTGGCAGGTTCGGCGTGACCGTGGTGCGCTTGGGGCCGGTCGTCGCGAGACCGCGCACGCGCCCGGCCTCGATCTGGGTCAGCGCCTGCGGCAGATCGGGGAACATCACCTGGACCTGGCCCGAGGCCACGTCGCCCAGCGCCTGCGGGCTGGCCTTGTACGGAACCCGCTCGATCTTCGTGCCCGCGAGCTTGTTGAACATCTCGCCCGACAGGCGCTGCGAGGCGCTGGCCTCGGCATAGTTCAGCTTGCCCGGGTTCTTCTTCGCGTACTCCACGAGCTCGGCGGTGGTCTTGACCGGCAGGTCGTTGTTCACCACCAGCGCGTTGACGCCCATCACGCAGCGCATGATCGGCGCGAAATCCTTGTCGATGTCGTAGCTCAGCTTCTTGAACAGGGCGCCGTTGGCGGCATTGGTCGTGTTGGTGCCCATCATCAGCGTGTAGCCGTCGGCCGGTGCCGTCGCGACCGCAGAGGCGCCGAGCTGGCCGCTGGCGCCCGGCTTGTTCTCGATGACGACGGGCTGCTTCAGGATGTCCTGCAGCTTGGCGCCGAGGCCACGCGCCGTCAGGTCGGTGGCGCTGCCGGCGGCGAAGGGGACGACGATCTTGATCGGCTTGTTGGGAAACGCCTGCGCGAAGGCGGCCTTGGACAGCGACCCTGCCGCCAGCGCGGCGGCGCCAGCCATGGTCGTACGACGGTTGAGTTTCACGTTTCCTCCTGCGGCCTCGACCGGCCGGCTTCCGTTTTAGCGGCCCGGCGCGGCGAGGCAAAGGAGGGCGCGCTACATGAACAGCTTTTCCGCCTTGCGGTCGGCGTAGAGCCCGGCGACGAACTCGGCGTAACCGTTGTAGATCAGGGTCGGGATGCGCTGGTCGCTGCCCAGCGGCTTCTCGGTGGCCTGGCTCCAGCGGGGGTGGGCGACCGCAGGGTTCACATTGGCCCAGAAGCCGTATTCGCTGGATTGCAGCCCTTCCCAGAAGGTCTTGGGCTTCTTGTCGGTGAACTCGACGCTGACGATCGACTTCACGTTCTTGAAACCGTACTTCCAGGGTGCCACGAGGCGCAGCGGCGCGCCGTTCTGCTTGGGGATCGGCTTGCCGTAGAGACCGGTGGCGATGAAGGCGAGATCGTTCATCGCCTCGTCCATCGCCAGGCCCTCGGTGTAGGGCCAGGGGTAGAGGAGGTCACGCTGCTCGCGCATCACCGTGGGCTTCGACAGCGTCTTCATGACCATGAACTTGGCGCTGCTGAGCGGCTTGCAGAGCTCGACCAGCGAGCGCACCGGAAAGCCGCTCCACGGCACGATCATCGACCAGGTCTCGACGCAGCGGAAGCGATAGACACGTTCCTCGAGCTGCACCTTGGCCAGGAGATCGTCGATGCCGATCTCGAAGGGCTTCTCGACCATGCCGCCGACCTTGATGGTCCAGGGCCGCACCTCGAGCTTCTGGGCGTCGCGCCAGATGCTCTTGTCGGTGCCGAACTCGTAGAAGTTATTGTAGGTCGTGGACAGCTTCTCGGCTGTCATCGGCGTCGGCACGCCATACTTGTCGTTGCGCTTGGCGGGATACAGTCCGGCCGACGGATCGGCCGACTTGTCCTGCGCCATCAACGGCCCAGGCAGGGCGAGCGAGGCCGCACCGAGCCCCATCGCCCGCACCATCGCGCGTCGATTGAGAAAGTGGCTCTCCGTCGTCGTCTTCGACTCCGGAAGCTCCCAGCCTTTCGTGCGCTTGATCAGCATCTGCCAAACTCCTGTTACGCCGCGCTCCCTAGATGGGCGCGGCGACGGATGGTCGCAAATCAACCCTGCTCACTGCACTGTGACGCAACGTGACGTAACGAAAGACTTAAGGCTGCGAATTGGTCACGTCGAGCAGGGTCGGCCACATGACGTCGCGCCAGGCATTGTTGCCGACGGCGGTGAAGGTGATCTGTCCACCCTGAATGAGGAAGAAGCGGGGCGTCTCGGCTCCCTGCTCGATACCGACCTCGCTCATCAGGAAGGCGTCGAGCACCCAGCGAAGGTCGGCGGGCCAGCTCGCGGGCTTCAGCAGCAACTGCGGGGTCTTGGTGAACACGACGCGATAGTCGACCTTCTGGAACACCGGTGCCTGCTTGAACAGCGGCTCCCATTGCGTGCGCCAGACCTTGCAGGCCTCTGACGTCTCGTCGCCGGCGAAAATCAGGATGGGCTTCTTCGCGCCTTGTGCCGCGACGGCGCGCGCAACCATCGGCGCGGCGGCCAGCACGAGACCGCCCGCGATCACACTACGTCTCTTCAGCATCGAAATACGTCTCCCCTCGTGAGCAGATCCCACGAGGACAATATGGAGCAATGCCGGTCCGCCGGAAACTAGGCCTTGGTGGCCGTCACTTCCTGGATCCTGGGCCACATCCTGTCCTTCCAGCCGCCGTTGCCGGTGACGGTGAGGACGATCTTGCCATCCTGAAACAGGATGAAGCGTGGCGTCGCATTGGGGCTCTTCTTGCCGTCTTCGCTTTCGAGGAAAGCAGCCCTGATGGGCCTGGCCGGAGTGGGCCAGCTTCCTTCGACCATCAGAAGGTCTGCATTGGCCGGATGGACGACCTGATAGTCCATCTTCTTGAAAGCATCGGACTTGAGGAAATCAGGCTCAGACTGGGCACGCCAGATCTTGCAGCCGCCTCAAAGTTCGTGACCGACGAACACCAGCGTCGGGCGCCCAGCCTGGGCATTCGCGACGCGGGTCAGTGACGATGCGGAGGCCATCACCAGGCCACCCACCATCAGAGACCGTCTCTTCAACATGAACCGTTCTCCCGTGGAACCATTCCACAGGACGAATATGAGATGCCGAACGAGGCTGGAGAAGGACGTTCGACCGGCCTCACCGCCTTGTGACCTACGCCGCCTGATGCTTCTTCGTTTCCTCGACGATGCGGTCGGCGGTGCGTCCGGCCAACTCCTGCAGGTGATCGAACTCGGTCCGGAAGCTGCCGATGCCCTGCGTGACCGACCGGATCTCGACGATCATGTCGGCGATCTCGGCTTCGGGCATCAGCGCGGAGACCTCGTCCCAGCCCGGCCAGGCGGGGCGGGCGTCGTAGCCCAGGAGCTGGCCGCGCCGACCCGAGATCAGCCGCTGCAGCCGGGGCGTGGAATCGCTCGGCCCGGTGACGGTGACCTTCAGGATGGGTTCCAGAAGCACCGGCTTGCACTTGGGCATGGCCTCGCTCATGGCGATGCGCGCGGCCATCTTGAACGACATCTCGGAACTGTCGACGGCGTGGTACTGGCCGTCGACCAGCGTCACTTCGAGATCGACCACCGGCTGCCCGAGCGGCCCTTCCTTCAGATACTCGATCAGCCCCTGCTCGACGGCGGGGATGAAATTGCGCGGCACCACGCCGCCCACGATCCGGTCGACGAAGCGGAAGCCCGAGCCGCGCGGCAGCGGCTTGATCTCGACCTTGATGTCGGCGAACTGGCCGTGGCCGCCGGTCTGCCGCTTGTAGCGTGCATGCTGCTGCGCGCCGGCCTGGATCGACTCGCGATAGGCGACCCTCGGCACCGTCGTGTCGACGGCGACATTGTAGCGTCCGGCGAGCTTGTCGACCGCGACCTTGAGATGCATCTCGCCCTGGCCCTTGAGCAATAGCTCATGCGTCTCGCCCCGCACCTCGAAGGACAGCGAGGGGTCCTCGTCGACGATCTTGTGCAGGGCGCCGGAGAGCTTGACCTCGTCGTTCCTGTTTTTCGCCGAGACGGCGAGTGCAAAGACCGGCGCTTCGGCGGGGGGAAAGTCGGGCGAGGCGGCGATGCCCGCGGCACCGAGCGTCTGCCCCGACGACAGCGCCTCGACCTTGGCGAGCGCCACGATCTCGCCGGCGCGTGCTTCGGCGGTCTTGTCGAGCCGCTGTCCGAAGGGCCGCAGGATCGTGCCGATCCGTTGGCCGCCGACCGACTGGCCCTCGTGCAGCGAGCCAGACCAGACGCGGCAGAGCGAAAGCTTCCCGGCGTGACTCTGGTGCAGGACCTTGAAGCACTCGGCCGTAGGGGTGGTGTTGGAGGCAAGGGCACGCCGCTGGACCGTCTGCTCGACGACAGGCGTGTCGTGGCGCAGCGCCTTCAGCAGGCGCCGCACGCCGTTTTCGCGGTCGCCGGCGCCCAGCAGGACCGGCGCGATCTGGTCGGAACCGAACTCGTCGTGCAGGTCGCGGTAGATCAGCGACTTCTCCGGCGCGATGTCCTCGATGAGCTGCTCGAGCAGCGTGTCGTCGAACTCCGAGAGGGCTTCCAGCATGTCGCGCCGCGCCTCGGTCTCGCGCGGCAGGATCTCGGCCGGCATCTCGATCAGGTCGGAGGCGCCGCTGCTCCTGTAGCGATAGGCGCGCTCGCTCACGAGATCGACATAACCCACCGTCTCCTCGCTGCCGTCGGCGGCGGGACGGCGGATCGGCACCTGGCGCAGCACCAGCTTGCGCTGCGACACGGCCTGCAGGGCCGACAGCATGTCGCGCACGCGGACTTCGGCGGAATCGATCTTGTTGACGAAGATGATGTGCGGGATATGGCGGTCCTCAATGAATTTCAGCAGCGGCGTCAGCGCCATCACGCGCTCGGGCGACGGTTCGCAGACCAGGACCGCGGTGTCGCAGACGGCCAGCGCCGCGAAGGCGTCGTTCTGGAACTCGATCGAGCCCGGGACGTCGAGGAAGGTCCATTGGTCGCCGAGATAGTCGACGGATGCGACGTTGATCTCGGTGCCCATGCCGCGCTTGCGCGCTTCGGCGGCCGCGTCGCCTATGGAGGTGCCTGCGCGGGTCGAGCCGCGCCGGCCGATGGCTCCCGTGGCGTAGAGAATGCTTTCGAGCAGGCTGGTCTTGCCCGACAGATACGGCCCGCACAGCGCCACCACGCGATGCGCGCCGCTGCCTGGTCTGCCGCCAGTGATAGTCTCCGTCTTGAACTCGGCCATGACAACGTCCTCCTTCTTCGCAAATGCGTAGAAGCTCCGGACGGAAGTCTCGGATGAGGTAGCGCGTCCGAACGTTCAGCCGGAGCGAAGCTCACTTGTCATGGAAATGCTTTCACCCCCGCCCAGACGAGTCAAACGACCGGGCGGGGTGAATTAGGTCAGTAGTACTTACGACAGCGCGGCGCAGGCGCGCTGGATGCGGCGGCCGGCTTCCTCGAGCAACTCCGTCGCCGTGGCGTAGGAGATGCGGAAGGCCGGGCCCTGGCCGAACGCCGAACCCTGGACCACCGAGAGGCCTTCGGCCTCGAGCAGGTAGTTCACGAAGTCGGTGTCGTCCTTGATGACCTTGCCGTCCGGCGTCTTCTTGCCGATCAGGCCGGCGACCGACGGGTAGACGTAGAAGGCGCCCTCGGGACGCGGGCACTTGATGCCCTTCGACTGGTTCAGCATCGACACGACGAGGTCGCGGCGCTGCTTGAAGACGGCGACGTTCTTCGGAATGAAGTCGGTCGGGCCGTTCAGCGCGGCCACCGCGGCGGCCTGGCTGATCGAGCTGGCGTTCGAGGTGCTCTGCGACTGGACCGTGATCATCGCGTTGATCAGTTCCTGCGGACCGGCCGCGTAGCCGATGCGCCAGCCCGTCATGTTGTAGGCCTTCGACACGCCGTTCATCGTCAGCGTGCGGTCGTAGAGGCGCGGCTCGACCTCGGCCGGCGTGGCGAACACGAAGTCGTCGTAGACGAGCTTCTCGTACATGTCGTCGGTCAGGATGTAGACGTGCGGATGCTTCAGCAGCACGTCGCACAGGCCGCGGAGATCGGCCTTGGAGTAGGCGGCGCCCGTCGGGTTGCTGGGCGAGTTCAGGATGATCCACTTGGTCTTCGGCGTGATGGCGCGGTCGAGATCTTCCGGCGTCAGCTTGAAGCCGTTCTCTTCCTTGCACTGCACGATGACCGGGGTGCCTTCGCCGAACAGCACCATTTCGGGATACGAGACCCAGTACGGTGCCGGAACGATGACCTCGTCGCCGGGGTTCAGCGTCGCCAGCATGGCGTTGAAGATGATCTGCTTGCCGCCCGAGGTGACGACGGTCTGCGACGGCTTGTAGTCGAGGCCGTGGTCGCGCTTCATCTTGGCGACGATCGCCTGGCGCAGCGCCGGCGTGCCGGCAACCGCCGTGTACTTGGTGTCGTTCTCGCGGATGGCCTTGTAGGCGGCTTCCTTGATGTGGTCGGGGGTCGGGAAGTCGGGCTCGCCGGCGGCCAGGCCGATCACGTCTTTGCCCGCCGCTTTCATCTCCAGGAACTTGCCCTGCGCGGCATTGGTCGGAGACGGCTTGATGCGGCTGAGACGATCGGCGATGAGAGCCATGACGAATATGCCTCCTTCAGGCATTTTTTAGAGCGGCGCGAAGCTAGTCGCGACGCGGGGTTTCCGCAAGGCGAGGGGCCGGTATTTATCGTCAGGCGGGCCGTACCACCGCTAGGGCAAAGAGGTCACATGAGGTTCCTGTTCGTACCGCTGCGGCCGCTGATCTCGCCGGCCTTCATCGCCCTGGTGAATGCAGCCATCCTGATCCCGATGGTGCTGACGATCATCGACGTCATGAAGAGCGTGAACCGGCATGTCGACACCCATGAGCCCGTGACGATCACCTCGACGATCGCGCTCATCATGATCGGCTGGGGGGTGGCGCTGGAAGAGAGGGCGGTGATCCGCAGGCGGTTCGGCGTAACCGGCCGGTCGGACGAGGCATGGCAGGTCCATATCGACGAGATGTGCCACGAATACGGGGTCGCCCAGCTCGTGCTGGGACTGTTCGCCGAAATCGCGGTGGCGATGATCAGCCTGCCAGACCGCATCGTGAACACGGTCGGCTACGAATATTCGCTCCTGACGCTCGCCGTCGTCCTGATCGCGATCGGTGCGCTCATCCAGGCGAGGCACGTGTTCGCGCTGATATCGGCCCTGTGGCGCCACAGGCGGGGCGGGGAGACGGCCTCCTAGTCGATCAGCCGGACCGCGGCCTCGACCGTCATCCTGGCATCGCCGAAACCGACGCGGCGACCGCTGACCGGAGCCGCATCGCGATAGTCGAGGCCGACGGCCACGCGCAAACTGTCACCGCGCGGGCTGATGCTGTTGGCGGGATCGAAGCCCACCCATTCAAGGCCCGGGACCCAGGCCTCCGCCCAGGAATGGCTGGTGCGCCCGACACGCAGCTCGGGATCGTCGTTGCGAAGATAGCCGCTGACGTAGCGCGCCGGCACGCCCAGGCGACGGCAGCAGGCGATGAAGATGTGCGCCTCGTCCTGCGCTACGCCGGCCCCGCGCGTCAGCGCCTCGATGGCGGTGGTGTCCACGGTCGAGACCCCGGTCTTGTAGGCCACCCGCTCGGAGATGCGCTCCATCAACTCGTGCAGCACCGCGACCCGCTGCGCCGGCTCGGCGGCACGCGCGGCCAGTCCCGCAATCAGCGGATCGAAGCTCTCGTCATGGCGCGCGAGCCCCGAATTGCGCAGCCAGAACGGCGCGGGCAGGGTCGGTTCCTCGGCGTAGCGCAGCCACTGGTCGGTGCCGCTGTATTCGTAGATTCCCTGCACGACGATCTCGACGCTGTCGTGCCGCTGGGCGACCGAGAAGGTCGTGACCTGATTGCCATGGCCGTCCTTCCATTCGGACCGCTTGCCGGGGCCGTCGATGCGCCACGACACGATGCGTTGCGCCGCCGCCGGCATGGGCGTGAGGCGCACGTCGTGGATCGAATGGCCCGACGGCTGGTCGAACTGGAAGCGCGTGGCGTGATGGACGGAGAAGCGCATCATTCTGCTCAATCCAGGAGGAACTGGCGGCCGATTTCGTTCGACAGCGTGCCCATGTCGCTGCGCAGCTCGCCCAGGAACTTCGCCAGCCCGATGTCGAACACCTGATCGATGCGGGCGTAGCGCAGCCGCGCGTGCAGTTCGCCCGCCAGCCGGTCCGCCTCGCCGCGCGTGCCGTAGGCTTCGGCCAGCTCGCGCATGTTGAGGTCGACCATCCAGAGGCAGTGATGGACGGAGCGCGGCACGTCGCGCCGCAGCATCATCAGCTCGGCGACCTTCTTGGGATGGAGCGAGCTGCGATAGATGCGCCGATAGGTTCGCACGGCGCCGATGCAGGCCAGAAGCTCCGACCAGGCGAAGTAGTCGAGGCCCTCGGCGCCGGGATTGCCGTCGGGCCGCAGCAGGTGGAACTTCACGTCGAGGATGCGGCCGGTATTGTCGGCCCGCTCGAGGAAGGCGCCGAGCTGCAGGAAGTTGTTGGCCTCGTCGCGCAGCAAGGTCACCTGCGCGGCGCCAAAGATCATCACCGCCTGCTTCTTCACCGACTCGATCAAGGCGCCGCGATCGAGGTTGGCGCGGTTACCGCGCAGCCGGGCGCTGAGCTCCAGCCAGAGCGCGTTCAGGCTCTCCCACACGTCGACGGTGATGTTGTTGCGTTCTTCGCGGGCATTGCGCCGCGCGGCGCCAATCGAATTGACGATGGAGGAGGGGTTGTTCTCGTCGAGCACCAGGAAGTCGATCAGGCTGGCGAGCCGCTTGCCCTGTGCCTGGCTCTGGCGGAATTCGTCCTCCATGCCGAAGATCGCCGCGACGCCGGCGGCTTCCTCGCCGCGCGACTGCAGGGCCATGCGCTGGGTCGCCTCGATCAGCCGCGCCGTCGACTTGGCGCGCTGCAGGTAGCGGCCCATCCAGTAGAGATTCTTGGCGGTACTGCTCAGCATCGGTGCGGCCTACTCGCCATCTGCGGGCGCGTCGGGCGCCAGCACCCAGGTGTCCTTGGTGCCGCCGCCCTGGCTCGAATTCACCACCAGCGATCCCTCCTTGAGGGCGACGCGCGTGAGGCCGCCCGGCACGATGGTGATCTTCTTGCCCGAGAGCACGAACGGTCGCAGGTCGACGTGCCTCGGCGCCACGCCCTGGTTCACGAAGGTCGGGCAGGTGGAGAGCGAGAGCGTCGGCTGGGCGATGTAGTTGTCCGGTCGTGCCTTCAGCAGCGTGCGGAATTCCTCGATCTCGGCCTTGCTGGACGTTGGGCCGACCAGCATGCCCTTGCCGCCCGATCCGTGGATTTCCTTGACCACGATCTCGGACAGGTGCTCCAGCACGTACTTGTAGTCGTCGGCCCGGTCGCAGCGCCAGGTCGGCACGTTCTGCAGGATCGGCTCCTCGCCGAGATAGAAACGCACCATCTCCGGCACGTAGGTGTAGGTCGACTTGTCGTCGGCCACGCCGTTGCCCAGAGCGTTCACGATGTTGACGCGGCCGGCGCGGAGCGCGCCCAGCAGGCCGGCGACGCCCAGGAATGAGTCGGGGCGCATCGCCAGCGGATCGAGGAAAGCGTCGTCGACGCGGCGGTAGATCACGTCGACCCGCTGCGGTCCGCGCGGCGTGCGCATGAAGACGCGGCTCTCGTCGACGAACAGGTCGGAGCCCTTCACCAACTCGATGCCCATCTCGTCGGCCAGGAAGGCGTGTTCGAAATAGGCGCTGTTGTAATGGCCGGGCGTCAGCAGCACGACATTGGGCTCATGGCCGTCGCTGAATGACACGGAGCGCAGCGTTGCAAGCAATTCCTCGCTGTAGTCGGCCACGGGGAGGACGCTCTTGGCGGCGAACAGCTCCGGCGCCAGCCGCATCATGACTTCGCGATTCTCGAGGACGTAGGACACGCCCGACGGCGTGCGGACATTGTCCTCGAGGACGTAGAAATCCTTTTCGCCGACGCGAACGAGATCGATGCCGGCGATGTGGGCGTGCACGCCACCCGGCAGTTGCAGCCCCTGCGCCATGGCGACGAACTCGCCGTTCATCAGGATCTGCTCTTCGGGGATGATGCCGGCGCGGCAGATCTCGCGCTGGCCGTAGGCGTCGCTCAGGAAGGCGTTCAGCGCCCGCACGCGCTGCGACAGGCCCTTGTGGAGGAACTGCCACTCGTCCCACGCGATGACGCGCGGGATGATGTCGAAGGGGATCGTCGTTTCGGACCCTTCGGCCGCGCCATAGGCGCCGAAGGTGATGCCGTGCCGCCGATAGAAGAGATCGACTTCGGCGCGCGTGGCCGCCACCCGTTCGGGCGAGGTGCGCGCCAGCCAGTCGGCGACGCCACGATAGGGTACCCGGACAGAGCCGTCCGTACCCGAATTCATTTCATCGAATGCCTTGATCGCCATCCGGCATTTCACCCCCTGTCAAATCACCATATAAGCAATCGACGGGCCAACAAAGTGCCCGTAACCATCGGGCGGAGGCGCGGCATGAAGCAGGTGCTGATCGATCGGTACGGGACGCCGTGGGACGTGGCGCGCTGCGCCGACGTCCCCGATGTGGGGGAGCCGGCGGCCGACGAGGTCGTCTTCGACGTGCTGGCCTTCCCCATCAACCCCGCCGACATGTGGTTCTGCAAGGGCAGTTACCGGCTGAAGCCGCCGCTGCCGGCTACGCCCGGGGCCGAATGCGTGGGGCGCGTCACTGCGGTCGGCTCGGCCGTGAAGCACCTCGCCAGGGGCGACCTGGTCATCAACCTGCAGCGCGAGAACTGGACGCAGAAGCGTCGCGTAAAGGGCGACGATGCCATCCCGCTGCCCGCGGGGATCGACCTGCGCCAGGCGGCGATGGTGCGCATCAACCCGCCGACGGCGCGGCTCATGTTGTCGGACTTCGTCGATCTCGCGCCCGGCGAATGGGTCATCCAGAACGTCGCCAACTCGGCGGTCGGCCGCCTGCTGATCGTGCAGGCCCACCAGCGCGGCCTGCGCACCGTCAACATCGTGCGCCGCGCCGAATTGGCTGGCGAGTTGAAGGCGCTCGGCGCCGATGTCGTGCTGGTCGATGGCGACGATCTCGCCGAGCGCGTCGCCGGGGCGACCGGCAAGGCCGCGATCCGGCTCGGCGTCGAGGCGATCGGCGGCGCCGCGACCGGCCGCCTCGTCGACTGCGTCGCGACCGAGGGCACGGTGGTGCATTACGGCTCGATGAGCGGCGAGGATCCCAAGGTGGGGCGCAGCAACCTCATTTACCGCGGCATCAAGCTGACGGGATTCATGCTGGGCCGCGGTCTCGCCAGGCGGGACGCGGCGAAGATCCGCGAAATCTATGCCGAGCTTGCGGCGCAGGTGATGGCGGGTACCTTGTACGCCCCGGTGGACACGGTCTATCCGATCGAGAAGATCAAGGATGCGCTGGCGCATGCCGACAAGGGCGGGCGCAACGGCAAGATTCTGGTGGCGCCCAACGGCGCGATTTGAACAAGGGAGAAAACAGATGAATTCCGACGTCGCGGCCATCGAGAAGGTGCTTCAGGTCTATTTCGACGGCCTCTACGAGGGCGACACGAAAAAGCTCGGCGAGGCGTTCCATCCGGCCTCGCACCTCTACAGCGCCGGCCCCGACGGCAAGGCCGCGGACATGCCGCGCGCCGACTGGTTCAAGATGGTGGAGAGCCGCAAGTCGGCCAGGGACAGCGGCAGCGAGCGGCGTGACCGCATCGTCTCGATCGACTTTTCCGGCCCGGCGACGGCCTTCGCCAAGGTCGAGTGCCAGATCCCGCCGCGCTACTTCACGGACTATCTGACACTGCTCAAGGTGGATGGCCGTTGGCAGGTGATTGCCAAGGCCTTCCACACCGTTACCAAGTAGAGACGACTGCGCGGGGGCGCGAGGAGGCTAGCTCTTCGCGTCCGCCGCGACCTGGACCTTGATCATCTTGTCCGGCGGAGCGGACACGGCGCCCGAACCCGGCGCGCCCTTCTTGATCTTGTCGACGAACTCCATGCCGGACGTGACCTTGCCCCAGACGGTGTACTGACCGTCGAGGAAGTTCGAGTCCTTGAAGACGATGAAGAACTGGCTGCGGGCGCTGTTCGGGTCGTTGGTGCGGGCCATCGAAACCGAGCCGCGGACGTGCGGCTCCTTCGAGAACTCGGACTTGAGCAACTCGCCCATGCCGCCGCTGCCGGTGCCCGTCGGATCGCCGGTCTGCGCCATGAAGCCGTCGATCACGCGGTGGAAGACCACGCCGTCATACTTGCCCTCGCGCGCCAGCTTCTTGATCTGGGCGACGTGCTTGGGGGCGAGGTCCGGGCGCATCTCGATGACGACACGGCCGTCCTTGAGGTCGATGTAGAGGGTGTTTTCCTTATCCATGGCGGAGGCTGCTCCTGCGAACATGAGAAT
This sequence comes from Reyranella humidisoli, assembly GCF_019039055.1. Lineage (NCBI taxonomy): Bacteria > Pseudomonadati > Pseudomonadota > Alphaproteobacteria > Hyphomicrobiales > Reyranellaceae > Reyranella > Reyranella humidisoli. Next base: position 221,220 of record NZ_JAHOPB010000002.1, read on the forward strand.
GACGGCAAGGACGGGCGTCAGAATGGCGAGCCGCATGACGGTTTCCTTCGGCGAATCCACGGTCTTGCCGCGGCGGGCGGGACCTTAAAGGCCGACCGTCGAAAGACAAGCGGCAACTTCGGGGCGGCCTGGGCCTGGCAACCCGGAGAGAATTCCACCGCGCGCGGGGCGGCTGCGACCGGCCGCCACATACCGACGAGGGCTGAAAACCCGTTACCACCCACGGCTATATCTGGTACTAACCCGTTTGAAATGCGGGGGATTTTGCGGGTCGGAAAACCTGCCGGGTCTTAACCGCCGAGGGGACGGATGCATGGTCGTTAAGCGCGTATTGGGCGTTCTTGGACTGTTGGCGGCAATGGCCGGTTTCGGCATCGCGGCGCCTGCCCAGGCGCAGAAGGTCATCGGTGTGCCGCATGATTGGCAGCTGAACTTCCCGCCGCCATACACGCCGATCATGGAGCGGGTGGAAACGCTCCACGACATTCTGCTGGTCATCATCACGCTGATCTGCGTCTTCGTGCTGGCGCTGCTGCTCTACGCAATGTGGCGCTTCCATTCCTCGCGCAATCCGACGCCGTCGGCCACGACCCACCATACGGGGCTCGAGATCGCCTGGACGATCATCCCGATTCTGATCCTGGTCGTGATCGCCATTCCGTCCTTCCGCCTGCTCTACTACAGCGACAAGGCGACCGACGCGGCGCTGACCATCAAGATCACCGGGCACCAGTGGTACTGGTCCTACAACTACCCCGACCAGGGTGATTTCACGGTCGAAAGCCGCATGCTGAGCGAAGCCGACCGCGCCAAGACAAAGCCGCAGGTGCCGCGTCTGCTGGCCGTCGACGAGGAAATGGTGATCCCGGCCAACACCGTGGTCCGCATCGTCGGCACCGCCGAGGGCGGCAGCATGCACGGCTGGACCGTTCCGGGCTTCGGTATCAAGAAGACGGTGATCCCCGGCCGCCTCAACGAAGGCTGGATCAGCGTCAAGGAAGAAGGCCTCTATTTCGGTCAGTGCTCGCAGATCTGCGGCCAGAACCACACCTACATGCCGATCGGCGTAAAGGTGGTCTCCAAGGCCGACTTCGACAAATGGGTGGCAGACAAGAAGAAGGCCGCCGGGCTTGCGCCCGCGACCGATGTCGCCGCCGTCTCCACTCCCGCCACCCGCTAAGCGCTTCTCCGCAGGAGACTGATTATGGCCACCGCGCACGGCGCAGCCCACGACCACAACGCCCACGGGCACGACGACCACCACACGCCGACCGGCATCCGGCGTTGGCTGTACAGCACGAACCATAAGGACATCGGCACGATGTACCTTATCTTCTCGATCATGGCGGCGCTGATCGGGGCAGGCTTCTCGGTCTACATGCGCCTCGAGCTGATGCAGCCGGGCGTGCAGTATTTCAATGGTGCCGACGGTACGCCGGACGGCCATTTCTGGAACACGATCGTGACGGCGCACGGCCTGATCATGGTGTTCTTCGTGGTCATGCCGGGCCTGATCGGCGGCTTCGGCAACTGGTTCGTGCCGTTGATGATCGGAGCGCCCGACATGGCGTTCCCGCGCATGAACAACATCAGCTTCTGGCTGCTGCCGCCGGCCTTCATCCTGCTGCTGATGTCCGCCCTGATCGGCGGCGGCGTGGGCACCGGCTGGACGATCTATCCGCCGCTCACGCTCAACCAGGGCGCCGGCATGGATCTCGCGATCTTCTCGCTGCACATCGCGGGCGCCTCGTCGATCCTGGGTGCGATCAACTTCATCACGACCATCCTGAATATGCGCGCGCCGGGCATGACCTTGCACCGCATGCCGCTGTTCGCCTGGTCGATCCTGGTCACCGCGTTCCTACTGCTGCTGGCGCTGCCGGTCCTCGCCGGCGCCATCACGATGCTGCTGACCGACCGCAACTTCGGCACCTCGTTCTTCAAGGCCGAGGGTGGCGGCGATCCGACGCTGTTCCTGAACCTGTTCTGGTTCTTCGGTCACCCCGAAGTCTACATCATGATCCTGCCGGCCTTCGGCATCATCAGCCACATCATCTCGACCTTCGCCAAGAAGCCGATCTTCGGCTACCTCGGCATGGCCTATGCGATGGTGGCGATCGGCGTCGTCGGCTTCGTCGTGTGGGCGCACCACATGTACACGGTCGGCATGGACGTCGACACGCGCGCCTACTTCGTGGCTGCGACGATGGTCATCGCCGTCCCGACGGGCGTGAAGATCTTCTCCTGGATCGCCACGATGTGGGGCGGCTCGATCCGTCTCACCATCCCGATGCTGTGGGCGATCGGCTTCATCTTCCTGTTCACCGTCGGCGGCGTCACCGGCGTGGTGCTGGCCAATGCCGGCGTCGACTACTCACTGCACAACACCTACTACGTGATCGCGCACTTCCACTACGTGCTGTCGCTGGGTGCGGTGTTCGGCATGTTCGCCGGCTTCTACTACTGGATCGGCAAGATGTCGGGCCGGCAGTATCCGGAGTGGGCCGCCCAGATCCACTTCTGGGTGACCTTCGTCGCCGTGAACCTGACGTTCTTCCCGATGCACTTCACGGGGCTGGCCGGCATGCCGCGTCACTACGTCGACTATCCCGACGCGATGGCGCACTGGAACTACCTGTCGTCGATCGGTGCGTTCCTGTCGTTCGGCGCGACCATCTTCTGGTTGATCTTCGTGGTGTTCGGCACCCTGCTGTACGGCCGCAAGGTCGGGGCGAACTACTGGGGCGAAGGTGCCACGACGCTGGAATGGACGGTCGACTCGCCGCCGCCGTTCCACACCTTCGAGGAACTGCCGCACATCTCGCCGACGGCGCATCACTAGGAACGGAGCGGAGGCGCCCCAAGAAGGCGCCTTCGCCTTGAAAGGCACATGAGCGACACCGCGCATACTCTGACTGGCAGGATCGATGGCGACGTCGCGCCGGCGCGTGTCCGCGACTACATCGACCTGCTGAAGCCGCGCGTGATGTCGCTGGTGGTCTTCACCGGCTGGATCGGCGTGGTGATCGCGCCGGTGCACGTCCATCCGTTCAAGACGTTGCTGGCGGTGATCGCGATCGCGCTGGGCTCCGGCGCGGCCGGCTGCATCAACATGTGGTACGAGCGCGACCTCGACGCCCTGATGGCGCGCACGCGCAACCGCCCGCTGCCGGCCGGCCGCGTGGCGCCCGACGATGCGCTGGGCCTCGGCGTGCTGCTGTCGGTCTTCTCGGTGCTGCTGATGGCGGTGTCGACGAACCTCGTCGCTGCCGCCCTGCTGGCCGTGGCGATCCTGTTCTATGTCTTCATCTACACGATCTGGCTGAAGCGCCGCACGCCACAGAACATCGTGATCGGCGGCGCCGCCGGCGCCTTCCCGCCGATGATCGGCTGGGCCGCGGCGACCGGTGACGTCTCGTCCGTCGGCATTGCGCTCTTCCTGCTCGTCTTCCTCTGGACACCGCCGCATTTCTGGGCACTCGCGCTCTACCGCAGCGAGGATTATCGCCGCGCTGGCGTGCCGATGTTGCCGGTGGTGGCGGGTCCGCGCGAGACCAAGTGCCAGATGGTGATCTACACGCTGCTCCTGCTGCCCGTCGCAATCGCGCCGACGCTTCTGGGCGCGGTCGGCTGGGTCTACGGCACGGTCGCCCTCGCGCTCAGCCTCGGCTTCATCGGTCACGCGATCGCCGTGTGGCGCACTGCCGACGACGAGACTGCCTTCGGTGCTGCGCGGAAAATGTTCCGCTATTCGCTGATCTATCTCGCGGCGCTGTTCGCGGCACTGCCGGTCGATCTGGTCGTGAGCCGGATCGCGGGATGAGCGCGGCCATGGCACAGGACCGTCGACCGGGCGATACCGACATGCACCGCCGCCAGCGGGGCAAGAACCTGTTCATCGCGGGTTTCCTGATCATCCTTGCGATCATGTTCTTCGCGCTCACGATCGTGCGCATGGGCGGCTACGGATGAGCGACCGGAAGGCCGACATCGCCGCCAAGAACAAGAAGGTCGCGCGCCGCCTTTTCCTCACGACGGCCGGGATGGGCGCCTTCGCCTATGCCTCTGCGCCGCTCTACGACCTGTTCTGCCGCACCACGGGCTTTGGCGGCACCCCGGTGGTGGCCCAGGCCGGCGACCGGCCGATCCTCGATCGCACGGTCAACGTGCGCTTCGATTCCAACGTCGACACGGCGCTGCCCTGGAAGTTCCAGCCGCTGCAGCGCGAGGTGAAGGTCCGGCTGGGCGAGGAGTATCTCGCCTATTACCGCGTGACCAATCTCTCGCAGCGCGCGGCCGTCGGCACCTCGACCTACAACGTCACGCCCGAAACGGCCGGCGGTTGGTTCAACAAGCTCCAGTGCTTCTGCTTCACCGAGCAGTTGCTACTGCCCGGGCAGTCCGTCGACATGCCCGTGATCTTCTTCGTCGATCCCGAGTTGGACAAGGATCGGCGCTACGACAACATCCGGACCATCACGCTCTCGTACACTTTCTTCGAGGCGAAGACGGAACGGGCCAGGACCTTGCTCGGCGGCGTGCCGGGCAACGATATCGGAAAGGGTGGATGAACATGGCCGGCGGTACTCCGAAGCATCCCTATCATCTGGTCGACCCCAGCCCGTGGCCGGCCTTGGGTTCGTTCGCCGCGCTCCTGCTGGCGCTGGGCTTCGGGCTTGCGCTGCATCCAGACATGTTGGGCGCGGGCATTGCGACCGTCATGAAGTCGATCCACTGGTGGGCGCTCGCCCCCGGCCTGCTGCTGGTGCTGGGCGTCATGTACTGGTGGTGGAGCGACGTGATCGCCGAGTCGCGAGTCTATCACACGTCGGTCGTCCAGCTCGGCCTGCGCTACGGCATGATCCTGTTCATCGCCTCGGAAGTGCTGTTCTTCGCGGCCTTCTTCTGGGCGTTCTTCGACGCCGCGCTGTATCCCGGCGCGCCCAACATGCCGGTCCGCGCGGAAGCGACCGGGGGCATCTGGCCGCCGAAGGGCATCAGCATCATCGCGCCGTTCGACCTGCCGCTGATGAATACGCTGATCCTGCTGCTGTCGGGCACCACCGCGACCTGGGCGCATCACGCGATCATCGAGGGCAACCAGAAGGATGCCGTCCGCGGCCTGCTCTGCACCGTCCTCCTCGGCCTGATCTTCACGAGCGTCCAGGCCTACGAATACATTCACGCGCCGTTCACGTTCAGCCAGGACATCTATACGTCGACCTTCTTCATGGCGACGGGCTTCCACGGCTTCCACGTCCTGGTCGGCACGATCTTCCTGATCGTCTGCCTGATCCGCGCCTCGAAGGGCCAGTTCAAGCCCAAGCAGCATTTTGGCTTCGAAGCCGCTGCCTGGTACTGGCATTTCGTCGACGTGGTCTGGCTGTTCCTGTTCTTCTGCATCTACTGGTGGGGCGCCGGAAAGGCACCGATCGCCCTGCACTGACGCGGGACTACGGACTATCTTGGAACCGCCGGGTGCTCCCCGGCGGTTCGCATTTGGGAGAGGCACTTGTCAGACTGGCCACGCCAATCGCCGTTCGACGTCGCCCTGCGAGGCGCCTGCCCGCGCTGCGGCAAGGGCAGGCTGTTCGGCGGCCTGCTGAACGTCGTGGATCGCTGTGCCGTATGCGACCTCGACCTGCGCGGCAACGATGCCGGCGACGGCCCCGCGGTCTTCGTCATCCTGGGACTGGGCGCCATCATCATGATGCTCGTTTTCTGGGTGGAGTTCCGCTACGAGCCGCCCTGGTGGATGCATGTCCTGATCTGGCTGCCGCTCACCTTCTCGCTGGCGGTGTGGATGCTGCGTTTCCTGAAGGCGCTGCTGGTCGCCCAGCAGTTCGTCCACCGCACGACCGAACTCGATGATTAGGCGAACTCGACGGTTGGAGGAGATACGATGATCCGGTTGAGGCCCGCGTTCTGGCCCACGCTCGTCTCGCTGCCGATCCTGGTGCTCTCGCTGGGCCTCGGCCTGTGGCAGATGGAGCGTCGAGAATGGAAGCGCGACATCATCGATCGCATCGCCACCAACCAGGCCGCACCTGCGATGACGCTCGATCAGCTTCTGGGCGGCACGCCGCTGCGCCATGAGTACGGACGCGTGAAGGTCGCGGGCACGTTCGAGCACGGCCACGAATTCTTTCTCGCCGCGCGGAGCCTGAAGAACAAGGTCGGGCTGCAGGTGATCGTGCCCCTCAAGACCGACGACGGGCGCGTGATTCTGTTCGATCGCGGTTGGGTGCCGGACCGTGCTGCCGCGACGCAGGCCATCACCAGGACGACGGGGCGCGTCGAGGTGACCGGTCTCGTCCGCCGCTCGCAGATCCGGGCGCGCTTCGCGCCCGAGAACGTCCCCGACAAGAATGTCTGGTTCCAGGCGGACGTGCCGCTGATGCGCAAGCTGGCGGGTGCATCGCCCGACCCGAAGCTCGACACGTTCTTCCTCGAAGCCGACTCCACGCCCAATCCGGGCGGCGTGCCGGTCGGCGGCCAGACGCGGCTCGAGATCCCCAACGACCATCTCCAGTACGCCATCACCTGGTTCCTGCTCGCGCTGGCACTGGCGGGCGTCTATCTCGCCTATCATTGGGAGAACGGCCGGCTCGAAATCAACGGGCGGCGCAAGACCCCATGATCGCGAACGATCCCTATGCCGAGCTCGAGCGCCGCTTCGCCCGGTTGAGCGATGTCGGCCGCGCGGCGGCGATCCTGAACTGGGATCGCTCGACCATGATGCCCGACGGAGCCAGCGGCGATCGCGCCGACCAGCTCGCGACGCTGGGCGTGATCGCCCACGAGATGATCGCCGCGCCGGAGATGTCCGATCTCCTGTCGCGCGCGGAGGAGGGCAGGGCCTCGCTCGACGCGTGGCAGGCCGCCAACCTCCGCGAGATGCGCCGCGCCTGGGTGCATGAGAGTGCCCTGCCGGCCGACCTCGTCGAGGCCCGCACGCGGGCCTGCTCGGCCTGCGAGCTGGCCTGGCGTTCGGCGAAGAAGAATGCCGACTTCAAGTCGCTGCTGCCGACGCTCACCGAAGTCCTAAACATCATGTGTCGCGTCGGCGAGGCCAAGGCCGCGGCACTCGGCACCTCGCTGTACGACGCGCTGCTCGACGAATTCGAGCCGGGCGGGCGCTCGGTGAGCATCGACGCCCTGTTCGACGAGCTGCGCGGCTTCCTGCCCGATCTGCTGGGGCGCGTAATCGAGCGCCAGAAGAGCCGGCCCGATCCGCTGCCGCTGGAAGGCCCGTTCCCGGCCGAGGCCCAACGCCGGCTGGGCGAAGAACTGATCCGCCGGATCGGCTTCGACTTCCACCACGGTCGCCTCGACGTGTCGGCGCATCCCTTCACCGGCGGCACCGCGGACGACGTGCGCATCACGACGCGCTACGACGAGCAGGATTTCGCCCGCTCCCTGATGGGCGTGCTGCACGAAACCGGGCATGGGCTCTACGAGGCGGGGCTTCCCAAAGCGTGGCGGCGTCAGCCGGTTGGCAATGCCCGCGGCATGACCCTGCACGAGAGCCAGTCGCTGCTGATGGAGATGCAGGCCTGCCGCAGCGACGCCTTCGTGGCCTTCGCCGCGCCGCGCATGCGGGTCGCTTTCGGCAAGGACGGGCCGGCCTGGACCGAGGACAACATCCACCGGCTCTACACGCGTGTGGCGCCGGGCTTCATCCGCGTCGATGCCGACGAGGTCACCTATCCGCTGCACATCATGCTGCGCTACCGGCTGGAGCGCGCGATGCTGGCGGGCGATCTTGCGCTGGCGGACCTGCCCGGAGCCTGGAACGACGGCATGCGCGAGCTTCTGGGCATCGTGCCTCCGGACGATTCGCTGGGCTGCCTGCAGGACATCCATTGGCCCGACGGCGGTTGGGGTTATTTCCCGACCTATACATTGGGCGCGCTGGCCGCCGCCCAGCTCTTTGCCGCCGCCCGTCAGGCCAATCCGGACCTGATGGCTGCCATCGGGCGGGGTGATTTCGCGCCGTTGCTGGGCTGGCTACGGTCAAACGTGCACGGCAAGGGATCGATCGCCACGACCGACGAGATCCTGACCGGGGCCACCGGGGCGCCGCTGGGGGCGGCCGCCTTCAAAGCGCATCTGGAAAGCCGCTACCTCCCGGCGTAATAGGGAAGCATGCTCGACCTCCGCCCCAACTGCGAATGCTGCGACAAGGACCTGCCCAACGGCGCGTCCGACGCCCTGATCTGCACTTTCGAGTGCACGTTCTGCGCCGACTGCGCGCGAACCCGGTTGGGCGGACATTGCCCGAACTGCGGCGGCGATCTGGTAAAGCGCCCGACCCGCCCCGAGAAGGCGTTGGCCAAGTTCCCGGCCTCCACCAAACGGGTCCGCAAGGACCATGAGGCCTGTCGGCAGGTCGCCTGACTTGTCATCCCGACCGGAGCGAAGCGGAGCGGAGAGATCTTTCTTGCGCCTCGCTCGGAGCAATCGTTAATGCGTTACATCAGCACCCGCCACGGCTCGCAGGGCACGCCTGCGCCGCTTGGCTTCGAAGACATAATGCTCGCCGGCCTGGCGCGCGACGGCGGCCTCTATCTGCCCGCCGAGTGGCCGCGGTTCAGCAAGTCCGAGATCGCGGCCCTGAAGGGGCTGGGCTACACCGAGCTTGCCTTCCGCGTGATGTGGCCTTTCGTCGGCGATACGTTCGACGAGGCGACCTTCCGCCGCCTGATCGGCGAGGCCTATGCCTCGTTCGAGACGCCCGAGGTTGCACCGCTGAAGCCGCTGGGCGATTCGGGCCTGCACCTGCTGGAGCTCTTCCACGGCCCGACGCTCGCCTTCAAGGACGTGGCGCTGCAGCTGCTCGGCCGCATGCTCGACCAGACGCTGACGGCGCGCGGCCGGCACGCGACCATCGTCGGCGCCACTTCCGGTGATACCGGCTCGGCTGCCATTGAGGCAGTGCGTGACCGCAAGACCATCGACATCTTCATGCTGTTCCCCAAGGGCCGCGTGAGCGAGGTCCAGCGGCGGCAGATGACGACGGTGCTGGCGGCCAACGTCCACAACATCGCGGTCCAGGGCACGTTCGACGACTGCCAGGATCTCGCCAAGGCCTGCTTCAACGATCTCGAATTCCGCGATCGCTACGCGTTGACGGCCGTGAACTCGATCAACTTCGCCCGCGTGATGGCGCAGATCGTCTATTACTTCTGGGCCGCCCTGAAGCTCGGCGCACCGGAACGTGCCGTGGCGTTCAGCGTGCCCAGCGGCAATTTCGGCAACGTCTACGCGGGCTACGCCGCGAAGCAGATGGGCCTGCCGATCTCCCACTTCGTGGTTGGCGCCAACAGCAACGACATCCTCGCGCGCTTCTTCGAAAGCGGCACGATGACGACGTCCGAGGTCGTGCCGACGCTGAGCCCCAGCATGGACATCCAGATCTCCAGCAACTTCGAGCGGCTGCTGTTCGACCTCTACGACCGCAACGGCGTGGCGCTCGCGGAGGCAATGACCTCGTTCCGTAGCACCGGCACGCTCAAGGTCGGCGGCAACGTCCTTGCGGGCGTGCGCGAGCTGTTCGACGCCGGCCGTCTCGACGATGCCGGCACGCTGGCCGCCATGGAAGACTGCCTGAAGCGCTACGGCGAGACGATCGATCCGCATACTGCGGTTGGCTACGCGCTAGCCCAGCAGCATCGCCGCGACGCTTCGATTCCGATGGTCGTGCTGGCGACGGCGCATCCCGCCAAGTTTCCCGACGCCGTCGAGAAGGCGACCGGCCAGCGGCCGCGACTGCCGGCCCGCCTCGCCGACCTGCTCGAGCGCACCGAGCGCTCGGACGGCCTGCGCAACGACGTCGAGGCCCTGAAAACCATGATCGATGAACGCCGGGAAATGGCCAAAGCGCCGGCAGGCCGGGAAAAGGTGCGCCCGTGAGCAACGTCAAGGTCACCACCCTCGGCAACGGCCTGCGCGTGGCGGTGGATCCGATGCCCGAGGTCGAATCGGCTTCGCTCGGCATTTGGGTCGCCTGCGGCACGCGTCACGAATCGGCCGAACTGAACGGCATGGCTCACATGCTGGAGCACATGGCGTTCAAGGGCACGCGGACCCGCAGCGCCCGCGCCATCGCCGAGGAGATCGAGAATGTCGGCGGCAGCCTGAACGCCTATACCGGCCGCGAGATCACCGCCTACCACGCCTCGGTCCTGAAAGAGGACGTGGCGCTGGGCGTCGAGATGGTTTCGGACATTCTTCGCAATTCGGTGTTCGACCCGGACGAGCTGCAGCGCGAGCGCGGCGTGATCCTGCAGGAGATCGGCCAGGCGCTCGACACGCCTGACGACATCATCTTCGACCAGTTCCAGGAAACCGCGCTGCCGGGCCAGCCGCTCGGCCGGCCGGTGCTGGGGACCGCGACCTCGGTCGAGGCGATCGGCCGCGACGATCTCTTCGCCTATCTGGCGCGTCACTATACGGCCTCCAACATGGTCCTGTCGGCCGCCGGCCGCGTCGAGCACGACCAGATCGTCGACCTCGCCGAGAAGCATTTCGGCTCCGTGCCGCGCACGCCGGCCGGTGCCGAGCGGCCGGTGCCGCTCGCTTATGTCGGCGGCGACGGCCGCGAGCAGCGTGTGCTCGAGCAGGCGCATCTCGTGTTGGGCTGCGAGGGTATCGGCTACCGCGACCCCGACTATTTCGCGCTGGCGATCTACTCGACCCTGTTCGGCGGCGGCATGTCCTCGCGCCTCTTCCAGCGCATACGCGAGGATCGCGGCCTGGTTTACGGCATCCACTGCTTCAACACCGCCTACGCCGACGGCGGCCTGTTCGGCATCTATGCCGGCACGGGCGAGGACGATCTGGCGGAGCTGATTCCGGCGGTCTGCGAGGAATTCGTGGGCGTCGCCGACACGCTGAACGAGCAGGAACTCGTGCGTGCCCGCAACCAGATCAAGGCCGGCACGCTCATGGCGCTGGAATCGAGCGGCTCGCGCTGCGAGCAGGCGGCGCGCCACCTGATCGTACACGGTCGCACGATTCCCTACGAAGAGATCGTGTCGCGCATCGAGGCGGTCGACCAGGACGCCGTGCGTCGTGTCGCGAAGCGCCTGCTCCGGAGCGATCTCACGCTGGCCGCACTGGGCCCGATCAACGGCCTCGAATCCCTCGACAAGATCGCCGCGCGCCTTGCGGCCTAATCATTGGAGCGCGCCACTCCAGTGGCGCGCTCCAACTAGGCAGCCTTGGCGAGCGCGGGCTGCGCCGTGCGCGGGGGGACGCCGATGGAGGCGCGTTTGATGACGGTCTTCACTTCGGTGCTGCGGCGGACGATGTTGTAGCGCAGGCCGGTATAGAGGTTTACCGGGAAGGGCATCGGGGCGTTGAAGTCGATGATCAGCACGACGCGCGTCTCGTCGGTCTGGTTCTTCACCCAGTGCTCGCGCGTGTCGTCGAACACCAGCGGCTCGCCTTCCTTCCAGAAGAAATGGTGGCCACCGATCTCGATCCAGCACTTCTCCGGTTCCTTCGGCACGATCAACGGATAGTGGAAGCGGATGACGCCGGCGGCGGAGCCGCGATGGGGCTCGATCTCGGCGCGACCGGCCAGGATGCTGAACAGAGCCGAATGGACGCCCGGGATCCTGGCGATCGCGGCCATCGTGTCCGGTACCGCCGCGGCATTCTCCGTCACCTCGTGGCCCCACAGCTTCAGGATGAAGGTGCGCCAGGCCCGGCCGGGCACGTAGAGGTCGCGCGGATGCACCTCGTGCAGGGCGGGAATCTCCTCGTGATGGCTGAGGAGGTAGTTGAGGTCGGCCTTGATCTTGTCGTGGCTCTTCTTGAGTTCGGCCAGGACTGGAAAGACCTTGAGGGCGTCCTCGCCGCCCAGCGGCAGCTTCGGCATGTTCCGCAGGATCACGTCGGAGAGCTTCAGGTTGAAATCCTCCAGCGGCTGCTGGGGAAGCCAGATGTGCTTGGTCAGATAGAATCTGCCCTTTTCGCCGACATTTGGTTTGTTCGCGGATTCCATGACCGATGTGCCTCGAGGACTTTCAACCGATGGAGTGTAGTACGCCGATTTGGCCAAACAGCGGCGGCTCTTTTGACGCTGCCACGCGCGGCGGACCGTCTCAATTTCCTACGCCAGAGCCCGGAAAACATGCAACAATTCTGAATAACCGCTAGTATAGACCAATATGTTCCGTTTTGCCGACGTCCCGTTGTCGCTGTCAGGGATGACCCGGATCGCCGGGAAGCGCGTATTTCTGCGTGCGCCCAGCATGGACGACTGGCCGGAATGGGCCGAATTGCGCGCCCGCAGCCGGGCCTTCCTCACCCCCTGGGAGCCGACCTGGCCCGAAGACTCGCTGGCCCGGGACCATTTCCGTCGCCGCCTGCGCCAGCAGGCCAAGGAATGGCGGGCGGGCGAGGCCTATGGCCTGTTCGTCTTCACCAACGAAGGGCGCCGTCTGGTGGGCGGCATCAACCTCAGCAACGTGCGCCGTGGCGTCGCCCAGACGGCATCGGTCGGCTACTGGATGGGCCAGCCCTATGCCGGCCAGGGGCTGATGACCGACGGGCTGCGCGCCACGCTGCCGTTCGTGTTCGATGACCTCCGCCTGCACCGGCTCGAGGCGGCCTGCCTGCCGCACAACGAGCCCTCGAAGGGCGTGTTGACGAAAGTCGGTTTCCACGAGGAGGGGCTGGCGCGGCAGTATCTCCGGATCAACGGCCAATGGGCCGACCATCTTCTGTTCGCGCTGCTGCGCGCCGACTACGACGCTCTCTTGCGGGCGCCCCGGTAACGGGCCGAGGCCCCGATCACCAGCCCTGATCCCCAGGAGCGTTCATGCGCAATCTCACACCGACCTCGATCACCCAGGCCTTCGCCGACTATGCCCGCAACGCGCCGTCGGAGCGGGCCCGGACGCTGCTGGTTTCGTTGGCCGGCCACCTCCACAGTTTCGTCCGCGACAACAGGGTGACGCAGGCCGAGTGGGGCGCCGCCATCGATGCGCTGACCCGTGCCACGAAGTTCACGGACGACAAGCGCAACGAATACATCCTGTTCTCCGACCTGCTGGGCGTCTCGTCGCTGGTCGACATGGTGAATGCCGCGCCGGCCGGCACGCCTTCGTCGGTGCTCGGCCCGTTTCATATCGAGGGCGCGCCGGAACTGCCCGACGGCGGCGACCTGTGGCGCGGCCAGTTCGGCGAGCCGCTGGTCGTGAGCGGCCGAGTCGTCGACCAGAAGGGTGCGCCGGCTAGGGGCACGGTGCTGGCGCTCTGGCAGAATGCCGGCAATGGTCTCTACGCCCAGCAGGATTCGGCTCAGGCGCCGACCAACTATCATGCGCGCCTCGCCGTCGCCGAGGATGGCAGCTTCTCCTTCACGACGGTGCGGCCGGTTTCCTACAAGGTGCCGGACGACGGCCCGGCCGGCGACATGCTGCGGGTGCTGGGTCGCGACGCCTGGCGGCCGGCCCATCTGCACATGATCGTGCAGGCGCCGGGCCATGCGCCGCTGATCACCGAGTTTTTTCCCGAGGACGACGAGCATCTCGACGGCGATGCCGTATTCGGTGTCCGGGCGGGACTCGTCCTGCCGTTCTCGAAGGTGACGGACCGCACGGCGCTGCCGGCCAACCTCGCCGCGCGCGATACGTTGCCGATGCCGGTCTGGGCCGCCCGCCTCGACCTGACACTGCCTCCGGGCTGATGCTGCTCGTCCGCGTCCGCGACGTCTCCCGGGTTTTCGCAAACGGCGTCGAGGCTCTGGGCGGCGCTTCGCTCGACATCGCGGCGGGTGAATTCCTGAGTGTGCTCGGTCCCTCGGGCTGCGGAAAATCTACTCTGTTGCGCCTGATCGCGGGCCTCGCTGAGCCCAATGCCGGCACGATCGATTGGCCGCAGGGCCGGCCCGATATCGGCTTCGTGTTCCAGGAGCCGACACTGATGCCGTGGACGACGGCGCTGGGCAACGTGGCGCTGCCGTTGAAGCTGCGCGGCGTCGCGCGTTCCGAGCGCGAGGCCCGGGCCGCGGAAGCGCTGGCGGGGGTCGGATTGAAGGGCTTCGAGAAGAGTTTTTCGCGCGAACTGTCGGGCGGCATGAAGATGCGCGTCTCGATCGCCCGCGCGCTGGTTACGGCGCCCAGGCTGCTGCTGATGGACGAGCCCTTCGCCGCCCTCGACGAGATCACGCGGCGCAAGCTCAACACCGACCTGCTGGACCTGTGGGAGCGCACGCGTTTCACGGCGGTGTTCGTGACGCACTCGGTTTTCGAATCGGTGTTCCTGTCGCAGCGCATCGCCGTGATGAGTGCCCGCCCGGGCCGCGTGCGCTCCGAGCTCGCCATTCCGGCGCCTTACCCCCGCACCGAAACCTTCGGGACCTCGGCCGAGTATGCCGCGCTCTGCCGGCTCGCTTCGGCGCAGCTCTCGGAAGCGATGGCGGCATGAGCACTCATCCTTCAGAGCATGGCCTCATGCTGAGGAGCCGGGCGCAGCCCGGCGTCTCGAAGCATGGGCTACGAATGCTTCGCCTGAACCCATCCTTCGAGACGCGACGCTGCGCGTCGCTCCTCAGGATGAGGGTGGGAGTGGTTCCATGAGTGCGCGCATCGTGGCGCCCGTCCTGATGGGGTTTTTCATGCTGGTCCTGTGGGAAGGGCTGGTACGCGCGATGGCGATCCCATCCTATATCCTGCCGGGGCCGATCCTCGTGGCGAAGACGCTGGTGTCGGACTGGGGCACGCTCTGGCCGGCGCTCCTCGTGACGCTGCGCATCACGCTCGAAGCCCTTGTGGCGGCCGTGGTGGTCGGTGTGTCGCTGGCGCTGTTGTTCTCGCTGTCGCGCTGGATCGAGCTGTCGCTCTTTCCCTACGCCATCATCCTGCAGGTGACGCCGATCGTGGCCATCGCGCCGCTGATCATCGCCTGGGTCGACGACGTTAACGTCTCGCTGCTGATCTGCGCCTGGCTGGTGGCCTTCTTCCCGATCCTGTCGAACACGGTGCTGGGACTGCGCTCTGTCGATCGCAACCTGCTCGATCTGTTCGAACTCTACGGCGCGAGCCGCTGGCGCACGCTGATGGACCTGCGGCTGCCCGCGGCGCTGCCGTACTTCCTGGGTGGCTTGCGCATTTCGGGTGGGCTGGCACTGATCGGCGCCGTGGTCGCCGAGTTCGTGGCGGGTTCGGGTGGCCGGGAGTCTGGACTGGCCTACCGCATCCTTGAATCGGGCTACCAGCTCAAGATCCCGCGCATGTTCGCGGCCCTGGTCCTGATCTCGCTCGCGGGCATCGCGATCTACCTGTTGCTCGCGCTGTTTTCGCACCTGTTGTTGCGCCGCTGGCACGAAAGCGCGCTCTCCGAGGAGTGAGCGGATCTCAGCGCAGCGCCGCGCGACCGAGGAAGAACGAGGCTGTTGCCACGCCCGCGGCCAGCAGGAGATAGCCCGCCTCATAGACGCCGGTAATGGCCAGCACGGTTCGGAACAGGAGCGGCGAGAGCAGGGCGCCGCAGAAAACGAAAAGCTGCGTCGCCCCCGTGAATTCGGCGGCGCGCCCCGGTGGCGCCCTCGAGGCGCTTTCGGCGATGAACACGCCGTTCCAGCCGACGGCGGTGCCACCCAGAATCGTGCAGACGATATACACCGCGGTCGTGGGCCAGGCCGGCGTGGAGAAGGACATCACCGTGGCGGCGATTGCGATGATAGCGCCGATGCCAGCCAGCACGGCGGATGGCCGGCGCAACAGGTCGGCCAGCGCGCCCCAGAAGATGCGACCGAAAGCGCCGGCGACGGTCGCGGCCGACAGCAGCGCACCCGCCAGAACGTAGGACATTTTCAGGCCGTCGACGGCGTAGACGACGGTGAAGTTCACGACGATCGCCTGCGTTGCCGAGAACAGCATGCCGATGAAGCACATCGGCCGCAGGATCGGATCGCGCCAGGCGAGCTGCAGCGGCTCGAAGATTTCGGCCAGCGTCGGCAGGCGAGCGGCGCCACCGACGCGCTCGTCGTCGTAGAGCGCGCGCAACGGCTGAATGGCAATCGCCGCGGCAATCGTCAGGAAACCGACGGCGGCGGCCGCCCAGCGCCAGCCGAAATCGAGAGCGAGGGTCGGCAGTACCGCGCCGCAGATCGCAAAGCCCACCGGCACGCCGCTCTGCTTCAGCGAGAAGGTGACGTTGGCCAGGCGGGGCGGCGAGACGCGGGCCAGGATGTGCGAACTCGCAATGGTGAGCGGGCCGGAGCCCAGGCCCACGATGAAGGCGGAGAGGGCAGCCATTGCCAGACCGCCTGTCGCGAAGACGAAGGAGCCCAGTGCCGCGACGGCAAGGCCGGTCTGGATGAAGCGGATCGGTCCCAGCCGGCGGGTGATCGTGCCGCCGCCTACAGTCGAGATCATCGCCGCGAGATAGACGATCGACACATAGTAGGCGATGTCCGCCGCGGCGACGCCGAACTCGGCCGCAGCAGCCGGCGCCAGCACCGACGCCTGGTTGAACACCATCGTCGAGACGACCTGAACGAGAGTCAGGGAGGCGAGGGCGACGAGATAGCGGCGAAGATCGGTCGGGGCGGCTGGCATGGCGCCGCGACTATAGCGACCTACCTGAGGCCGGCGAGGAAACTCTCGACGAGAGGCGACCAGACGGAATTGCCGTTGCTTGCGCCCGCGAGCATGTGGCCATCGCGGCCGAAGGCGCCGACCGGCCGGTACACGGCCTTGCCGCCGGCGCCGTCATAGGCCTCGACCATTCGCCTGGCGAGAGCGGGTTCGAAGAAGCTGTCGTTCTCGGCATAGATCCAGAGCATGGGCACGCGGGCGGTCGCGCCGTACTTGGCGGCTGCGTCGACCAGCGATCGCGGCGTGCAGTTGCCGATGCCGCCGCCCGACAGTTTCTGATGTCCGCCACGCCCGCCGGCGAAGTTGATCATGCCCGCCACCCCAACCGGGTTGCGGCTGGACAGCGCAACCGTCGCCCAGCCTCCGGCCGACTGGCCGACCACGACGGTGCGATCGGCGGCGACGTAGGGCTGCGTGCGCATGAAGTCGATGGTGGCCTGGATGTCGGCGGCGCCTTGCAGGCCAGCCCTGTAATAGTCGGGCGCATCGCACAGGCCATAGCCCTCGGCCCAGTCACCGCCGGTCTCGCCGTAGCCGCGCCGCAGCGGCAATGCCACGACGTAGCCGCGCGACAGGAACCACGACGACAGGGCCGTGTAGCGCGGCCGTTCCATCTTGAAGCGCTTCGAGCCATCGGCCGGCGAACCGTGGTTGATGACGACCAGCGGGCTCTTCGCCTCGCCCGGCGGTCGCATCACCGTGGCCACGAGCGTCGATCCGTTGGGACCGGGCAGGCGCACCACCTGCTCGCGGTCCTGCGCCGCCAGCGGCCCGACGAAGAGAAAGAAGAGAAGAACCGCGACCGGGCTGAAGCGCATCGTGATCTCCTAGCGACCGCTGCGTCGCGCGGGCTTGCCGCGACCACCGGAGCCTGTCCGCACGCCGCGGAAGACCCTGGAATGCTGCATCTTGCCGAGATGGACGCCGACATTGGCGCTGGCGGCCTGGCCCGGCAGTTCGAGTTCGTGGGCTTCGAGGCGACGGATCTCGTCGCGCAGGCGGCCGGCTTCCTCGAACTCGAGGTCGGCCGCGGCGGCGCGCATGCGCTTCTCAAGTTCGGCGATGTGCGTGCGCAGATTGTGTCCGACCAGATGCACGTCACCCGACACGCCGGTATCGACCGTGTAATGGTCGCGCTCGGCCGTCGACTGCAGGATCTCGGCGATATTCTTCTTCACCGAAGCCGGTGTGATGCCGTGCTTCTCGTTGTAGGCCTTCTGCTTCTCGCGGCGGCGATCGGTCTCGGCCATGGCGTACTTGATCGAGTCCGTAATCCTGTCGGCATACAGGATGACGCGGCCCTCGACGTTGCGCGCGGCTCGGCCGATCGTCTGCACCAAGGAGGTCGGCGAGCGCAGGAAGCCCTCCTTGTCGGCGTCGAGGATGGCGACCAGCGCGCATTCGGGGATATCGAGGCCCTCGCGCAGCAGGTTGATGCCGACCAGCACGTCGAAGGCGCCAAGCCGCAGGTCGCGAATGATCTCGATGCGCTCGAGCGTGTCGATGTCGGAATGCAGGTAGCGGCATCGGATGCCGGCCTCATGCATGTACTCGACGAGATCCTCGGCCATGCGCTTGGTCAGCACGGTGACCAGCACGCGCTGGCTCTTCTTCGCGCAGTCCTTGCACTCGGCAATCAGGTCGTCGACCTGCTTCTCGACTGGGCGGATGAGGACGGTCGGGTCGATCAGGCCCGTCGGGCGGATGACCTGCTCGATGAAGGCGCCCTGGGTGCGCTCCATTTCCCAGTCGCCCGGCGTTGCGCTGACATAGGTCGTGCGCGGGCGCAGCGCGTCCCATTCCTCGAACTTGAGCGGCCGGTTGTCGATCGCCGAGGGCAGGCGGAAGCCGAACTCGGCCAGCACGCTCTTGCGGTTGAAGTCTCCGCGGAACATGCCGCCGATCTGCGGCACGGTGACGTGACTCTCGTCGCAGATCAGCAGCGAGTCCTGCGGGAAGTATTCGAACAAAGTGGGCGGCGGCTCGCCCGGCTTGCGGCCGGTGAGATAGCGCGAATAGTTCTCGATGCCGGCGCAGGCGCCCGTCGTCTCCATCATCTCGATATCGAAATTGGTGCGCTGTTCGAGCCGCTGCGCTTCGAGCAGGCGGCCGGCGCGGTTGAATTCCTCGAGCCGCTGCTTCAGGTCGGTCTTTATCTGCTCGATCGCCTTCTGCAACGTCGGCTTGGGCGTCACGTAATGGCTGTTGGCATAGACGATGATGTCGTTGAGCGACAATGTCTTGTCCCCGGTCAGCGGATCGAATTCGGTGATCGATTCGATCTCGTCGCCGAACATCTCGAAGCGCCAGGCACGGTCCTCGTAATGGGCCGGGAAGAGATCAATCGTGTCGCCGCGCACGCGAAAAGTACCGCGCTGGAAAGCATTGTCGTTGCGCTTGTACTGCTGCTCGACGAAGCGGCGGAGCAGGGTGGAGCGGTCGAGCTTCTGACCCTTGTGCAGGCGAAAAGTCATCGCCTGGTAGTTCTCCAGCGGGCCGATGCCGTAGATGCAGGAGACCGAAGCGACGATGATGACGTCGTCGCGTTCCATCAGCGCGCGCGTTGCGGAGTGGCGCATCCGGTCGATCTGCTCGTTGATCGACGAATCCTTCTCGATGAAGGTGTCGGTGCGCGGCATGTAGGCTTCGGGCTGGTAGTAGTCGTAATACGACACGAAGTATTCGACGGCGTTCTCCGGGAAGAACCCTTTCATCTCGGAATAGAGCTGCGCAGCCAGCGTCTTGTTCGGCGCCATCACCAGCGCCGGGCGGCCCTGGCTCGCGATGACGTTGGCCATGGTGAAGGTCTTGCCCGAGCCGGTGACGCCCAGCAGCACCTGGTCGCGCTCGCCCGCCTCGACGCCGGCGATGAGCTGCTTGATCGCTGTGGGCTGGTCGCCGGCGGGCGTGTAATCCGACACGAGCTTGAAGGGCTTGGGCGTGACGCCTTCGAGCTCCGGTCGCCGCTGGATGTACGGCATCAGGAGCGGGATGGCTGGAACCGCAAGATTCTTTGAGGGCATGGCCTCCATTATATGATGCGCGCCTGCCGCTCCGGCAATGCTAGCGTCCCGCCCCCGATGCCCGACCTGCTGAGCGCTCCCTTTCTGATTTGTGCCGCCGTTGCCTGCATTGCAGGCATGGTGCGAGGCTTTGCCGGTTTCGGCGCGGCGATGTTGATGACGCCGATCTTTTCGGCCCTTTACGGGCCGGCGGTGGGCATAGCGCTTTGCCTGCTGCTGGAGATCGCGGTGGCGTTGCCGCTGGTGCCGCGCGTCCTGCCGCTCGTCGACTGGCGGCGGATCGGCCTGCTGCTGCTGGCGGCAGCCGCCGGTGTTCCCCTGGGCACTCTCGTGCTGACGGCGGTCGAGCCCGAGCCGATGCGCTGGGCGATCTCGGCCATCATCCTGAGTGCCGTCGCCATGCTGGCCAGCGGCTGGCGTTTTTCCGGCCGGCCGAACGCCGGCACGACGCTCGCCGCCGGCGCTGCCAGCGGATTCCTGAATGGACTATCGGGCATGGCGGGGCCGCCGATCGCGTTCTATTACCTCGCGGGTACGGATTCGGCGGCGTCGGTGCGTGCCAATCTCACGACCTATTTCGTGTTCGTCGACCTGTTGGCGCTGGCGGCCTTCGTGTCGCGCGACCTGATCGGCTGGAGCACCGGCGTGCAGGCCCTGTTCCTGGCGCCTGCGATCGTCCTGGGCGGACTCATCGGCGAGCGCCTCTTTCCGCTCGCCAGCGAGGCCTTCTATCGTCGGCTCGCCCTGCTGCTTCTCGTCGGCGTCGCGATCGGTTCATTGGTGATATAAGGCGAGCATGAAAGTCTGGGATAGAATCGTGGAAGGCATGAACGGGCTCGGCATCGCCGAGCTGCTCGGCCTGTCCTCGCCGCCGGCCGACGATGGCGGCCATCCCGGTTTGCGCCAGATCGGCTTCACCATCGGCGTGATCGCGCTCGGCGCCAAGATGGCGAGGGTCGACGGCGACGTGTCCGAAACCGAGGTCGCGGCGTTTCGTGCCTTCTTCCAGGTGCCTCCGGGCGAGGAAGCGAACGTCCAGCGGTTTTTCGATCTCGCCAAGCGCGACGCCGGCGGCTTCGAGACCTATGCGCGCCAGGTCGCGGCACTCTTTCCGGATGCCCCCGAAATCCTCGAGAACGTGATCGAGGGCCTGTTCAGCATCGCGCAGGCCGACGGCCGGATCGGCGCGCCGGAAGCCGACTATCTCGCCAAGGTCGCGAGTATCTTCGGTTTGCCCAGTTCGCGCTTCGAGCGTGCGAAGGCCGCCGCGCTCGGCGTCGCTGAATGCGAGCCGTGCGTCGTGCTGGGCATCGATCCGCTGGCGACCGACGAGCAGATCCGCGAGGCGTGGCTGCGGCAGGTGCGTGCCAACCATCCCGACAAGCTGATGGCGCAGGGCCTGCCGGAAGAGGCGATCGCGATGGCGAATCGCAAGCTCGCGTTGATCAACGATGCCTATGACCGGCTGCGCAGGCAGCGCGGTCTCGTGCCGGCCTGAGCGTGAACTTCGTCGACTTGCCGTCGCCCAATCATGCGCCGAGGCCCGATGGCGTGGCCGTCGATATCCTGGTGCTGCATTACACGGAGCTGCCACTCAAGGAATCGCTCGACATATTGCGCGACGGTGCGCGCGAGCTTCGTGTCAGCTCGCACTATGTGTTGGACCTCGACGGTACGGCCTATCGCCTGGTGCCGGAGGATCGCACCGCCTGGCATGCCGGCAAATCATGGTGGCGCGGCCGCGAGAGCTTGAACGCCACCTCGATCGGCATCGAGATCGTGAATCTGCATGGCGATCGTCACGACTATCCGAGCGAGCAGATCGAGGCGTTGATCGAACTCTGCCGCGAGATCGTCGCGCGCCATCCCGCGATCGTGCCGCGCAACGTCGTCGGCCATTCCGACATCGCGCCCCAGCGCAAGGTCGACCCCGGCCGCCGCTTTCCGTGGAAGATGCTCGCCGATCGGGGAATCGGCCTCTGGCCACGCGCCGGCGCGAGACCGCTCGACGGCGACTTTCACAAGGCGCTGCAGCGGTACGGCTACGCACCGCCCCTTGCCGTGCCGCCGCGGGAGATCGTGAAGGCCTTCCAGCGCCATTACCGGCCATCCAAGGTGGACGGCATGGTCGATCCCGAAACCAGTTCCCAGCTCGCCGGTCTGCTTGACCCGCTGGGACGAGCGGCTTAGTCAGGCGCCGGGTCAGACGGCTGGATGACTGCACTCGCGCGGGTAACCGTGCGGGTGAGGAAAGTCCGGGCTCCACGGAGACACGGTGCCGGATAACGTCCGGCGGGGGCGACCCCAGGGAAAGTGCCACAGAAAACAGACCGCCTGCCTGGTTCGCCAGGACGGTAAGGGTGAAACGGTGGAGTAAGAGCCCACCGCGCGACCGGTAACGGAAGCGGCATGGCAAACCCCACCGGGAGCAAGACCAAATAGGGGCGGCACGCCGGGCAACCGGCAGCGGTGTTTCCGCGTCGTCGCCCGGG
This sequence comes from Reyranella humidisoli, assembly GCF_019039055.1. Classification (NCBI taxonomy): domain Bacteria; kingdom Pseudomonadati; phylum Pseudomonadota; class Alphaproteobacteria; order Hyphomicrobiales; family Reyranellaceae; genus Reyranella; species Reyranella humidisoli. Next base: position 243,351 of record NZ_JAHOPB010000002.1, read on the forward strand.
TCGGTCGCGCGAGGCGCCCGGTAACGGGCGTCCCAGAGGAATGGTCATCCATCGCTTTCGGGCGAGGACAGAACCCGGCTTACAGGCCGTCTGATCCCTTTGCTTCCCCTATACGGACCACAAACACAATCCCTTGCGTTTGCATGCCGCGAGCGCACAATAGATGTAGTGGCTAAGCCGTTCAGATTCCTTGTGGATTCTTCCCTGAAGTAATTGCATCCCGGACTTTCCCATGATATCCCATTGTATCCCGTGTAACAGGCGGCGCAGGGGCGTGGGGCACCTGCAACGGGTCTAGAGGGGAGATGGGCCGTGGCATTCCGGTCCGAGATCCTGATCAAGCTGGACAAGAAAGGCCGGGTTCTGTTGCCCGCGGCTTTTCGCGACGAACTGCCTGCCGACGATCGCGGCGCGTTCGTGCTCTATCATTCCCCCACGGTTACCGGCCTCGTGAACGGCAATTCCCGCGCGGGCTTCGATGCCATGCTGGACCGTGTGCGTGCCGAAGCGCTGGGGCCGAAAGGTTCGCTGAAGGTCGCCCTCGACGACGAGGCGTTCGATCCGGCGGGCTATCTGTCGGCCGGCGCGCGCACCATTTCGCTGGAGCCGGACGGCCGCTTCACGATGCCGGCCGAGTTCGTCCAGACGCTCGACGCGACCGACGGTGTCATGCTGGTCGGCAAGGTCGAGAAGTTCCAGCTGTGGAATCCCGCCAGCTGGCAGGCGCGTCGCGATGCCGAGCGCGAGAAGATGGCGGCGTTCGTGCGTGGCATGAGCGGAGGCGACGCGTGATCGGCGTTCGCCACATTCCGGTGATGGCCCGCGAGGTCGTCGATGCCTTGCAGCCGCGCGACGGCGGCCGATATCTCGACGGCACGTTCGGCGCCGGCGGTTACACCACCGCGATGCTCGATCGTGCCGATTGCCAGGTGATTGCCATCGATCGCGATCCCGACGCGATTGCCGCCGGCAAGGCGCTGGCCGAACGCTACGCGCCGCGCCTGCGTCTGATCGAGGGCCGCTTCGGCGACATGGCCGACCTCCTGTCGGCAGAAGGTGTCGAGGATGTCGACGGCGTCGCGCTCGACCTCGGCGTTTCGTCGATGCAGTTCGACCAGGCCGATCGCGGCTTCTCTTTCCGTGCGTCGGGTCCGCTCGACATGCGCATGGAAAAGAACGGGCAGTCGGCCGCGGATCTGGTGAACGACGCCGACGAAGTCGAGCTCGCCGACATCATCTGGCGCTACGGCGAGGAGCGTCGCAGCCGTCGCGTGGCGCGCAACATCGTCGAGGCGCGTCGCGCCAAGCGCATCGAAACCACCGGCGAGCTGGCCGAGATCGTGCGCCGCGCGGTCGGTCCGCAGGGCAGGGACGAGAGCGATCCCGCCACGCGCACCTTCCAGGCGCTGCGCATCGCCGTGAACGACGAACTGGGCGAACTCGAGCGCGGCCTCGCCGCCGCCGAGCAGGTCCTGGCGCCGGGGGGGCGGTTTGCAATCGTGTCCTTCCATTCGCTGGAAGACCGTGCCGTGAAGGAATTCGTCCGCGCCCGTGCCGGCCGCACGCCGGGTCCGTCGCGCCACGCGCCGCCCAGTGCCGGTGGCCGCGTCGCGACGCTGCGCGATCTCTCGCGCAAGCCGGTGCTGCCGTCCGACGAGGAAGTCGCGGGCAATCCGCGCGCCCGTTCGGCCCGCCTGCGCGTGGCGGAGAAACTCGGCGCGGGAGACCGCGCATGATCCATCGTGGTCTCCTGTTCTGGTCGGTCGCCGCCGTCGCCACGGCCGTGGGCCTGTTCACCGTCAAGTACAAGGTGCAGGACCTCGAGGAGCGGATCGATCGCACCAACCAGAAGATCATCGAGAGCCAGCAGGCGACGCACATCCTGCGCGTCGAGTGGGCTCACCTGAACGAATCCGAGCGCATCGAGCTGCTCGCCCAGAAGCATCTCAAGCTCGAGTCGGCCTCCATCAAGCAGGTGGTCCGACTCGATCAACTCAAACCCGAATCTGTCCCCCCGCGGCGCGAAGCACCACTCCCTTCCCCCCCACGAACGGGCAACGACGTCCCCTCGTCGACTTTGCCCGGTGGTGCCCGCGTCGCAGCGGAGGCCGGCAGCCCCTCGCCGGCCTCCGCACCTCTTTCCAAGCGTACCCCCGGACCCACGACGCCCCCTCGACCGGCCCAGATACAAGAGCCGGCAACATCGGGTCCGGTTGGCGACGGCCAGAGCGCCGCAGTCTCCATCGATGAAATCCTCTCGCGTAAACAAGAGGGTCCACGATGAGGCTGTGGCGCAAGTCTGCCTCGCCTGAACCGGCCGCCGCGGAAAACGCGGCGGCCGGCGCGCGTTACACCTCGGCCAAGGAGCGGCTGAAGGGCGATGCGCAGGAGACCGCCCGGCAGCGCCTGATGATCGCCTCGGTGATCTTCGGCATTGCCTTCACGGCGGTCGGCCTGCGCATGGGTTACGTGTCGCTGCTGCGTGACGGCGCCGAGCCGACACAGCGCGTCGCGGCCCGCGGCGGTTCGATCCAGTCCGAGCGCGCCGACATCGTGGACCGCAATGGCGCCGTGCTGGCGACGTCGGTCCCGGTCATGTCGGCGTTCGTCAATCCGCACCTTCTGCTCGACCCGCAGGAAGCCGCGCGCAAGATCGTGACGGCGCTTCCGGACCTGAAGTACGACGACGTCCGCGAGAAGCTCGAAGGCGACCGGACCTTCGTCTGGATCAAGCGCGGCCTCAGCCCGCGCGAGCACGACCGCGTCAACCGCCTCGGCATTCCCGGCCTCGAGTTCCAGGCCGAGGAACGTCGCATCTATCCGCAGGGTACCGCCGCCGCTCATATTCTGGGCTATGCCAGCGTCGACAATACCGGCCTTGCGGGCACGGAGCGCTACTTCGACCAGCAGCTCCAGAGTGGCGAGACGGTGCAGCTTTCCATCGACCTGCGCCTGCAGCGCATCGTCGAGCGCGAACTCGCGCGCGCCGTCCAGAAATTCTCGGCGATCGGCGCCACCGCGATCGTGATGGACGTCACCAACGGCGAGGTCCTCGCCATGGCGTCGCTGCCCACCTACAATCCCAACAGCACCCGGACGCTGACCAACGAGGCGCTTTTCAATCGCGCCACGCTCGGCGTCTACGAGCAGGGTTCGACCTTCAAGATATTCAATACGGCCATGGCGCTCGATTCGGGCAAGGTGTCGATGACGAGCGTCTTCGATGCCACGTCGCCGATCAAGATCGACCGCTTCACCATCAACGACGACCACGCCCAGCGCCGTCCGCTGTCGGTGCCCGATATCTTCAAGTATTCGTCGAACATCGCCTCGGCCAAGATGGCGGTCGAGGTGATGGGGCCGGAGGGCCAGAGGGCCTTCTTCGACAAGATCGGCTTCCTGAAGCCGGTCACCACCCAGCTTCCCGAAGTCGCCGGCCCGCTCTGGCCGCGTCACTGGATGAAGATCAACACCATGACCATCGCCTTCGGTCACGGCATCTCGGTGACGCCGCTGCATCTGGCGATGGGTTCCGCGGCCATGATCAACGGCGGCATCCTCTACCAGCCCTCGCTGGTCAAGCGCACGGCCGCCAGCGACAAGGGCCGCCGGGTCATCCAGCAGAAGACGTCGGTCAACATGCGCCAGCTGCTGCGCCTCAACGCGGTCGAGGGAACCGGCAAGAACGCCAACGTTCCGGGCTACGAGGTCGGCGGCAAGACAGGCACCGCCGAGAAGCCGGGGCGCGGCGGCTACCGCCAGAAGGCGCTGATCAGCTCCTTCGTCGGCGCGTTCCCGATGAACGACCCGAAGTTCGTCGTCATCGTCTCGCTCGACGAGCCGAAGGGCCTGCCCGAGACGGGCGGCTACGCCACGGCCGGCTGGGTCGCGGCGCCGTCGGTCAAGGTCATCATCGAACAGATCGTGTCGCTCTACGGCATCCTGCCGGGCGATCTCAAGGAAGGCCTGCCCCCGATCGAGATCGCCTCGACCCCGGTGCCGGCTCCCGTCGTACCGGCGCAGGTCGTACCGGCGAGCGTGCGTCGCTCGCCCGGCGATCATCGCAAGGCCCTGCCGGTCCGCCCGGCCCCCGGTCAGACGGCGGCGGCACCCGGTCCGGGAGTGCGCCGCGTTGCGTCTGAGTGAGCTGATGCGCCGGGGCGCAGACGCAACCGCGATTTATCCCGCGTTGCCGCGCGATCCCATTCTCGCCGGACTGACGCTCGACTCCCGCAAGGTAAAGCCGGGTTATCTTTTCGCCGCCCTGTCGGGGAGCCACCAGGACGGGGCTGCCTTCGTGGCCGACGCCGTGAAGCGCGGTGCCGTCGCGATTCTCGCCGCCCCCGATGCCGTGCTGCCGCCGCTCGATCCTGGCATCGTGGTCGTGCGCGACGCCAATACGCGCCGTCGCGTGGCGTTGATGGCCTCGGCCTTCGCCGGCGCCCAGCCCGCCACCATCGCCGCCGTCACCGGCACCAACGGCAAATCGTCGACAGTGCATTTCGTACGCCAGATCTGGGAGCGGATCGGTCTGAAGGCGGCCAGCATCGGAACGCTCGGGATCGTGTCGCCCGGCCTCGTGCGCGACGGCGGCCTCACCACGCCCGATCCGGTGCAGCTTCACGAGGACCTGGCGACCCTGGCGCGCGAGGGCGTGTCGCATCTCGCCATCGAGGCGTCGAGCCACGGCATCGACCAGTCACGGCTCGACGGGCTGCGCCTCGCCGCGGCGGCCTTCACCAACCTCACGCACGAGCATCTGGACTATCACCGCTCGATGGACGCCTACTTCGCGGCCAAGGCGCGCCTGTTCGACGTGCTGCTGCCGCCGAACAGCACCGCCGTCGTCAACGCCGACAGCGATCGCGCCGACGCACTGGCCGCGATCTGCCGCTCGCGCGGCATCCGCTTCTGGACCTATGGTGCGAAGGGCAGCGAGTTCCGTCTGCTGGCCGACGATCCCACGCCGACCGGCCAGAATCTGTCGCTCGAAGTCATGGGCACACGCCACGAAGTCGACCTGCCGCTGGTCGGCGGCTTCCAGGCCTCGAACGCGCTGGCGGCGCTCGGCCTCGTCGTTGCCACCGGCGGCGATCCGGCCCGCGCCGTCGCCGCGCTCGCCCATCTGACCGGCGCGCCCGGCCGGCTGCAGCTCGTCGCCCGCCATCGCACCGGCGCCGCCGTCTATGTCGACTATGCCCACAAGCCCGAGGCGCTGGAGACGGTGTTGCGCACGCTGCGGCCCTTCGCGCGCGGCAAGCTCGTCGTCGTGTTCGGCTGCGGCGGCGACCGCGACCGCGCCAAGCGGCCGGTGATGGGCGAGATCGCCACGCGCCTTGCCGACCTCACCATCGTCACCGACGACAATCCTCGCAGCGAGGAGCCGGCCGCGATCCGCGCCGAGATCGTGCGCGGTATCGCTGACGATCGCCGCAACTGGATCGAGATTGCCAACGGCCGCCACGCCGCCCTTGCCGCTGGCATGGAAGCGCTGTCGAGCGCCGACGACCTGCTGCTGATCGCCGGCAAGGGCCATGAGACCGGACAGACGATCAAGGGCGTGACGCACCATTTCGACGACGCGGAGGAAGCGCGCGCCCTGGCCGGAGGCACGGCATGAGCGCGCTCTGGACCTCCGACGAGGTGAAGGCGGCGCTGACGGCGGCTTCCATCACCATACCCTTCGAGGCCGAGGGCGTGACCTTCGATAGCCGCGCCGTCGGCAAGGGCGATCTCTTCTTTGCCCTGAGCGGAGAGACGACCGACGGTCACGGTTTTGTGGCCGATGCTTTGTCGCGCGGCGCCGCGGCCGCCGTCGTGTCGCGCGACGTCGAGGGCGCCCGTGGCACGCTGGTTCGCGTGCCGGACACGATGAAGGCGCTGGTCGAACTCGGTCGTGCCGCGCGTCGCCGCAGCAAGGCGCGAATCGCCAGCGTCACCGGCTCGGTCGGCAAGACCAGCACCAAGGACGCGTTGCGCGCGATGCTCTCGGCCCAGGCGCCGACCTCGGCCAGCGTCGCGAGCTACAACAATCATGTCGGCGTGCCGGTCAGCCTCGCGCGCCTGCCGCGCGGTGCGCAGTACGGCGTGTTCGAGATCGGCATGAACCATCCCGGCGAGATCGAGCCGCTCGCCCGTCAGGTCGAGGCGCATGTCGGCGTCGTGACCAATGTGGGGCCGGTGCACATCGGCCACATGGGCAGTGAGGAAGCGGTCGCCGACGAGAAGGGGTGTCTGTTCGCCGGCATGGCGGAAGGCGCAGTGGCCGTGCTCAATCGCGACAGCCATCACTACGAGCGGCTGGTCGGAAAAGCGCGTCATTTCGGCGTTTCACGCATCGTCGGCTTCGGGCGCAGCGAGGCTGCGGACGCCCGTCTTGTCTCCTGCAATCTGCAGGATTCGGGCAGTGAAGTTGCAGCCTTGCTCCACGGTCGCCGGATCGAGTATCGGCTGGGCGCGGCCGGTGAGCATTGGGTGCTGAACAGCGTCGCGGCGCTGGCGGTGGTCGAGGCGCTCGGCGCGGATGTGTCGAGCGCGGCGGCCACGCTGGCCGGCGTGAAGGCCTCACCCGGTCGTGGTGCGCGCCGGATGCTGAAGTTCGGCAACGGCACGATCGAGCTGCTGGACGAGAGCTACAACGCCAATCCGGTCTCGGTGAAGGCGATGCTCGCGGTCCTGGCGCGGACCGAGCCGCAGCCGGGAGGGCGCCGGATACTCGCGCTGGGCGACATGCGCGAACTGGGCGAGGGCGCGGACGGCTACCACGCCGGTCTCGCCGATGCGGTGGCCGCGAGCGGCGCTGCGCAGGTGTTCCTGTGCGGCCCGCACATGCAGGCCCTGTGGCAGAAGCTGGCGCGCGCGCAGCGCGGTGTGCACCGGCCGGATTCGGCGGCGCTGGCGGGCGATCTTCCGGCGGTGCTCAGGGCAGGGGATGTGGTCGCAGTGAAGGGTTCGCTGGGATCGAAAATGAAGATCGTCGTGGACGCCATCGTGGCGGCCAGCGGCGGCGAGGCGGGACGCTAGGATGTTCTACAATTTTCTCTATCCGCTGGCGGACCTGTTCACGCCGTTCAACCTGTTCCGCTATCTGACGTTCCGCTCCATCGCGGCCTTCCTCACGGCGCTGGTGCTGAGCTTCCTGATCGGCGGCGCGCTCATCCGCTGGCTGCGCAGCAAGCAGAAGCAGGGACAGCCGATCCGCGACGATGGTCCGGCCAGCCACCTGATGACCAAGAAGGGCACGCCGACGATGGGTGGGCTGCTGATCCTGATCACGCTGTCGGTCGCGACGCTGCTGTGGGCCGACCTCACCAACCGCTATGTCTGGATCGTCCTGGGCGTCACGCTGGCCTTTGGCGCGGTGGGCTTCTGGGACGACTTCCTGAAGGTCACAAAGCGCAACACCAAGGGCGTGCCGGGCAAGATCAAGCTCGCGCTCACGGTCGGCGCCTCCGCCATCGCGGTCTACCTGATCGCCCAGGCCTCGCCCGCGCCGCTGCGCTACCAGCTCGCCGTTCCGTTCCTCAAGGACGTGCTGATCCCGCTGGGCATCGTCGGCTTCATCGGCTTCGGCGTCCTGGTGATCGCCGGCACCTCGAACGCGGTGAACCTGACCGACGGTCTCGACGGGCTCGCCATCGGCCCGGTCATCATGGCCTCTGCCGTGTTCGGTCTGATCGCCTACGTCGTCGGCAATACGATCCTCACCAACTACCTCTACCTCCATCACGTGCCGCGTTCGGGCGAACTTGCCGTGCTGCTGGCGGCGCTGGTGGGCGCGGGCCTCGGCTTCCTCTGGTTCAACGCACCGCCTGCGATGGTGTTCATGGGCGATACCGGCTCGCTCGCCATCGGCGGGGCGCTGGGAGCGGTCGCGGTCGTCACCAAGCACGAGATCGTGCTGTCGATCGTGGGTGGCCTGTTCGTGCTCGAAACGGTCTCGGTGATCGTGCAGGTGCTCTCCTACAAATGGACCGGCAAGCGGGTCTTCCGAATGGCGCCGCTGCATCATCATTTCGAGCAGAAGGGATGGGCCGAGCCCACCATCGTCTTCCGCTTCTGGATCATCGCGGCCATCCTGGCGATGGCCGGCCTCGCCACCCTGAAGCTCCGGTGAGCGCATGATCGATCTCGCCGTCCTCAAGGGATCGTCGTTCGTCGTGCTGGGGCTCGCGCGCTCCGGCCTGGCGACCGTGCGCGCCCTGCGGGCGGCCGGGATCGCTTGCGTCGCCTGGGACGACAACGCGGCGTCGCGCGACGCGGCGGTGCAGGCCGGCGCCCGCGTGGCCGATCCGGCCACCATCGACTGGTCGGGCATCACGGCTCTGGTGATCAGCCCCGGCATCCCGAGCACCCTGCCGGTGCCGCATCCGGTCGCGGTCGCGGCGCGGGCGGCGGGCAAGCCGATCATCTGCGACGTCGAGCTGCTGGCCCGGGCCCAGCCCGAGGCGACGTTCGTCGCCATCACCGGCACCAACGGCAAGTCGACGACGACGGCGCTGATCGGCCACATCCTCCAGCAGGCGGGCCTGCGCTGCCAGGTCGGCGGCAATATCGGCCGCGGCGCGCTCGATCTCGATCCGCTCGGCAAGGGCGGGCTCTACGTGCTTGAACTGTCGTCCTACCAGCTCGAACTGCTGCAGACCTTCCGCGCCGACATCGCGGTCTGGCTCAACATCACTCCCGACCATATCGACCGGCACGGCGACATCCCGGGCTACGTGGCCGCCAAGAGGAACATCTTCCAGCGCCAGCGTGCCGGCGACTGCGCCGTGATCGGTATCGAGGACGAGCCCTCGCGCGAAATCGAGCGCGAGATCGCAGCGCGTCCCGGCATCGCCTGCATTCCGGTGGCACTCGACCGGCCGGTGGCCAACGGGATCTCCTACCGCGCCGGCGTGCTGGTCGATGCCGACGGCTACACGGTCGACTTCGCCGACGTCCTGACCCTGCCCGGCGATCACAACGGCCAGAACGCAGCCTGTGCCTGGGCCGTCTGCCGCTGGCTCGACCTGCCGCGCGAAGCGATCGTGGCCGGAATGAAGACCTATGCCGGCCTGCCGCACCGCCAGGAGCGCGTCGCTGCGGTCGGCAACATCGTCTACATCAACGACAGCAAGGCCACGAACGCCGATGCCACGGCGCGTGCCCTTTCGAGCTACGACGACATCTACTGGATCCTGGGCGGTCAGGCGAAGGAGGGCGGCGTCGCGCCGCTCGCTTCGTACTTCGACCGCATCCGTCATGCCTTCCTGATCGGCGAGGCGACGGAGCTGTTCGCCGGCCAGTTCGAGGGCAAGCTGCCTTACAGCCGCTGCGGCGACCTGCAGTCGGCGCTCGACGCCGCGCATGCGCTGGCGCAGCGCGAGGCGCAGGGTGAGGGCAAAGGGCCGGCCGTCGTGCTGCTCTCGCCCGCCTGCGCGTCGTGGGACCAGTGGAAGAGCTACGAGCATCGGGGGGATGCGTTCCGGGCCATGGCGCGGGCGTTGCCGGGGGCTGAAATTTTGGGGAGGGCCGCGTGATTCAGGTTCCGCGCGACGATCGAAGCGTGATCGGGCAATGGTGGTGGACCGTCGACCGCTGGTCGCTGGGCGCGATCCTGGCGATCATGGCGTTCGGCGTGATGCTGACGCTGGCTGCATCGCCGCCGGCCGCCGAGCGCATCGGCGCCGACTCGTTCATCTTCGCCAAGCGGCAGTTCATGTTCCTGCCGCTGGCGCTGCTCGTCATGCTGGGGATCTCGCTGGCTTCGCCGCGGCATGTGCGACGGCTGGCGCTGCTGGTCTTCTGCGGCAGCATCGTGCTCCTGGCGGCCACGTTCGTCATAGGCGTCGAAATCAAAGGTGCGCGGCGCTGGATCTCCGTGCCCGGCCTGTCGAGCCTGCAGCCATCGGAATTCGTGAAGCCGAGCCTCGCCGTGATCTCGGCCTGGCTGCTGGCGCAGAGCCGCACCGAGCGGCGCGCACCGGGCTACCTGATGTCGACGGTACTGGTCGGCGGCGTGCTGGCCTTGCTGGTGATGCAGCCCGACCTCGGCATGAGCGTCGTCGTTGCCGCGGTATGGGGCATCCAGCTCTTCGTCGTCGGCCTGCCGATGTGGGTCGCCGGTTTCGGCGCGGTGGCCGGCGCCGCCGGCCTGGTCGGCGCGTACTTCCTGTTCAGCCACGTGCGAAGCCGCTTCGACCGTTTCCTCGATCCGACATCGGGCGACAACTATCAGGTCAACACCTCGCTCGAAGCCTTCATGAACGGCTCGCTGTTCGGCCGCGGTCCCGGCGAGGGCACGGTGAAGGCACAGCTTCCCGACGCCCATACCGACTTCGTCATGGCTGTCGCCGGCGAGGAATTCGGCCTCGTCGTCTGCCTGATGATCCTCGCGCTCTTTGCCTTCGTGACCTTGCGCTCGATGTCGCGCGCCTCGAAGGAGACCAGCCTGTTCATCACCCTGGCGGCCACGGGCCTTGCGGTGCAGTTCGGGCTGCAGGCCGCCATCAACATGGCCTCGACGATCCAGCTCATCCCCGCGAAGGGCATGACGCTCCCGTTCATCTCCTACGGCGGCTCCTCGGCGCTGGCGATGGCGATCTGCGTCGGGATGTTGCTGTCGCTCACGCGTGAGCATGCAGGCTTGAGAGAGGCCGTCTGATGGCGGCAGTGCGCCCCGTGGTTCTGGCGACCGGCGGCACTGGCGGGCATGTATTCCCCGCCGAGGCACTGGCGGGCGAACTCGAGGCGCGCGGCGTGCCGTTCACGCTGGTCACCGATTCGCGGGGCCGCCAGTGGCAGGGCGCGCTGTCGCGCCGGCCGATCCACTATATTCATTCGGCCAGTCCGACCGGCTCCATGGCGAAAAAGGTGCTGGCGATGTTCTCGCTGGCGCTGGGACTGTTCGACGCCTGGCGAGCCCTGGGTCGCATCGGCCCGTCCGCGGTGGTCGGCTTCGGCGGCTATGCCTCGGTCCCGACCATGCTCGCGGCCCGCCTGCGCCGCCTGCCGTCCGCACTTCACGAGCAGAACGCGGTTCTGGGACGCGCCAATCGCCTCGTGCTGGGCGGCGCGGCGCGCGTCGCCACATCGTTTGCCCGGACACGTTACCTCGACGGCGACGCGCGAGCCCGACTGGTCGGCAATCCGGTGCGCGAGACGGTGCGCGCGCTCAGGGACCAGCCCTACCGCGCGCCCGGCGAGGGCAGGGTGATCGATCTGCTCGTCTTCGGCGGCAGCCAGGGCGCGGCCTCCTTTGGCGAGGTCATTCCGGAAGCGGTATTGGCCCTGCCGCAGGCGGTGCGGGCGCGGCTGCGCATCGTGCAGCAATGCCGCCCCGAGAGCATCGACCGCGTGCGGACCAGCTACGTGAAGGCAGGCGTCGTGGCCGAACTGGCGCCGTTCTTCCAGGACCTGCCGCGCCGCATCGCATCGGCGCATCTCGTGATCGGCCGCTCCGGTGCCTCGACCGTGGCCGAACTGGCGGCGATCGGCCGGCCGTCGATCCTCGTGCCGTATCCTTACGCCGCCGACGATCATCAGACCGCCAACGCCCGCGCCTTCGAGGCGACGGGGGCCTGCATCGTGATGACACATGCGTCTTTCACCGCCGACGCGCTGCTCGGCCATCTCATGGCGTTGATCGAAGCGCCGGAGCGTCTTACAGCGATGGCGTCGGCGGCGCATGGCGCCGGCCGTCCCGATGCCGCCGCGAAGCTTGCCGATGTCGTGGGCGAAATGATCTCCCTTCCTCTCTCGCCGTCAGGAGTCGCCGCATGAGGGCGCTGCCGCTCGACCTCGGACTCATCCACTTCGTCGGCATCGGCGGTATCGGCATGTCCGGCATCGCCGAGGTCCTCCACAACCTCGGCTACAAGGTGCAGGGCAGCGACGTCGCCGAGAGCGCCAACACGCGCCGCATCGCCGAGCTCGGCATGAAGGTGATGATCGGCCACCGCGCCGAGAACGTCGGCAGCGCCCAGGTCCTGGTCGTGTCGAGCGCCGTCAAGAAGGACAATCCCGAGGTTCTGGCCGCCCGCACGCGCCACGTGCCGGTCGTGCGCCGCGCCGAGATGCTGGGCGAATTGATGCGCCTCAAATGGTCGATTGCCGTTGGCGGCACGCACGGCAAGACGACGACGACGTCGCTGGTGGCCTCGATGCTCGACGCCGGCGGTCTCGATCCGACCGTCATCAATGGCGGAATCATCAACGCCTATGGCACCAACGCGCGCCTGGGCGACGGCGACTGGATGGTTGTGGAATCCGACGAATCGGATGGCTCGTTCCTGCGCCTGCCGGCCACCATCGCGGTGGTGACCAACGTCGATCCCGAGCATCTCGACCACTACGGCACCTTCGACGCGCTGCGCGACGCCTTCGTCCGCTTCGTCGAGAACATTCCCTTCTACGGTTTCGCCGTGCTTTGCTCGGATCATCCCGAGGTCCAGGCGCTGATCCCGCGTGTCGCCGACCGGCGCATCGTCACTTACGGAATCGGCGCCAATGCCGATGTGCGCGCCATCAACCTCAAGCTCGACCGCGGCGGCGCCGACTTCGATGTCATGGTCGAGCATCGCGCCACGAACGAATCGCGCACCATCACCGGAATCCGGCTGCCGATGTTCGGCCAGCACAATGTCCAGAACGCCCTGGCGGCGATCGCCGTCGCGCAGGAGATGGGCCTGCCGGACGACACGATCCGCCGCGCGCTGGCCTCGTTCGCGGGCGTGAAGCGCCGCTTCACCAAAACCGGCGAGGCGCATGGCATCACCGTGATCGACGATTACGGCCATCACCCGGTCGAGATCGCGGCGGTGCTGCGCGCCGCCCGCCAGGCCTATGGTGGCTCTGGACGCGTCATCGCCGTCATGCAGCCGCATCGTTACTCACGTCTCGGCGCGCTGCGCGCCGAGTTCGCCACCTGCTTCTCCGACGCCGATGCCGTGATCATCGCCGATGTCTATGCCGCGGGCGAAGCGCCGATCGAAGGCGTCAATCGCGACATGCTGGTCGGCCTCGTGCAGCGCGCCGGCCATCGCGACGTGGCGCCGCTTGGCGGACCGGGCGATCTGCCTGAGTTGGTCTGGCAAACGGCGCGTCCGGGCGACGTCGTGGTCTGCCTCGGCGCCGGCAACATCACGGCCTGGGCGCATGCCCTGCCGGGCCAGATCCAGCAACTCGCGGCCGAAAAGGCCGGCCCGCGCGCCATCGCCAACGATTCCGGCCCTCACGGCGGAACGGCTGCATGATGGCTCTCGCGACCTCGACCTCCCACCTGATCGACCGGCTGCCCAGGCCGCGCGGACGGCTGACCGCCGACGCAGCCCTCGGTCCGCAGACCTGGTTTCGCGCAGGTGGTCCGGCCGAGGTCCTGTTCCGGCCCGCCGACGTCGAGGATCTCGCGAGCTTCATGGCCGGCCTGCCGCCGGACGTGCCGGTCACGGTGCTGGGAGTCAGCTCAAACATTCTCGTGCGCGACGGCGGCGTGAAGGGCGTGGTCGTCCGCCTGATGCGCGGTTTCACCGGCATCTCGGTCGAAGGCAACGAGGTCGTGGCCGGCGCGGGCGCGCTCGACCTCAACGTGGCGCTGTCGGCCCGCGATCATGCGCTGGCCGGACTCGAGTTCCTGAGCGGCATTCCCGGCACGATCGGTGGTGCGCTGCGCATGAATGCCGGCGCCTACGAGGGCGACCTGGCGCAGGTTCTTCTTGCGGCCGAGGCGGTCGATCGTGCGGGCAAGGTCCACACGGTGCCGACCGCCGCCATGGGCTACCGCTATCGCCACAGCGACGCGCCGTCGGACTGGATTTTCACCTCGGCACGTTTGCGCGGGACGCCCGGCGACCAGCTTGCCATCGCCCGCCGCATTGCCGAGATCGACACGGCCCGCACGGATTCCCAGCCGCGCAGCCGCACGGGCGGTTCGACCTTCGTCAATCCGCCGGGCCGGCGCGCCTGGGAGCTGATCGATGAGGCCGGGTGCCGCGGTCTGCGCATCGGCGAGGCGCAGGTGTCCGAGAAGCATTGCAACTTCCTGATCAATCTCGGCGAGGCCACGGCAACCGACATCGAGGCGCTGGGCGAGCAAGTGCGCCGCCGCGTGCTGGAGAAGACCGGCGTGCAGCTCGAATGGGAAATCCGGCGCATCGGCGAACCGGCGGGGAGAGAATGATGAAGCGCGTCGCGGTCCTGATGGGCGGCTGGTCGCCCGAGCGTGAGGTCTCGCTGGTCAGCGGCAAGGCCTGCGCCGAGGGGCTGCGCGAGGGCGGGCACGAGGTCATCGAATACGACGTGAAGCGCGACTTGCGCGCCCTGGTCGAGTTCCTGCGGCCGGCGGCCGGCGGCGGCCCCGACGTGGTCTTCAATGCCCTGCACGGTCGCTATGGCGAGGACGGCTGCATCCAGGGCGTCCTCGAGATCATGCGGGTGCCCTACACGCATTCCGGTGTGCTGGCTTCGGCCATCGCGATGGACAAGCCGCTGGCCCGGCACATCTTTGCGTCGCTCGGCCTGCGCGTGGCGGAAGGCCGCGTGATCGAGCGCCGCTCGCTCGCCGCCGGCGATCCCATGCCGCGGCCTTATGTGGTAAAGCCCATCGATCAGGGTTCGAGCATCGGTGTCCATATCGTGCGCGACGGCGACAACCTGGCGGCGGTCGAGGCTGCGGAAGCGGCGTTCGGCGAACGCGTGCTGATCGAGAAGTTTGTGCCGGGACGCGAGCTGACCGTCGCCGTGATGGGCGACAAGCCGATCGCCGTCACCGAACTCCGCCCGCGCACCCGCTTCTACGACTACGAAGCCAAGTACACCGACGGCATCACCGAGCATCTCGTGCCCGCGCCGGTGCCGGAGGATGTCTACGAAGCCGCCAAGCAATGGGCACTGGCGGCGTACCAGGAACTCGGGTGCAGCGGCTTGAGTCGCGCCGACTTCCGCTGGGACGATTCGAAGCCCGGCACCTCCGGTCTCGTCATCCTCGAACTCAACACCCAGCCCGGCATGACGCCGCTGTCGCTGGCGCCGGAACAGGCCAAGTGGGCCGGCATCTCGTGGTCACAGCTCATGACATGGATGGTCGAGCACGCGAGGCATCCGACATGAGCGTCGCGAAGAAGACGGCCACGCCCAAGGCCGGCGCCGCGCCGAAGCGCGACTATGACCGGCGCAAGAAGCGCGGACCGATCCGCAAGGCCGCCCGTCCGTTCTGGAAGCAGCCCGTCCTGCTCGGCGCCATCGTGCTGTTGCTGGGCTGCGGCGGCGGGGGCGGCTGGTGGGCCTGGCGCGAAGGCTGGCTGGTCGAGGCGCAAAGCCGCCTGGAGGCCATCTCGCACACCGTCGTCGGCGCCATCACGCCGTTCAAGCTCGCGGACGTCACCGTCGAGGGGCGCGACTATGTCGAACGGGCCGATCTGCTCGCCGCACTGAACGTCAGCCGGGGCGATTCGCTGCTCGGCATCGACCTGCAGGCCTCCCGCAAGCGGCTCGAGGCGATCGACTGGGTCGAGTGGGCAACGGTCGAGCGCCGCCTGCCAGACACGCTCTATGTCACGATGAAGGAGCGCCGCGCCGTCGCGATCTGGCAGAACGGCACGGAGTATACGCTGATCGATGCCAATGGCCGCACCGTGCGGGCAAGCCGCATGCCGCCCGGCGCCGAGAAGCTCCTGCTGCTGGGCGGTCCCGGTGCGCCCGACCATGTCGGCGACCTGTTGCTGTTGCTCACTTACGAGCCGACCGTGGCGCAGCAGCTTCGCTCCGCCGTGTGGGTTGGACAGCGCCGCTGGAATCTCATCCTGAACAACGGTGTCGAGATTTGGCTGCCGGAGGAGGACGCCGTCGCGGCCCTTCAGCATCTCGCCAAGCTCGACGGTCAGCACAAGTTGCTGTCGCGTGAATTCGGCGTCGTCGATCTGCGACTGCCCGACAAACTTTATCTGAGAAAGCGCAATCCTGGCGACGGAACGCCTGGGCCAGCGTAGAATCGAAAAAACTCGGAAGTGTACGCGTAGACGGGGGACATCGTGGCGAAGACGAGAAATGGCGTCATTGCGGCGCTCGACATCGGCACCAACAAGGTCGTGTGCTTCGTGGCGCGGGTCGACGGCCAGGGACTTCGGGTGGTCGGTATCGGCCACCAGCCCGCTCTCGGCATGCGCTCGGGCAACATCATCGACATGGAAGCGGCCACCCGGGCGATCTCCTCGGCGGTGTCGACCGCGGAGGAAATGTGTGGCGAGCAGGTCCGCGACGTCATCGTCGGCGTCAGCGGCGGTTCTGCAGCCTCGCACAATCAGAGCCTCGAAGTGGCGATCGGCCATCACGAGATCGGCGAGCGCGACGTCCGTCGTGTCCAGCAGCACATCCAGCTTCCGGCCGAGACCGCCGACCGCGACATCATCCATTCCGCCGCCATCGGCTATACGGTCGACGGAACCCCGGTCCGCGACGCGCGCGGCATGTTCGGCGAGCGCCTGGGAGTCGACGTCCATCTGGTGACCGCGGCGAGCGGTGCGATGCGCAACCTGCAGGTCTGCGTGCGCCGCGCCCATCTCGAGATCGCCGACCGCGTCGTCGCCGCCCACGCCGCGGGCCTCAGCTCGCTGGTCTCCGACGAGCGTGACCTCGGTGTGACCCTGATCGACATGGGTGCCGGCACCACTTCGATCGCCGTCTTCTATGAAGGCCACCTGGTCCACGTCGATTCGATCCCGGTCGGCGGCGAACACGTCACGCGCGACATCGCCCGTGGCCTGTCGACGCCGGTCGCGCATGCAGAGCGGATGAAAACGCAGATCGGCCGCGCCGTCATCAAGCCCAACGACGAGTACGACATCATCGACGTGCCGCTGATCGGCGAGGAAGATCGCACGCGGCCCAACCACATTCCGCGTTCGATCCTGGTCGGCATCATTCGTCCGCGAGTCGAGGAGACGTTCGAACTCGTGCGCAGCCGACTCGAAGCGTCCGGTGTGGATAAGTTGGCCGGTGGACGCGCCGTTCTGGTCGGTGGCGGCTGCCAACTCGATGGCGTCCCCGAAGTCGCCGCTGCGATTCTCAACAAGAAGGTCCGCACCGGCGCGCCGCTGCGTCTGGCGGGACTCGCGGATTCGACTGGCGGGCCTGCGTTTTCCGCAGCGGCCGGACTTCTTTCCTTCGCGCTCCAGAATCACGCCGTCGCGCAGGCTCAACCGGCGTCGAGCGAAGCACCGGCGAGTCGAATCGGCCGGATTGGCAGTTGGATTAGAGAAAACTTTTAGGCAATATGTTGTGCGGGATGAGGCAAATCCCACAGGCTATAGACATAAAGACAAGAAAAAGCCGGTGGCGGTGAAGGGTTTCTACTCAAACAGGATGCCCACGCCGTTGCTCCGAGCAGATAACCCCTCGTTTGCGTGGAGAAAACCGAATGACCATCAACCTCAGTCTCCCTCAGACGGAGTCCGAGATTAAGCCGCGCATTACCGTCGTCGGTGTCGGTGGCGCGGGCGGAAACGCCGTCAACAACATGATCAGCGCCGCGCTCGAAGGCGTGGAGTTCATCGTTGCGAACACCGATTCGCAGGCGCTCAGCCAATCGCTCGCCGACCGGCGCGTCCAGCTTGGCATCACCATCACCCAGGGTCTCGGCGCGGGCGCCCGTCCGGAAGTCGGCCGTCAGGCCGCCGAAGAGGCGCTGCCGGAGATCCTTCAGCTTCTCGACGGCGCCAACATGGTGTTCGTCACCGCCGGCATGGGCGGCGGTACCGGTACCGGTGCGGCGCCCGTCATCGCCGCCGCGGCGCGCGAGCAGGGCATCCTCACCATTGGCGTCGTCACCAAGCCTTTCCACTTCGAAGGCCGCCGCCGCATGCAGTCGGCCGAGCAGGGCATCACGGAGCTGGAGAAGGTCGTCGATACGCTGATCGTCATCCCCAACCAGAACCTGTTCAAGATCGCGAACGAGAAGACGACGTTCGCGGACGCCTTCAAGATGGCCGATGACGTGCTGCACATGGGCGTGCGCGGCGTCACCGATCTCATGGTCATGCCGGGCCTGATCAACCTCGACTTCGCCGACATCCGCACCGTCATGGGCGAGATGGGCAAGGCGATGATGGGCACGGGCGAGGCAGAAGGTCCGGATCGCAGCCGCGTCGCGGCCGAGTCGGCGATCTCCAACCCGCTGCTGGAAGATCATTCGATGAAGGGCGCCAAGGGCGTGCTCATCAACATCACCGGCGGCCTCGACATGACGCTGCACGAAGTCGACGAAGCCGCGAACCGCATCCGCGAGGAAGTCGACGGCGACGCCAACATCATCTTCGGCTCGACCTTCGATGCCGGCATGCAGGGCCGCATGCGCGTGTCAGTGGTCGCCACCGGTATCGCCGCGATGGCCGCGCAGCAGCCTGCGCCGAACTACCTGTCGCTCGACATGAACCGTCCGATGCAGACAGGCCAGCCGGCGCTCAGCCGTCCGGTCGCGCCACCGGTCGGTCGCGTTGCCATGCCGGCCGCTGCGATGGCGCCTGCGATGCCGGCGGCTCCCGTCGCGCCGCCGATGGCCGTTGCGCCGCCGGCCTTCGCGCCGGCGCCGGTCGAGGCAGCCGCTCCGGCCGCGCCGATCATGGCCTCGATGCCGACACCCGCACCGGTGTACGAAGCGCCGGTGGTCGAGGAACCCGTGATGGCCGCGCCGGTCATGGAAGCGCCGGTCGCCCCGGCGCCCGCGCCGATCCCGGCCCCCGTCGCGGCCGCACCGGCTCCGGCGCCCGTCCAGGCCGCCCCGCAGCGCCCGCTGGTCGATGAGAACGACTGGCGTGTCAGCCGTCCGTCGGCTCCCAAGCCGGCGCCGGTCCGTGCAGAGGCTGTCACGCGTCCGATGGCCGCGCGCCCGGCAACCGACAGCCGCGCGCCGAACCTTTTCCAGCGCATCACCGGGGCCTTCTCGGCGCCGAAGCCCGCGGCAACCGCACCGGCCGCCGCGCCGGCCGAGCCGACAGTTGCACGGACCGCGCCGGAAAACGTCGTGCCCGTGGCTCCCAAGGCGGCCGCGTCGCGACCGGCACCGGTCCAGACCTCGATCAGCCTCGATGTCACGGAGCGTGCGAAGCCCGCCCGCGACGACGACGATCTGCAGATTCCGGCTTTCCTGCGGCGGCAAGCCAACTGACGCAGGAATTTCGGTTATCCACGCATCTTCTCGAGGGGCCGTTGGCCCCTCTTTTTTTCGCAGGCGCGTGATATAACGCGCCGGGCCGAAGTATCACGGATGGGACATGTCGAAGTTGGTTGTGAGTAAGGGACGACGCATCATTGCCGGGCTGACGCTCTCGCTGGCGATGCTCGGCCTGTCCGCCTGCGGCTCGGACGACGACAAGTATGTCGAGCGCCCCGTCGAACAGCTCTACAATCGCGGTCTCGATGCGCTCGGGCAGCAGGAATACAAGACGGCCGCCAAGAACTTCGAGGAAGTCGACCGTCAGCACCCCTATTCGGTCTGGGCCACCAAGGCGCAGATCATGGCGGCCTTCGCCTACTACCAGTCGAACAAGTACGACGAAGCCATCATCGCGCTGGATCGCTTCATCCAGCTCCATCCCGGCCATCGCGACCTGCCCTATGCCTATTACCTGAAGGCTCTTTGCTTCTACGAGCAGATCTCCGACGTCGGCCGCGACCAGCGCACAACCCAGCAGGCGCTCGACGCACTGGCGGAAGTCGTGAAGCGCTTTCCGGAGTCGCCCTATGCGCGCGACGCCCGCCTCAAGGTCGAGCTCTGCATCGACCATCTCGCCGGCAAGGAGATGGACGTCGGCCGCTACTACCAGAAGAACCAGCAGTATGTCGGCGCCATCAACCGCTACCGCGTGGTGATCGAACGCTACCAGACGACGACGCACGTTCCGGAGGCGCTGCACCGGCTGGTCGAGAGCTACCTCTCGCTCGGCGTGAAGAGCGAGGCGCAGGAAGCCGCCGCCGTGCTCGGTTACAATTTCCCCGGCAGCGAATGGTATCAGGACAGCTACTTCCTGATGACCGGCGAGGGCACACGGCCGCCTGACGAGAAGCGCGGCTGGTTCTCCAGCATCTTCTGACCGTCCGGCATGCTCGCCACGCTCTCGATCCGCGACTTCGTGCTGATCGAGAAACTCGACCTCGATTTCGCCCATGGCGGCGGCCTCGGTGCACTGACCGGTGAGACAGGCGCCGGCAAGTCGATCCTGATCGATGCGCTGGGCCTGGCGCTCGGCGCCCGTGCCGAATCGGGCGTGGTTCGGCGCGGCGCCACCCAGGCCTCGATCGCTGCCTCCTTCGACCTGCCGCGCGATCATCCGGCACGATCGATCCTGGCGGAGCAGGGCCTCGATGGCGAAGATGTCCTGACCCTGCGCCGCATGATCGGTGCAGACGGTCGCGGCCGTGCTTTCGTCAACGACCAGCCGGCCTCGGTCGCGCTGCTGCGCCGGCTGGGCGACACGCTGGTCGAGATCCAGGGACAGATGGAGCAGCACGGGCTGCTCGACACGGCAACGCATCGTGGTTCGCTCGATGCCTTCGCCGGCCTCGAGAAGCAGGCCGCCGCCGTTGCCTCTGCATGGACGGCATGGCGCACCGCCGAGCAGGCCCATGCCGACGCGCAGGCCGCCGCCGAGGCGGCGCGGCGCGACGAGGAGTTTCTACGCCACGCGGTGAAGGAACTCGATGCCCTGGCGCCGAAGGCCGACGACGAGGAGACGCTGGCCGGCGAACGCCAGCTGATGCGGGCCGGCAGCGCGCTGGGGGAAGCGGTCAGCCAGGCGCTGGGCGAGCTGGAGCAGGGTCGGGGGGCGGTTGCGAGCCTCAGGACGGCGCATCGCTTGGTCGAACGCAACGCCGACAAGGCGGCCGGTCGTCTCGACGCACCGCTGGCCGCACTCGATCGCGCCTTGAGCGAAGCCACCGAGGCGCAGGCCCAGCTCGAGATGGCGCGCGATGCGCTGGAATTCGATCCGGCAAAGCTCGAGAAGATCGAGGAGCGGCTGTTCGCGCTGCGGGCCATGGCGCGCAAGCACAATGTCGCCGTGGCCGGGCTCGCCGCGCTCGCCGAGAATTTCTCGGCGCAACTTGCGGCCCTCGACGACGGCGAGGCCGGGCTGAAGAAGCTGGCCACCGCGGCAAAGGCGGCTCGCGCGATCTATCTTGCGGCCGCGGAAACGCAGGCGGCCGCGCGCCGCAGGGGCGCGGCCCGGCTCGACAAGGCGGTGGCCGCCGAGCTGGCGCCGCTGAAGCTGGAGCGTGCGAAGTTCGTCACGGAAGTGGCCGCGTTGCCGGAGCCGGATTGGTCGGCCGCCGGCACCGACCGCGTGCAGTTCACCGTCTCGACCAATCCCGGCGCGCCGCCGTCACCCATTGCAAAAATCGCCTCGGGCGGCGAGCTCTCGCGCTTCCTGCTGGCACTCAAGGTCTGCCTCGCCAAGGTCGGTGATGCGCCGACCATCGTGTTCGACGAGGTCGATTCGGGAATCGGCGGTGCCACAGCGGCTGCCGTCGGCGAGCGGCTGAAGCGGCTGGCCCGGGACGTTCAGGTCCTGGTCGTCACCCATTCGCCGCAGGTCGCCGCCGTCGCCGACCGTCACTGGCTGATCCGCAAGACCACGACCCGCACGACGGCCAGCACCGATGTGCTGTCGCTCGATGCCAAGGGCCGCCGCGAGGAGATCGCGCGCATGCTCTCGGGTGCCGAGGTGACGGTCGAGGCGCGGGCCGCGGCCGACCGGCTGCTGGCGGCGGCGGGCTAGGGAGGCGGCAATGTCCCGTGCGGCGAAGGTCGTGGCGGCGCTCGACGTCGACAAGCTGACCGAGCGGCAGGCCCGCTCCGAACACAAGCGCCTGACGGACGAGATCGTCCATCACGACAAGCTCTATCACGAGAAGGACGAGCCGGAGATCTCGGACGCCGAGTACGACAAGCTCCGGCAGAGATTGAAGGCGATCGAGGCGCGTTTCCCGCAGATCGTCGACATGTTCAGCCCGACGCAGCGCGTCGCGCCCACGCCGACGACGGCCTTCGCCAAGGTCACGCATCGCCGGCCGATGCTGTCGCTCGACAACTGCTTTACCGACGAGGAGCTGCAGGATTTCCTGGATCGCGTGCGCCGTGGCCTGGAACGCGAGACCAACATCGGACCCGAGGACGAGATCGCGTTCAGCTGCGAGGCGAAGATCGACGGCCTCTCGATCAGCCTACGCTACGAGGATGGCGAGTTCGTCCAGGGCGCGACGCGCGGCGACGGCACGACCGGCGAGGATGTCACCGCGAATCTCAAGACCGTGAAGGATATTCCACAAACTTTGAAGGCGCACGGGAAGGATGGCTTCCCGAAGTCGATCGACGTGCGCGGCGAGGTCTACATGGAGCGCTCGGCGTTCCAGGAGATGAACAAGCGGCAGGAGGAGGCGGGAGAAAAGACCTTCGCCAATCCGCGCAACGCCGCCGCGGGTTCGTTGCGCCAGCTCGATGCCGGCATCACCGCGAAGCGTCCCTTGCGCTTCTTCGCCTACGCCTGGGGCGAGGCCGAGCCCCGTTCGTGGAAGACGCACAGTGAATACCTGAAGCTTCTCAAGGCGTGGGGCTTCAAGACCAATCCATTGACCGAGCTGTGCCGGACGCCGGACGAGGTGCGCGCCTTCTACAGGCAGATCGGCGAGGCGCGCCCGTCGCTGGCCTACGACATCGACGGGGTCGTCTACAAGGTCGACCGCATCGACTGGCAGGAGCGGCTGGGGTTCGTCAGTCGCGCGCCGCGCTGGGCGACCGCGCACAAGTTCCCGGCCGAGCAGGCGCGGACGCGGCTGAACGGCATCAACGTCCAGGTCGGACGCACCGGCGCGCTGACGCCGGTCGCCGATCTCGAACCGGTGAACGTCGGCGGCGTGATGGTGGCGCGCGCGACGCTGCACAATGCCGACGAGATCGAGCGGCTCGACGTGCGGGTCGGTGACATGGTCACGATCCAGCGCGCCGGCGACGTGATCCCGCAGGTGCTGGGCTTCGTGGCCGACGAGCGCCCGAAGAACGCGAAGAAGTATCACTTCCCGACGCGCTGCCCCTGTCCGCTCGAGACCGAGGTGAAGGCCGAGGAGGGGGGCGTGGTGCGGCGCTGCTCCGGCGGGCTGGAATGCCCGTTCCAGCAGGTCGAGCGGCTGCGCTACTTCGTGTCGCGCAACTGCTTCGACATCGAGGGACTGGGCGGCACCCATATCGAGAACTTCTTCAACGACGGGCTGCTCAAGGTTCCAGGCGACATCTTCCGCCTGCACGAGCACGAAGCCGATATCAAGAAACGCGAGGGCTGGGGCGACCTTTCCGTGCGCAACCTGCTGGCCGCCATCGAGGCCCGCCGGACCATCTCGCTCGACCGTTTCATCAACGCGATCGGCATTCCCCTGATCGGCGAGGCCACGGCCAAGATCCTCGCCCAGGAATATGGCGATGCCGACACCTGGCTGGCCGAGATGCTGGCCGCCGCGAAGGAGCGCACGGCGCATCCCGATCCGGCGAAGAAGGAGAAGGCCGCGGAGACCGTGGGCCCGAGATATGGCCGGCTGTGCAACGTCGAGCAGATCGGCGTCACCACGGCCGACGCGATGTGCGAGTTCTTCACCGAAGGCCATACGGTCGAGATCATCGAGGACCTGCTGAAGCAGCTCAGCGTCCAGCCGGTGCAGCGGCGAGTGATCGCGGCGGACGCCAGGCTCAAGGACAAGATCGTGGTTTTCACCGGGGAACTCTCGACCATGACCCGCGATGCCGCCAAGGCGCGTGCCGAGGAACTGGGCGCCAAGGTCACGGATTCGGTGTCGAAGAAGACCAGCCTCGTCGTCGTCGGCGAGAACGCCGGCTCGAAAGCCCGTAAGGCCGCCGAACTCGGCGTTCAGACCATGACCGAGGAAGAGTGGGTGAAGCTCAGCGGGTAGTCCATGGTTTGGGTGCTCAAAGAGGCGGGCGTCTTTCCAGAAGAAGATGAACCGCGTCGAATTTCCAAACCACGGCCTCACCCTGAGGAGCGAACGCAGTGAGCGTCTCGAAGGGTGGGCACGAGCACATCGTCTGTAGCCCATCCTTTGAGACGCGGCCTGTGGCCGCTCCTCAGGATGAGGTGGTGTGGTTCAGCTCGGCACGAAAAAGGTCAGATCGCGCGCGTTGCCTGTTCGAGCCAGGTGCGTGTCGCTTCGTCGACGTTCGGCCCGACCGTCTCGCGCACACGGCGGTGATAGTCGTTGAGCCACTGCTTCTCGGCCTCGGTCAGCAGCGACCGCTCGATGCAGGCAAGGTCGATCGGGGCAAGGGTCAGGGTCTCGAACTCGAGATACTTGCGATCGGCGCCTTTGATCTCGACCTCCTTCACCGCCACGAGGTTCTCGATGCGAATGCCGTAGGCTCCGGTCTTGTAGTAGCCGGGCTCGTTGCTGACGATCATGCCGGGCTGCAGCGCGACCGAGTTGGGCATCTTGGAGATGCGGTGCGGGCCTTCGTGCACCGACAGATAGGCGCCGACGCCGTGGCCGGTGCCGTGGTCATAGTCGAGCCCGACCTGCCACAGTGCATAGCGTGCGAGCACGTCGAGCTGCGATCCCGTCGTGCCGACCGGGAAGCGGGCGCTGGCCAGCGCGATATGGCCCTTGAGGACGCGCGTGAAGCGGTCGCGCATCTCGGGCGAGGGCGTGCCGACGCCGACAGTGCGGGTGATATCGGTGGTGCCGTCGCGATACTGGCCGCCGGAGTCCACGAGGTAGAGGCTGCCCGGCTCGAGCGTGCGTTCCGTCGCCTCGGAGGCGCGATAGTGGACGATCGCGCCGTTGGCGCCGGCGCCCGAGATCGTGTCGAAGCTGAGATCGCGCAGCTTGCCGGTTTCTTCGCGCAGTGCCTGCAGCCGGTCCGACACCTCGATCTCGCGCAAAGCGCCCGCACTCGACTTGAGGTGGAGCCAGTTCAGGAAGCGGCTGACGGCGACTCCGTCGCGGCGATGCGCGGCACGGATGCCTTCCAACTCGACCTCGTTCTTGCAGGCCTTGGGGAGCGAGATGGGATCGGAGTCCCGCACCATCGTCGCGCCCGCCGCCTGCAGCCGTGTCGAGGCCCAGTAGGGCGCGGTCGAGGTCTCGACCAGCACGCGCTTGCCCAGCTTGCCCAGCAGGTCGAGGGCGCTCCCCAACTCCTCGGGCGGCGCCAGGGTCACGGCATTGCCGAGCCACGACACGGTGCGGTCGGGAATCTTGCGGCGATCCATGTAGAGATCGACATGGCCGTCGGCGTGGATCAGCGCGAAACCCAGCGCGAACGGCGTGCGCGGAACGTCGCCGCCGCGCACATTCAGAAGCCAGGCGATCGAATCGGGCGCGGTGATGAGTGCGACGTCGGCGTTCCTCGCGGCCAGCGTCGAGGCGATGCGGTCGCGCTTGCTCTCACTGGTCTCGCCGGCGAACTCGACGGGATGCGGCAGCACCGGCGCCAGCGGCGCGGGCGGACGGCCCGTCCAGACGGTGTCGACGGGATTGGATTCGACCGGCACGAAGCTGCCGCTCGCACGCTGGCAGGCGCGAGCGAAGCGGTCGTAGCCGTCGACGGTCTGAAGCCAGGGATCGAAGCCCAGCTTGCCGCCCTTGGGCAGGTTCTCGGCGATCCAGGTTTCTGCCGACTGTTCGGGAATCTGGTGCGGCTCGAAGGCCCCGACATCGACCTGGTCGCGGACCGCGAGCGTGTAGCGGCCGTCGATGAAGATCGCCGCCTTTTCGGCCAGGACGATGGCGAGGCCCGCCGAGCCGCTGAACCCGGTCAGCCAGCCCAGCCGTTGCGAGCGCCTCGGCACGTACTCGCCCTGATGCTCGTCCGCACGTGGCACGACGAAACCGTCGAGACCCCGCCGCTTCAGCTCGGCACGGAGGTCGGCCAGCCGGGAGGCCGGGGCGGGGCTCGCTTCCAGCCCGTCGTCGCCGGCGGCCAACGCTGCCCGCCAGGCAGTCAGCGCGCTGGTCATTTCGGCATCAGGAGCCGGATCGATCAGTTCGATCCACTCCGGGCCGGACAGGCTTTCAGGGGCGGCGGCCACCCCGCGCATCAGCGCATCGAGAGCAGCCGGGTCGGCGCTGCGCCCATGCTTGCGGAGCAGGGCTAGAACGTCATCTGGAGCGGAACTCATGATGTCGCGACCCTACGCGCGGAGGTCGGGACAGGCAAACTGAGCAATTTTCGTTCTTTCGCATCTGCGAAATGCTAAAATATGGTGCGCCATGCGTTGTGTGCATATCGAACCTTCAACCTCTGCACTTATTGTTGCGGCTCAAGGCTCTATATTTGCTGAGTGCGATGCAGCATCGACTTTCGCATTGCACAATAAAGGAGAGACTCATGATGACCCAGCCGATTCGGACCTTTAAGGATCTGACCAGCGAAACTGCGCCGGCGGGGGGAAACGCGAATTCCAAGTTCGGCTTCACCGCCGATCGCCACCTGATCGAGCTGCGTGCCCGCTATGCCCGCGCCGAAATGCTGGCGAACGGCTTCGGTGATGCAATCCTGTGGATTGGCCGTCAGTACGACCGCCTCACCGCGGGGATCAAGGCCAACCTGAAGCTGCGCGCCGCCGAGGCCCAGCTGCATCGCATGACCGACCGCGAACTGTCCGACCTCGGCCTGTGCCGGGCCGACATCGACTTCGCGGTTCGCGAGGCCGCCGAAGGGGTGACGCCCGCGTTCGACTATGTCGCCGGACCGGTCACCCTGGCCAACCAGAATCTGCGCCGCGCGGCGTAGCCGATTGTTGAGTAGCGTAGCGTAAGCGTACGAGGGCCGGCGAAAGCCGGCCCTTTCGTTTTGCGCCTATTCCCGGCGCAAGATCAGGCTGCGCCACCAGGCGCCGCCCGTCTCCAGGTCGATTCGGCGCTCGAAGACGAAACCTCGTTGTCCGTAAGCGGCGACGATGCAGGCTGCCTGCTCCACCAGCAGGCCGCTCAGCAGCACGCGTCCGCCCGGCCGTACCGCGCCGGCGAAGGTGTCTGCCAGGTCGAGCAACGGTCCCGCCAGGATGTTTGCGACAACGAGATCATAGGGGGCGCGGCCGGACAGGGAATCGGCCTGCAGGCCCGAGGACACGAAGAAAGAGCAAAGATCGGGCACGCCGTTCAGTCCCGCGTTCTCCTGCGCGACCTCCACCGCTTCGGCGTCATTGTCCCCGCCGATCACCGGCCGCTTCCAGAGCTTGGCCATGGCGATGGCCAGGATGCCGCTGCCGCATCCCACATCGACGGCGTTTACCGTGTCCGCCGGATCGAGCGTCGCCAGCATCTCCAGGCAGCCGCGCGTGGTGGCATGGGTGCCGGTGCCGAAGGCCAGGCCCGCATCGATGCGCAGCGGCAGCAGGCCGGCGGGGCGGCCCTCGCTGACATGCGAGGGGTGTACCCAGAAAGGCCCGACCGCAAAGGGCCTGAAGGAGCGCTGGTTCTCGGCCACCCAGTCGATGTCGGGCAGCGCTTCCCAGCGCCAGTCCGGCACGGCCAGGCCCAGCGCCTGCGCCGCTGCCTCGATCGCCGCCGTCACCAGCGCCTCGTCGCCCTCGCCGAACACGTCGATGCGCCAGGGGCCGTCGCGCGAGACCTCGCAGCTCGCGACGATGAAGCCTTCCTCGCCCAGCCGTTCTTCCAGCAGGATTTCCCAATCGGCGCGCTGCGCCGCCGGCGCGACGAAGCCAGCCTTGCGTACTTTGCTCATGCTCATGCCGGAAGGAAGAGCATGCGCCGGGGCGGCAAGTCCACGCCGACATTGTCGCCGACGGCCCGCAGCTCGCTGCCGGACTGGAACGGCGTCTCGATCAGAACCTCGCTGTCGCCGATGCGTACGGCATAGCGCACGGTGGCGCCCAGGAATTCGCGATGCGTGACCGGTCCGCGCAGGGCAGCCCCTTCGGGCGACGACAGGGCAGCATGCTGCGGCCGGAACACCAGGCGCTTGCCCGC
Organism: Reyranella humidisoli; assembly: GCF_019039055.1. Lineage (NCBI taxonomy): Bacteria > Pseudomonadati > Pseudomonadota > Alphaproteobacteria > Hyphomicrobiales > Reyranellaceae > Reyranella > Reyranella humidisoli. Next base: position 271,311 of record NZ_JAHOPB010000002.1, read on the forward strand.
CGGCATTGGCATGCCGGAGCGCTCGTCGAGAATGTTTGCCGAGCCCAGGAAGTTCGCCACGAAGAGGTTGGCCGGGTTCTCGTAGAGCTCCATCGGCGTGCCGACCTGCTGGACCTTGCCGCCGTCCATCACGGCGATGCGGTCGCAGATCGTGTTGGCCTCTTCCTGGTCGTGGGTGACGAAGATCGTCGTCAGGCCCAGCCGCTGCTGCAGCGACCGCAGTTCGCGGCGGACGCTGACGCGCATCTTGGCGTCGAGGTTGGAGAGCGGCTCGTCGAGCAGCAGCACCTTGGGCTCGATGGCGATGGTGCGGGCCACCGCCACGCGCTGCTGCTGGCCGCCGGAAAGTTGCGCCGGTCGTCGCTCGGCGTAGGCGGACAGGCCGACCAGTTCGAGCGCCTGCGCGACCCGACGGTCGATCTCGGCGCGGGGCAGGCGGCGCTCCTCGAGGCCGAAGGCCACGTTCTTCGCGACGGTCATGTGCGGCCACAGCGCGTAGCTCTGGAACACCATGCCGACGTCGCGCTTCCACGGCGGCAGCGGCGCCACGTCCTGGCCGTCGAGCAGCACCTTGCCGGTCTGCGCCTGGGCGAAGCCCGCGATCAGCCTGAGCAGGGTGGTCTTGCCGCAACCGGACGGGCCGAGGAAAGCAAAGAACTCGCCGGGGTGGATCGAGAGCGCGACATCCTTCAGCACATGGGTCGATCCGTAGGAGAGGTTGACCCCCGTGATCTCGATGCCGACCGCGCGTGCTGCCTTCGCCATGGTCATGTCCGTCATATATCGAGCCCCCGCGCCCGTTGCGAGCGGTCGACCGCCAGCTGCGACAGCCACATGCAGATCGCCACGATCAGCACGGCGATCACGCCCAGCGCCGCGCCGGCGCCGCGTCCCGCCGGTGTCTGCATCAGGACGTAGAGGCCGTAGGCCAGCGGCGCGTCGGAATTGGATTGGACGAGGATCAGCACGGCCGACAATTCGACGGCGGCCGTGGCGAAGCTGGTGACGAAGCCGGCGAGCAGCCCGCCGGTCATCAGCGGGATCACGACCCGGCGCACCGTGCGCGCCTTGGTGGCGCCGAGATTCTCCGCGGCTTCCTCGAGCGAGATCGAGATCTGCTGCAGGGCCGCGTAGGCAGCGCGCAGCGCGTAGGGCAGGCGGCGGATGGCGATGGCCAGCACGATCACGATCCAGAGAGTCGCCAGTGGCGTGCCGTCGGGCAGGTTGACGCCATAGAAGGCGCGCAGATAGCCGATGCCCAGCACCACGCCGGGCACGGCCAGCGCGGTGCTGGCGGCCCAGTCGAGCCACTGCCGGCCGGCCAGGCGCGTGCGCAGGACCAGATAGGCGATGGCGCCGCCGATCACCACGTCGATGGTGGCCGCCAGCCCGGCATAGAGCAGCGTGTTCTTGATGTAGATCGAGCTGTCGCCCAGCACGCGCGTGTAGTGCGCCAGCGTGTAGCCGTCGGGCAGCGGGCTGTAGGACCAGACCGTGGCGAACGACAGCAGCACCAGTCCGACATGCGGCGCCAGCACGAGGGCCAGGATGAGGATCACGACGCCATAGGCCAGCGCCTGCTCGCGCGGTCGCAGCTTCCGCCGGGCGAGGCCGCCGCCGCCGCGCTGGGTCGTGGCGTAATCCTTGCCCTTCATGACCAAAGCGGTCGCCCACATGGTCGCCACCGCGACGAGGATCAGCACGACGGAGATCACGTAGCCCATCGGATCGTCGATGCCGATCGAGGTGATGCGCAGATAGGCCTGGGGCGCCAGCATCTCCTTCACGTTGAGGAGCAGCGGCGTCGCCACGTCGTCGAACACCTTCACGAACACCAGGCTGGCGCCCGCGATATAGCCCGGCAGCGCCAGCGGCAGGGCGATGCGCCGGAACAGGCGCAGCCCGTGCGAGCCCAGGTTCTGCGCAGCCTCTTCCATGCTGCGGTCGATGTTGCGCAGCGCCGCCGACAGGTTGACGAGGATGAACGGGAAATAGTGGATGGCTTGCAGGAAGATGACGCCGTTGAGGCCTTCCATGAAGCCGATCTTGAAGTCGAACCATTCGTCGAGCAGCAGGTTCACCGAACCGTTGCGGCCGAACAGGAGCTGCATCGCCACCGCGCCGACGAAGGGCGGCATGATCAGCGGCAGGAAGCCCAGCGTCTGCACCAGCATGGCGCCCCGGAATTCGAAGCGCGTCGTGAGATAGGCCAACGGCAGCGCCAGCGCCGAGGCCCAGACGACCGTCATCCCGGAAACGTAGACCGAGTTCCAGAACGAGCGGACGAACAGCTCGGTGCGGGCGAAGTCGAGGAAGTTGACGAGCGTCAGCCCGCCGCCGCCCTTTTCGGTGAAGGCGACATAGACGACGGTCGCCACCGGCACGAGCAGGAAGACGGCGAGGAAGAGGGCGATGCCGAGCGCGAGGGCGATCTGTCCGGGGGAGCGGCTCATACTCCTCCCCATTCAAATGGGGAGGTGCCCCTGTAGTCAGGGGGGGAGGGGTCAGAAACCTTGACCCCGAACGCGATGAACCCTCCGCCCGCGTGAGACGCGGGCACCTCCCCATTTGAATGGGGAGGCAAGTGACGAGGCTCCCGCACTAGCGCGCCAGCTTCAGTGCCTCATCGGCCTTGGCTTTCGCCGCCGCATACTTCTCCTTGGCGAAGGCGGCCCACTGCTGCTCCAGCTCGGCCTGGCGGGAGGATTTTTCCTTCGCCCCGGTGAATGCAGCCTTGATCTCGGGCGATGCGGCTTGCGCCTCGGTGATCGGCATGGCGGCGATCAGGTCGCGTGCTTCCTTGGCCAGCGCGCGGGCCTGGGCGTTGTCCTTCTTCTTCAGCGCCGCATCCACTTCGTGCAGTGTCTTCGTCACGGCTTTCAGCGGCTCGAGCTGGAAGGTGATGAGCTGGTCGAACAGCGTGTCGACGGCGGCGGTGCGACCTTCGGAGAGCCCGGCGTTGAAGGTCAGGAGACCCTGGAGGTTCTTGTCCTTGAACGGGTTGGGATAGTCGGCCGGCGCCTTGGCGTAGGTCTCCGGGCGTACCGGGAGACGGCGGATGGTCGGTTCCAGCAGCACTTCCTGGCCGGTGGGCGAGAGCAGGAACTCGATGAAGGCCTCGGCGCCGGCCTTGTTCGGCGCATTGGCGACGATGCCGACATTGGCCGGCACCAGGGTCGTCACCGACGGATAGACGAACTTCACCGGGAAGCCCGCGCCCTGCGAGGAGAAGGCGAAGAAGTCGATCACGATGCCGTAGCCGACCTGACCCGAGTTCACCGCTTCCGGCACACCGAACGAGCGGTCGGTCACGGTGCGCAGGTTGCCGGCGATCTCCTTGGTTGTGCGCCAGCCCTTGTCCCAGCCTTCGCCCTGCAGGATCGTCTCGATCGTGAGATGGGTCGTGCCGGAGCGCGACGGCGCAGAGATCGACACATGGTCGAAGTAGGGTGCCTGCGCGAGGTCCTGCCACTCCTTCGGCGTCGGCAGCTTGTTGGCCTTCACGTAGCGCTCGTTCCACATGATGCCGTAGCCCGAGGCGGCGAAGCCGGAATAGAAGCCGTCCTTGTCGTTCACCGGGTAGGAGCCGACCTTCTCGGCGATGCCGGTGGCCTTGGGCTTGTAGGCGCTGAGCAGCTTCTTGCCCTTCAGCACCTCGAAGGCGTCGGGCGCCGATGCCCAGAACAGGTCGACCTGGTTGTTGCCCTTGGTCTCCTCGATGAACTTCACACCGGCATTGGTGTTGCGGTTCTGCACTTCGAGCGTGGCGCCGGGCACGGCCTTCTCGAAGGCCTTCTTGATCGGGTCGGTGACGTCCTTGGAGAAGGAGGTGACCACCGTCACCTTGCCGGTCTGCGCGAAGCCGGCGCCGGAAGCGAGCACGAGACCCAGGGCCGAGCCGAGGGCAAGGGCAGAGCGGCGGAACATGGCGTTTTCTCTCCTGTAGCTTCTGATCAGGCTGCTTCGATGAAGCTGTCGAGTACCTTCTTGGAGCCGGCTTTCTCGAACTCGATGTCCAGTTTGTTGCCGTCCACGGCGACGATGCGACCGTAACCGAATTTCTGGTGAAATACGCGCTGGCCGACGCTGAGGTCGACCCTGTCACCGTCGGTCGCACGGCGATCGTCGGCGGTCTCGTCGCGATAGCGGCCGCGCCTGCCCGTGACGCCGAGGCTTTCGTATTCGAAGCCACTGGCATGGTCACGCATACCGCCATGATGGCCTGCGGAATAGGTCGCATAGAGGCCGGCATCGCTGCTCTCGGCGAGCTGGCCCGGCGGCAGTTCGCGCAGGAAACGCGACGGGATGGCGGCCTGCCACTGGTTGAAGACGCGGCGATTGGCGGCGAAGGATACGTAGGCTCGCTTGCGCGCGCGCGTCAGGCCGACATAGGCCAGCCGCCGCTCCTCCTCGAGGCCGGCCGCGCCCTTGTCGTCGAGCGCGCGCTGATTGGGAAACAGGCCCTCCTCCCAGCCCGGCAGGAACACCGTGTCGAACTCCAGCCCCTTGGCGGCGTGCAGGGTCATCACGCTCACCATGTCGGTGTCGTCACGCGATGCCATGTCGGTGAGCAGCGCGACGTGCTCCATGAACGCCGGCAGCGAATCGAATTCCTGCAGCGCGTTGACGAGTTCCTTCAAGTTTTCGAGTCGACCCTCCGCTTCCGGGGAGCGGTCGATGCGCAGCATGTCGGTATAGCCCGACTCGTCGAGCATGGTTTCGACCACCTCGACGTGGCTCATGCCGTCGAGCATCGCGCGCCAGCGTTCGAAGTTGCGGATCAGGTCGCCCAGCGACTTGCGCGGGCGGGCCTTCAGCTCGTCGGTCTCGAGCGCCCGCCGCGTCGCCTCGAACAGCGAGATCTTCTGCGTGCGCTGGATCAGCCGCAGGGTGCGCAGCGCCGATTCACCCAGGCCCCGGCGCGGCGTGTTGTAGATGCGCTCGAAGGCGAGGTCGTCGTCGTGCTGGATGGTGACGCGGCAATAGGCCAGCGCGTCGCGGATCTCCTGGCGCTCGTAGAAGCGCGGGCCGCCGATCACGCGATAGGGCAGACCCATCGTGATGAAGCGTTCCTCGAACTCGCGGGTCTGGAAGCCGGCGCGGACGAGAATGGCGATCTGCGCGAGCTTGTGCTTGTCGCGCTGCAGCGCCTCGATCTCCTCGCCGATGGTGCGGGCTTCCTCGTCGCCGTCCCAGACGCCGCGCAGCGAGATGCGCTCGCCTTCCTTGGCGTCGGTCCACAGGGTCTTTCCGAGCCGGCCCTCATTGTGCGAGATGAGGTGCGAGGCGGCGGCCAGAATGTGCGGCGTCGAACGGTAATTGCGCTCGAGCCGGACGATCGTGGCGCCGGGGAAGTCCTTCTCGAAGCGCAAGATGTTGCCGACCTCGGCGCCGCGCCATCCGTAGATCGACTGGTCGTCATCGCCGACGCAGCAGACGTTCTGAGTCCCTTGGGCCAGCAGGCGCAGCCAGAGATACTGCGCCACGTTGGTATCCTGATACTCGTCGACCAGGATGTGGCGGAAGCGCCGATGATAGATCTCCAGGATATCCGGATGCTTCTGCCACAGGGTGACGCAATGCATCACCAGGTCGCCGAAATCGACGGCGTTCACCTCGGCGAGACGCTCCTGGTACTGGCGGTAAATGTCGGCCGCGCGGCCGTTGGCGAACTCGCCGGCATCGTCGCCCGAGACTTTTTCCGGCGGCAGGGCGCGGTCCTTCCAGCGCTGGATGATCCCGGACAGGATGCGCGCCGGCCATTTCTTGTCGTCGATCCCCTCTGCCTGCAGGAGCTGCTTGATCAGCCGCGTCTGGTCATCGGTGTCGAGGATCGTGAAGTTGCTCTTGAGGCCGATCAATTCTGCGTGGCGGCGCAGGACCCGCACGCCGATGGCGTGGAAGGTGCCCAGCCACATGCCGTCGGCCGCGCCGCCGATCAGGCTCGCAACGCGATCCAGCATCTCGCGCGCGGCCTTGTTGGTGAAGGTCACGGCCAGGATTTGCGATGTGCGCGTCTGGCCGGTCAGCAGCAGATGGGCGATCCGGGTCGTCAGAACGCGGGTCTTGCCGGTACCGGCGCCGGCCAGAACCAGCAACGGTCCCCCAGCATGGGTGACGGCCTGGCGCTGCTCGTCGTTTAGGCCTTCGAGATGGGCGGTGGGCGCGACGGCGCGCCTCGCCGGAACCGGGTCGGCCGGAGCGGGGTCGTCGGTGATTTCGAACGGATCGGCGGGGGGCGCCATGTACCGTCATATAGCAATCGAGACGGCGGACGCCTATCTTTGAGACTGTGGACGCGCGTGGTGCGCGGGGAGGAGCGCGGATGGCCCGAGGGTTGAACGGTTCCGCAAACGGCGCGGGCCATTGGCCGCCGCCCGGCGAAGAGGGCGTGGTCGCCCGCACCCCCGGTGGTGGCTCCAACCTGCCACCCCTGGTTTCTGCCGCGTTGCCCGCGGTGGTCGGCGTAAAGACCACCATTCCCGAAAGCCGTCGCTCCGCCAAGACTTTGGGCACGGAGCGTGAAGGTCATGGGATTCTCGTCGACGACGAGGGCCTGATCCTCACGATCGGCTATCTGATCATGGAAGCCGACACCGTCACGGTCACCGACATAGAGGGCAACGAGCTGAGTGCCCGCATCGTGGGCTACGACTACGAGAGCGGCTTCGGCCTTGTGCGCACCGAGGAGCCGATGCGCCTGAAACCGATGCGCTTCGGCGATTCCGACTCCCTGACTTTGCGCGCGGAAGCCTTCGTCGCGGGCCTCGGCGGAGAGAAGGCGGCGCTCAAGGTCAAGGTGGCCGGACGGCGCGAGTTTGCCGGATACTGGGAGTACCTGCTCGACAGCGCCATCTTCACCGTGCCGGCCTATCCGCTGTGGGGCGGTTCGGCGCTGATCAGCCAGCAGGGCGAACTGCTGGGCGTCGGCTCGCTGCTGGTCCAGGAGGCTCTTGGTCCGGGATCGCCCGCCTTTCCCGGCAACATGTACGTGCCGATCAACCGGCTGAAGCCGATCTTCGGCGAACTCGTCGCCCAAGGACGCCTTTCGACGCCGCCACGCCCCTGGCTCGGGATCTACACCGTGGAACACATGGGCCAACTCGTGGTCGGCGGCATCTCCGAAGGCGGGCCCGCCGACCGGGCGGGGCTCCAGCGCGGCGACATCCTGCACGCGCTGGACGGCGAGGTGCTCGATGACGTGGCCGACTTCTATCGCAAGCTCTGGGCGATCGGGCCGGCCGGCTCGGTGGTGAAGCTCAAGATGGAACGCGACAGCGACACTTTCGATGTGACGGTCCGGACGGGCGACCGTGGCGGCTATCACAAGTACGGCACCGACTGACCGCCCTGTGCATAGCCTCGCTTTGACTTCGCGGCCGGCCGCTGCATAGGGTCACGTCAAACAGAACGGGGGAGTATCGATGGCCAAGGCGTTCGCCTCACAGGCGGATATGGCGGACAAGAAGATCACCTTCAGCCGTCTTTCCGAACATGCATACGCCTTCACGGCGGAGGGCGATCCCAACACGGGCATCGTGGTCGGCGACGACGCGGTGATGGTGATCGACGCCCAGGCGACGCCGAAGATGGCGGAGCAGGTTATCGAGCGCATCCGCACCGTTACCGACAAGCCCATCAAGTACGTGGTGCTCACGCACTATCACGCCGTGCGCGTGCTGGGTGCCAGCGGCTACAGTCCCGAGCACATCATTTGCAGCGAGGCCACGCGCGACATGATCGTCGAGCGTGGCGCACAGGACTACAAGTCAGAGCTGCAGCGCTTTCCGCGCCTGTTCCAGGCGGCCGAGACGATCCCGGGCCTGACCTGGCCCACCATCACCTTCAGCGACCGCATGACCCTGTGGCTGGGCAAGCTGCAGGTCGACATCATCCATGCCGGCCGCGGCCATACAAAGGGCGATACGATCGTCTGGCTGCCCGAGGAGCGCACGCTGTTCAGCGGCGATCTCGTCGAGTACGGCGCCACCCCCTATTGCGGCGACGCCCACTACAAGGACTGGCCGGAGACCTTGCAGAAGCTTCGCGACCTCAAGGCCGAGGCGCTGGTGCCCGGGCGAGGCGACGCGCTGATCGGCGAGGGTCCGGTCGAGGAAGGCATTGCCGGGACGCAGGCTTTTCTGAGCGACCTCTACAAGGTGGTGGAGAAGAGCGCCGAGGCCGGCGACTCTCTGAAGCTGGCCTACGACAAGGCGATGGCGGCCCTGCAGCCGCGCTACGGCAACTGGGTCATCTTCGAACACTGCATGCCGTTCGATGTGTCGCGCGCCTACGACGAGGCCAAGGGCCTCGACCATCCGCGCATCTGGACCGCCGAACGCGACATCGAAATGTGGGCGGCGCTCGAAAAGGGCGCCTGATCCGCTTCCCGATGGGGTCGTACGAATACCGCCACTACCCGTACAGCCGGCCCGCCGAACTCGACGGCGGGTGCGGGCGCCGGCCCGTCGTGATCGTGGGCGCCGGCATGGCCGGCCCGACGCTGGCGCTGGCGCTGGCCAAGCGCGGCGTTCCCTCGGTCGTATTGGACGAGGACGACACGGTGAGCCTCGGCAGCCGTTCGATCTGCCAGGCCAAGCACAGTCTCGAGATCTGGGACCGCTTCGGTGTCGCGTCCCGCATGGTCGAGAAGGGAATCACCTGGGAGCAGGGCGAACTCTATCTTCGCGACAAGCCGGTCTTCCGCTTCAACCTGCAGCCCGAGCCGGGCCACAAGTTCCCGGCTTTCGTGAACCTGCAGCAGTATTACGTGGAGGAGTATCTCTACGATCGCTGCCTCTCCGAGCCACTGGCCGAGCTGCGCTTGCGCAACAAGGTGGTTGCCGTCACGCCGGGCGACGAGGGCGTCGCGGTCGAGGTGGAGACACCGGATGGACGTTACACGCTCCAGGCCGAGTGGCTGGTCGCCTGCGATGGCGTACGCAGCACCGTGCGCCATCTCCTGGACCTGCCCTATCCCGGCGAGGTCTTCCACGACCGGTTCCTGATCGCCGACATCAGGCTCCTGAGCGAACTGCCCAAGGAGCGGCGTTTCTGGTTCTACCCGCCGTTCCATCCCACGAATTCGGTCCTGCTGCATCGCCAGGCCGACAACGTGCTGCGCGTCGACTTCCAGCTTGGTCCGGACGCCGATCCGGAAGAGGAGAAGAAGCCGGAAAACATCGACCGGCGCCTGCGCCAGATGTTCGGCCCCGAGGCGCGCTGGGAGCACGAGTGGACCAGCGTCTACACGTTCACCTGCCGCATGATGGAGCGCTTCGTCCACGACAGGGTGATCTTCGCGGGAGATGCCGCCCACGTCGTGTCTCCCTTCGGCGCGCGCGGCGGCAATGGCGCGATCGCCGATGTCGACAACCTCGCCTGGAAACTGGCGATGGTGCTCGGCAAGGCCGCGCCGGCGTCGCTGCTCGACAGCTATTGCAGCGAGCGGCGTGCGGCGGCCCGCGAGAACATTCTGAACTCGACCCGCAGCACGGATTTCATCACACCGAAGTTTCCGGCCTCGAGGGCTTTCCGCGACGCAACCCTGGCCCTCGCCCGCGACTTTCCCTTCGCCCGCGCACTGATCAACAGCGGCCGCTTGTCCGTACCCACGAGCCAGGCCGGTTCGCCGCTCGACACGCCGGATGGCGACACGGACTGGGCTCGGGGTCCCGCTCCGGGACAGGCGATGCTCGATGCACCAATGGGGCGTGACGGCGGACCCTGGCTGATCGACCGGCTGGGACGGGACTTCACCGTGCTCGCCTTCGCCGACCAGGACACGCCCCTTGCCAACCTGCCGCCCGGTGCGACCGGCGTCTGCATCGTGGGGGACGGGCTCGCCCGACAGCGCTACGATGCCCGGCCCGGCACGACCTACCTGATCCGGCCCGACCGCTATGTCGCCGCGCGCTGGCGCCGCTTCGACGCGGCCGCCATCGGGGCGGCGATCCGGCGGGCCACCGGGAACGGCTGAGGAGACGGCGATGGCCGACACGACGACCGGCGCGTTGCGCCGTACGCTGAATCTTGCGCGACCCGACGACATCTATAATGCGATTGTCGAGGCCCATCGGGACCTGGACGATGCGCAGTGCCGTGCCTTCGACGCACGGCTGATCCTTCTGCTGGCGAACCATGTCGGTGACGAGGTGCTTCTCGAAGCGCTCGCCGCGGCTCACGAGACGATGGAGGATACATGAAGGATACACTCACCGGCCGGCTTGCGCTGGTCACGGGTGCGGGCCGCGGCAACGGCGCGGCCATCGCCCGCGGCCTCGCCGCCGCTGGCGCCCGCGTCATTGTCACGGATGTCGATCTCGATGCGGCGCGCACCATTGCCGACAGCATCGTCAGGGAGGGCGGCGACGCGCGCGGCCATGCGCTCGACGTCACCGATGCGGAAAGCTGCACCAAGCTTGCGCAGGACATCTCCCTGCTGGTCGGTCCGATCAGCATCCTGGTGAACAATGCCGGCATCTTCCTGCGCGGGGGCCTGATGGACCCGGACGGCCGGGCGCGTTGGGAACGCACGATGGAGGTGAACGTCCAGGGGCCTTTCAACGTCACCATGGCCTTTGTGGAGCAGCTCAAGCACACCAAGGGCAGCATCGTGAACATCGCCTCGATCAACTCCTTCATCGCGCCGGCCGGCAGCGGGGTCTATCCGGTCTCGAAGGGCGCGCTGGCCCAGTTCACGCGCGCGCTCGCGACGGAGCTGGCGCCCGACGGTGTGCGGGTGAACGCGCTGGCGCCGGGCATCATCGCCACCGCGATGACGGAGGTGACGCGCGCCGATCCGAAGAAGCTGGAGGGCTTCCTCGCCCATGTGCCGATGAAGCGCGTGGGCCAGCCGGAGGAGCTGGCCGGGCCGGTGGTGTTCCTGTGTTCGGAGGCGGCGAGCTACATCACCGGCGCCATCCTGCCGGTCGACGGAGGCTACCTTGCCGTCTGATCCAGCATCACTCGTGGTCCGGCCGGCCACGATCGACGACGTCGACACGCTGCACCGCTTTTCGGTCGATCTCGCGACCTACGAGGACGAGCCCGATGCCGTCGGTTCGACCCCGCAGACCCTCGCTCGCGACGGATTTGGCGAGAATCCTCAATTCGGGGCGCTGATCGCCGAGCGCGAGGGCAAAGCGGTGGGTTTCGCGCTCTACACGTTCAACTATTCCGTCTGGACCGCCGCACGCGGCCTCTTCATCGAGGACATCTGGGTGGTGCCCGAGGAACGTCGCGGCGGTGTCGCCCGCGCGCTGATGCAGGGTCTCGCCCGCGAATGCGAAGCCAAGGGCTACAAGCGCATCGACCTCAATGTGCTCGACTGGAACCCAGCACGCGGCTTCTACGAGCGGCTGGGCTATCGCTGGATCCGCAACTGGCTGCCCTACCGTCTGAGCGGCGAGGCGCTGGCCGCACTCGCTAGACCTTCTTCGAAAGACTCATGACCCGACCAGCCTTGGCCGGCTTGGGCAGACCCTCGTGGGTCTTCCAGATTGCGTCGAGACGCTCGGCCGCCGGCACCGGCCAGGGCCCGGAACGCCGCGTGGCATAGTCGATGTTCATGACGATCGTTTCGTTGGTCGCGGCCAGGTAGTCCTGCTCGGCATGGTACATCTCATGGAAGAGATGCACCTTCTTGGCATCGCGGGCCAGCAGCTGTGTGGTGAAGCGCAGCGGCGCGCCTTCGCGGACCTCGCGGTCGTAGGTGACGTGGGTTTCCAGCACGAAGGTCATGCCCAGCTTGCCGTCGACGTAGCGACGGCCCAGCCCCATGTTACGCATGAACGCGCCGGAAGCCTGGTCGAAGGCCGCGACGTAGAAGGCCACGTTCATGTGGCCGTTCCAGTCGACCCATTCGGGAATCACGGTAGAGCGGTGGGTGTCGAGCGGGGCGCGGGTGATCAGTTCGGGAAGTTCGTACGGCAGGGACTGAAGCATGGACGCTGTTACTTCTTCTTGATTCCGATGAGGCGGCCGGCCTGGACGGGCCGGGGGAGGGCGGCGTGGGCGGCCGCAAGCTTTTCGATTCGCTCCATGGCGAAGTCCGGCCAGGGAGCCGAGCGGCGGCTGTTATAGTCGATGTTCATCAACATCAATTCGTTGGTCGCGGCGAGATAGCCTTCCTTCGCATGATACATCATGTGGATGAAATGGAGGCGCTTGGCATCGTGGTCGAGGATCTGCGTCGTGATGCGCAAGTCGTCGCCTTCCTTGACTTCCCGATCGTAGGTCACGTGCGCCTCGAGCACGAAGGTCATGCCGATCTTGTCGCGCGTGTATTCCCAGCCGCAGCCGAACTGCTGGCAGAGCGTGTCGGTCGCCTTGTCGAAGGCCACGACGTAGTAACCCACGTTCATGTGGCCGTTCCAGTCGATCCAGTCGGGCAGCACGGTGGCGGGGTGGCGATCGAGCGGCGCCGCGAGGTCGAGATCGATCATGGGGTACGGAGCTAATTTCATGCGATCGACCGTAGCGAAGAGTCACCGCGCACCACAAGTTCCGAGCAACGGCGTTGCGAGGAGCGAACATGGCGAAGAAGACGAAGGCGGTCGTGCTGGGCGTTGGTGCCGAGCGGGGGCTGGGTGCGGCGGCGAGTCGCCGCTTCGCGAAAGAGGGCTACCACGTGCTCGTAGCGGGCCGTACCGGGCCCAAGATCGACAAGGTTGCGCTGGGCATCCGCAACGCCGGCGGAGCGGCGACGGCGATCGTGGTCGACGGCACGAAGGAGGACGAGGTCGCCGCGCTGTTCGACAAGGCGATGGCCGACGATGCGGAGGGCGCGCCGACCGACCTGCTGGTCTTCAACATGGGCAACAACGCCGCCGTCGATTTCCGCGAGATGACGGCGCAGCATTTCGAGGACTCCTGGCGGGTCGGCTGCTTCGCCGGCTTCCTGTTTGGCCGGGAAGCCATGCGCCGTCTGGCGCCGTTGGGCCGCGGCACGGTGATTTTCACCGGCGCCTCGGGTTCGCTGCGCGGCCGTCCGCGCTTTGCCGCCTTCAACGCGACCAAGGGCGGTCTGCGCCTGCTGGTGCAGTCGATGGCGCGCGAGTTCGGGCCTCAGGGCATCCATGTCGCGCATGCCATCATCGACGGCGGCATCGAGGGCGAACGTCTCCTCTCGCGCATGCCCGACCGCGCGGACAAGGCGGGCCCCGATGGGCTGCTGAACATCGACGCCATCGCCGACAGCTACTGGCACCTGCACCGCCAGCACCGCAGCGCCTGGACCCATGAAATCGACCTGCGGCCCTACAAGGAGCCGTTTTAGCCACCCGTCGTCCCGAGCGAAGCGCCCCCTCGGAAGCCCTCGGGGCAGGCTCCGGCGTGCAGTCGAGGGACCTTTTTTCGCTTCGACACACTGTGCCTCGGAAAAGCGGTCCCTCGGCTTCGCTGCGCTCCGCTCGGGACGACGGGATATTGCTCAACGCGGAATGGCCAGCAGTTCCGCCGTGACGAGATCGGGCGCCGAGATGATGCAGTTGTGGCCGGCTTCGATCGAGCGGTAGCGGACATGCGGCATGGTCTGCACCTTCTCGTGCATGCCGGCCGACACCGGATAGCGCGGCTTGGTGCAGGCGACGTAGGTCATGGGACGGCCGTTGCCCGCCGGATTGTGCAGCTTGATCGGCTTGGTGTAGCAGGCGACCGGATGCGGCGTGAGGTGCCGGTGCGTCCAGGCGGCCAGCACTGGGTCGTCGATGATCAGGCTGCCGACCGGCGCGAAGGGCAGCACCTCGGTGTCGTTCACGACCTTCATCAGCTTCTTCCGCTTGGCCACGATCTCGGGCGGGATGCGGCCGAAGATCGACTGGCCGTCGGTCGCTATGCCGCCGTCGATGATGACGAGATGGCCGATCCGCTCGGGGATGCGATCGGTGACGAGCGTGGCGATCAGGCTGCCGAAGCTGTGACCGACGAGCACGATGTCGCGCAGGTCTTCCTTCTCCAGGGTGGCGATCGTCTCGGCCAGGAAGACGTCGTTGTCGAGATCGGGCGAGAGTTCCGCCGCGCGCTCGCCGACGCCGCGAAAGGGCAGGGCGCGGGCATCGTGGCCGGCGGCGCGCAGCCTTTCGACGACGAACTGGAACGACCACGCGCCCATCCAGGCGCCGGGAAGACATACATAGGTACGGGACTTGCTCATTCAGCGCGCGCCGGCGGCCTCCAGGATCGAGGCGATCTCGCGCTGGCCGCGCTGGCGCGCATGACCGAGCGGCGTGACGCCCTGGTTGTCGGGTAGATTGACGTCGGCGCGGCGTGCAAGCAGCAGGCGCGTGATCTCGACGTAGGGCGGGCCGCCGTCGCCCAGGATCACGACCTCCAGCAGGGCGGTCCAGCCGAGCCGGTTCACGTGATTGACGTCGATCGCGGTCTTCAGCAGTTCCCGCACCGTCTCGACATGGCCGTGATGGCAGGCCGGAATCAGCGCTGTGCCGCCGTAGCGGTTGGTACTCCCGAGGTCGGCGCCGGCCTGCAGGGTGAGCTTCAGGATCTCCAGCCGGCCCCGGGCGCCGGCCAGCAGGAAGGCGCTGTCGCGCATCTCGTCCTGGGCGTTGACGTTGGTGCCGGCGGCGATCAGGCGTCGCGCGGTCTCGACGTCGTTGCGCTGCGTGGCCTCGATCAGGGCGCGCTCGTCGGCGGTGAGGGTCTGGGCTGTCACGGCCCCGCTCCATAGCAGAACCAGCAGGGAGAGGACGAGGCGCAGCATTTCTCGGGTTTTCATCGCCGTGGTAACGTGCCGCAAACAAACGGAGGATGCCATGGCCACCAATCGTCGCGTGCTGCTGAAGTCGCGCCCGCAGGGCGAACCGACACTCGCCAATTTCGATATCGTCGACCAGCCGATCCCCGAACCCAAGGACGGCGAATATCTCTCGCGCACGATCTGGATGTCGCTCGATCCCTACATGCGTGGCCGCATGGCGGAGGCGAAGGGCTACGCCTCCAACGTCAATCTCGGCGATGCGATGGTGGGCGGCACGGTGGGCCAGGTCGTGAAGTCGAAGAACCCGCGTTTCAAGGAAGGCGACTACGTCGTCGAGTATGCCGGCTGGCAGAGCTACGCCGTCTCGACCGGCGACATGTCGATGAAGCTCGATCCGGACGCCGCGCCGCTTTCGACCGCGCTTTCGGTACTGGGGATGCCGGGCATGACGGCCTGGTGGGGTCTGATGGAGATCGGCAAGCCCAAGGCGGGTGAGACGGTCGTCGTGTCCGCGGCCTCAGGCGCCGTCGGTTCGGTTGTCGGACAGCTCGCGAAGCTGAAGGGCTGCCGCGCCGTCGGCATCGCCGGCGGCAAGGACAAGTGCGACTATGTCGTGAACGAGCTGGGCTTCGACGCCTGCGTCGACTATCGCGCGGCCGGCGGCAACCTGTTCAAGGAACTGCGGGCCGCGGCGCCCAAGGGCATCGACATCTACTTCGAGAATGTCGGCGGCGCGGTGCAGGCGGCGGTCGTCCCGCAGCTCAACGACTTCGCGCGGGTGCCGCTGTGCGGGCTTATCGCGCACTACAACGAGATGCAGATGAGCCCCGGTCCCGACTGGCGCCTGCTGCTGATCAAGCGCGCCACCGTGACGGGCTTCATCGTGTCGGATCACTTCGGCCAGATGGCCGACTTCTGGAAGGAAGTGCCGGCCGCGGTGAAGGCCGGCAAGATCAAGTACCGCGAGGATATCGTGAAAGGCATCGAGAATGCGCCCGAGGCCTTCATCGGCCTGCTCAAGGGCCGGAACTTCGGCAAGCTGCTGGTGCAGGTCGCCGAGGATCCGACCCGGAAGTAGTTGCTAAACTCACCTCAGGTTGACCCACTTACCTCATCCTGAGGAGGCCGCGCCGCGGCCGTCTCGAAGGATGGGCAACTGACTAAGTGCTGGTGCCCACCCTTCGAGACGCGCTCCTCCGGAGCGCTCCTCAGGGTGAGGTCGTTGTTGGGAAAAGCTGTGAGATTTTCTTGAGCAGAAGACTCTAAGCGGCGGGACGGTTCTTCAGCGCGAGGCCCATCGTCACCCAGCCCGACCCGATGAAGATCAGGTCGATGCCGAGGAAGATGCCCAGGACGAAGAAGCTGGAGGCCGGCCACTGGGCGATGATCATCACGCCCAGCAGCAGCGTGACGAGACCCGAGACGACGACCCAGCCCCAGGGCTTGCCGGCCGACTTCATGCTGAAGGCGAGGAAGATGCGCAGCACGCCGCCGGCCACGAGCGCCGCGCCCAGCATCAGGGTGAGGATGGTGGCGGCTGCGAAGGGGTTCATGATGGCGATGAAACCGGCGCCGACATAGAGCAGGCCGAGCAGCATCCAGACCGCGAACTTGCCCCAGCCCTTGACGCTGAAGGCCGCGACGATTTCGGCTGCTCCGCCCATGATCATCATGATGCCGATAATCATTACGGCCGATGCCGTGGCCGCGACCGCGCTGCCCACCGCGATGAAGCCGGCGATCAGGAACACGACGCCCAGCGCCACGATCCATCCCCACTTGGCGCGCAGGACCTTCAGTCCTTCCGCGAGGTTCGGAGGAAGAGGATTATTGGCCGACATCGTCATGGCTTGCTCCTTCAGAGCGGAATGGACGTTGTTAGGATACACCCGCCCATTGGCACTGTCGCCGCTTGTATGGGACACTTCGCCGTCACAGAAATGCAGGAAGACATGAACGAACCGAAGAAAGAGGCGCCGCCGCCGCGTCCCGCCACCACCGTGTTGCTGCTGCGCCCGTCCCAACCGGGCGATGCCGCCTCGCCGCTCGAAGTGTTCATGGTCGTGCGCCATCACCAGATCGATTCCTTCTCCGGCGCGCTGGTTTTTCCCGGCGGCAAGCTCGAGGACGCCGATGGAAGCGCGTCGTTGCGCGCCCGCTGTGGCGGCGCCGACGCGATAGGCGATGCGGAACTCAAGTTCCGCGTCGCCGGCGTGCGCGAAGCCTTCGAGGAATGCGGCGTGCTGCTGGCGCGCAAGCGCGGCCAGCGGGCGCTGATCGCCGCGGCCGACCTCAAGGGGATCGAGGAGCGCTGGCGCGCCAAGCTGGCCAAGGACGAGGCGAGCATCGTCGACATGGTCGAGGCCGAGGATCTCGAGATCGCGACCGACCTGATGACGCCTTACGCGCACTGGATCACGCCGACCTTCGTGCCCAAGCGGTTCGACACATGGTTCTTCCTGGCCGAGGCGCCCGAGGACCAGGTGGCGCTGCACGATGGCTCCGAATCGACGGACTCGGTCTGGATCGGGCCGCAGGAGGCGATCGACGAGGCGACGGCGGGCAAGCGCACTCTCGTTCATGCCACGACCAAGAACCTGGAACTGCTGGCGGAGGGAAAGACGGTTGGCGGCGCGATCGCCGCTGCGAAGGTGCGCAAGATCGTCACCGTCCAGCCCTGGGTCGAAGCGAGGGACGGCAAGAAGTTCCTGCATATCCCCGAAGGGGCGGGCTATCGCAATCTCATCCGCGAAATGCCGCCGTCCGGTGGTGTTCCGCAGACCGGAAGATAATTTCGCGGTTGCGACTGGCGTGTGCAAAAGCGTCTCGCCCGGCCCGGGCGAGCGCGCTAAGAGCGAAGTCATAAACGCTCGTTCATGAACCGACTGCGGTCGGACCAGGTGGAGGAAGACAACGATGGTCGGAATCGTGGCCTATGGCGCCTATGTGCCGCGCCTTCGTCTCAACCGTCAGGCCGTCTACGACGCCAACAAGTGGTTCGCCGCAGGCCTGCGCGGCCTCGCCAAGGGCGAGCGCTCGATGGCCAACTGGGACGAGGACTCGATCACGATGGCCGTCGAGGCGTCGCGCGACTGCCTGACCAGCCACAAGGCCGAGGACGTCCGCAACATCTACTTCGCCTCGACGACGCACCCGTTCAAGGATCGCCAGAACGCCGGCGTGATCGGCACGGCACTGAACGTCGAGCAGAACCTCTCGGCCACCGACATCGGTGGATCGCTCAAGGCGGGCACCTCGGCGCTGATCGCCGGCCTCAATGCCTCGAAGGAGGGCGCACCGACCCTGGTCACCGCCGCCGACAAGCGCATGGCCCGCGTCGCATCGGCCAACGAATTGAACTATGGCGACGGCGCCGCGGCGCTCCTGTGCGGCACCGAGAACGTGATCGCCAAGCTGGTCGGCCATCACTCCGTGTCGATGGATTTCGTCGATCACTTCCGCGGCGACGAGTCGGACTTCGACTATGGCTGGGAAGAGCGCTGGATCCGTGACGAGGGCTACTCGAAGATCGTGCCGCCTGCGATCAAGGCCGGATTGGCCGCGGCCAAGCTGAAGAACACCGACATCACGCACTTCATCATGCCGAGTCCGATGCCGGCGGTGCCGAAGCAGATGGCCAAGATGGTCGGCATCGGCGAAGGCGCCGTGCGCGACCTGCTGGGCGCTTCGCTCGGCGACACGGGGGCGGCCCACGCGCTGGTCATGCTGGTCGATGCGCTCGAGGGCGCCAAGGCCGGCGACAAGATCATGGTGGTGGCGTTCGGCCAGGGCGTCGACATCCTGGTGTTCGAGGTCACGGCCGAGAAGGACAAGCTTCCCCCGCGCAAGGGCCTGTCGGGCTGGATGGCGCGCCGGAAGGAAGAGAAGAACTACATGAAGTTCCTCGCCTTCAACGAGATGCTGCCGATCGACAAGGGCATGCGCGCGGAGTTCGACAAGAAGACCGCGCTGTCGGTCCTGTGGCGCAAGCGCGACATGCTCTACGGGCTGGTCGGCGGCAAGTGCAATGTCTGCGGCACCGTCCAGTTCCCGCGCAGCCAGGTCTGCGTCAATCCCAACTGCCACGCGATGGACAGCCAGGATCCCTACGCGATGGCCGGCCTCGAATGCTCGGTGATGTCGTTCACCGCCGATTCGCTGGTCTATTCGCCGGATCCGCCGGGTTATTACGGCATGATCACTTTCGCGGAGGGCGGCCGCTTCATGGCCGACTTCACCGACAGCGACAAGGATCAGGTCAAGGTCGGCGCCAAGATGCGCATGACCTTCCGGATGCGAGACAACGACACCATGCGCGGCGGCTTCAAGCGCTACTTCTGGAAGGCCGCTCCGGCCTAGATCGCGTTCAGTCTTTCAAGCGTTCAACGTTCAACTTCCATCACCAAGGAGACCTGCAATGGCTCGTGGTATCAAAGACAAGGTCGCTATTCTCGGCATGGGCTGCTCGAAGTTCGGCGAACGCTGGGACAGCGGCGCCGAGGAGCTGATGCTCGAAGCCTACAGGGAGTGCCTGAAGGATGCGGGCATCGACCAGAACCAGCTCCAGGCAGCCTGGTTCTCGACCGCCATCGACGAGGTCCATGTCGGCAAGTCCGGCATCCCGCTGTCGACGACGCTGCGCCTGCCGAATATCCCGGTGACGCATGTCGAGAACATGTGCGCTTCGGGTACCGAGGCCTTCCGCGGCGCCTGCTACGCCGTCGCCTCGGGCGCGGCCGATTTCGCGCTAGCCGTCGGCGTCGAGAAGCTCAAGGACACCGGCTACGGCGGCCTGCCGGGCGGCCGTGGCGGCCCGCTGCAGGTCTTGTGGAACGCGAGCGGCACGGCGCCGGGCAACTTCGCCCAGCTCGCCACCGCCTACATGACCGCGCACGGCGTCTCGGGCGAGGATCTCAAGAAGGCGATCGGCCACGTCTCCTGGAAGAGCCACCAGAACGGCGCCAAGAATCCGAAGGCCCATCTGCAGAAGGCCGTCGAGATGGAAACCATCCTCAACGCGCCGATGATCGCCTCGCCGCTCGGCCTGTTCGACTGCTGCGGCGTGTCGGACGGTGCGGCCGCGGCCATCGTCACGACGCCCGAGATCGCCAAGGCGCTCGGCAAGAAGGACATCGTCAGCGTCAAGGCGCTGCAGCTCTCCGTCTCGAACGGCTCGGAGTCGGGCCACAATTCGTGGGACGGCAGCTACTTCCACACCACGCGCATCGCGGCGAAGAAGGCCTACGAAGAGGCCGGGATCAAGAGTCCGCGCGACGAAGTGTCGATGTTCGAGGTCCATGACTGTTTCTCCGTCACCGAACTCGTGACCATGGAGGACCTGCACATCTCCGAGACCGGCAAGGGCTGGAAGGACGTGCTCGACGGCTTCTACGACGCCGATGGCACGATCCCCTGTCAGATCGACGGCGGCCTCAAGTGCTTCGGCCATCCGATCGGCGCCTCGGGCCTGCGCATGCTCTACGAGATGTACCTGCAGCTCCAGGGCAAGGCCGGCCCCCGCCAGCTCAAGGACCCGCGCATCGGCATGACGCATAATCTCGGCGGCGCGCCGCGCGAGAATATTTCGAGCGTCGCCATCGTCGGCCGCTACGAGTAGTCACGAAACGCGAGGCCCTCTCTCTGGCTCATGGGCAGTCGGGGAGAGGGCTTTTCTTTGCACACGTTCCGGAGGAGACATTCATGGAGCTCGACAAGAAGCTCATCGGCCATGAGTTCGCGCCGTTCACCGCTGCCGTAGAGGCAGGCAAGATCAAGCTGTTCTGCAAGGCCATCGGCGAGGAAGATCCGATCTATTCGGATGAAGTCGCAGCCAAGGCGGCGGGCTACCGCGGCATCACCGCGCCGCTCACCTTTCTGCGCGCGCTGCAGGCCGACGATCCCAACAAAGGCGGGCTCCTGCGCCTGCTCAACGTCGATATCGGCCTGATCCTGCATGGCGAGCAGCACTTCGAGTATTTCGCGCCGGTGGTGGTCGGCGACGTCGTCACCTGCCAGGAAAAGGTCGTCGACATCTACGACAAGAAGGGCGGCGCGCTCTGGTTCGTCGTCCAGGAGATGGAGATGAAGGACCAGGCGGGCAAGCTGCTGGCCAAGGGCCGCGGCGTCACCGTCGTGCGCAACCCCGACGCAGGCAAGAAGTGAGGGAGGCAATCATGACGACCGCTCCGAAATTTGCCGACGTGAAGGTCGGCGACGAACTGAAGCCGCTGGTACTGCCGCCGGTCAGCCGCCACCAGCTCGCCCTCTATTGCGGCGGCTCGGGCGACCATAACCCGATCCATGTCGACATCGACTTCGCGAAGAAGTTCGGCTTCAAGGACGTGTTCGCCCACGGCATGCTGTCGATGGCTTTCCTGGGCCGCCTGGTGACGAGCTGGGTGCCGCAAAAGCAGGTTCGCGGCCTCGGCACGCGCTTCACCTCGATCACCTGGGTCGGCGACGTCATCACCGTCAGCGGCAAGGTCACGGGCAAGCGCGAGAAGGACGGCGAGACGCTGGTCGATCTCGAGGTCAAGTGCACCAACCAGAACGGCCAGGACACGCTCCAGGGCTCTGCCACGGTCGCGCTGAATTAAGTCAGGGTTCCAGGAGAACGACATGGGTCAGATGGATGGCAAGGTGGCGATCGTCACCGGTTCGGGACGCGGCATCGGCAAGGAAATCGCGTTGCGTCTGGTGCGCGACGGCGCCAGCGTCGTGATCAACGATATCGACGATGCGCCGGCGCAGGAGACGGTCGCCGAGATCATCAGGATGGGCGGCAAGGCGGTGGCCTGCAACGGCGACGTCGCCAAGCCCGACTTCGGCGATCGCATCGTCAAGACGGCGGTCGACGCGTTCGGCGACTGCCATGTCGTCGTGAACAATGCCGGCTACACCTGGGACTCGGTCATCCAGAAGATGAGCGACGAGCAGTGGTACGCGATCCTCGACGTCCACCTGACGGCGCCGTTCCGTGTTCTGCGTGCCTTCCAGCAGCACTTCCGCACCGCCGTCGAGAAGGAGCGGGCCGAAGGCAAGCGCGTCGTCCGCAAGGTCGTGAACATTTCCTCGACCTCGGGCGTCAACGGCAACGCCGGCCAGTCGAACTACGCGGCGGGCAAGGCCGGCATCATCGGACTCACCAAGACGCTGGCCAAGGAGTTCGGCCGCTACGACGTCACCGTCAACGCCGTGGCCTTCGGCTACATCCAGACGCGCCTCACCAAGCCGCTTGCCCAGGGCGAGGCCGGCGAGATCGAGGTCCAGGGCCGCACGGTGAAGATCGGCGTCCAGGGCGGCCGTATCGCCGCCATGAACCAGATGATCCCGCTCGGCCGTGGCGGCCTGCCCGAGGAAGCGGCGGGCTCGGTCTACCTGTTCTGCAGCCCCGACAGCGACTATGTCAGCGGCCAATGCCTGGTCGTAAACGGTGGTCTCTGACCGCGGCCCTGCGGCGCGAAAGATCGAAGGGTGGCCCGCGGGCCACCCTTTTTCGTTGGACCGGTTTCCCGGCTAGGATGACCGCATGGCGCTGAGGTCCCTTGAGGTCGGTATCGTGGGTTGCGGCGTCGCCGGTCAGGCGGCCGCGAGCTTTCTGGCCGATGCGGGGCACCGCGTCACCGTGCTGGAGCGCTTCCGGGAGCCGCGACCGGTGGGCGCCGGCTTGCTGCTGCAGCCTACCGGCCTCGCCGTACTGCGCGCTCTCGGGCTGGAACAGGCCGCCCGGACGGCGGGCGCGCGCATCGACGGGCTCTTCGGCGAGAATCAGAAGGGACGCCCCGTTCTCGACCTCGCCTATGGCGACCTGCACCCGGCGGCGTTCGGACTGGGCATCCACCGGTCGGTCCTGTTCGACCTTCTGCACCATCGTCTGCTCGCGTCGGGTGCCCGCCTGGTCACCGACACCGAGATCGTCGACGTCGTTCGCGACGGTGCGCGGGCGGTCGCCGCCGATACGAAGGGAGGACGCCATGGCCCGTTCGACCTGCTGATCGTTGCCGATGGTGCGCACTCGCTCCTGCGCGAGCGCGTGATGCCGGGGTCGCGCGCACCGCTCTACCCGTGGGGCTGCATCTGGACGACGGTCCAGGATAGCCAGGCATTCGGCGCCGCCGGGCTCCTGCGCCAGCGGGTTGCCGGCTCGACGATCATGATGGGCCTCCTGCCGGTGGCGCCGGACAAGCTCACGATGTTCTGGAGCCTGCCTGCCGCCGATCTCGCCGCGCATCTTCCCCTCGATCTCGAATCCGTGCGGGACGAGGCGCTGTGGTTGTGGCCGGAAGCCGGGCCGACGATCGAGTACGCGGTCGCGGCCGATGACTTTTTCCGCGCGACCTACCGGCACGTCGCCCTGCCGCGCTGGAACGAGGGTCCGGTCCTGTTCATGGGCGACGCCGCGCACGGCACCAGTCCGCAGCTCGGGCAGGGCGCCAATCTCGGCCTGCTCGATGCCCATGCGCTCGGGCGCAGCCTCGCCGAAGCGGGCGACCTTGCGGAGGCGATGAACCTCTTTGCCCGGCGGCGAGGACCGCCCAGCCATTTCTATCGGCGCGCCAGCCACCTCGTGACGCCGCTGTTCCAGTCCGAGGGGCAGGTGCTCGGCTGGCTCCGCGATCTCACGATGCGCCATGCCTGTCAGGCGCCGGTCTTGCGGCCGATGATGACGAGCATTCTGGCGGGCCTGCGGCGCGGCTGGCTGTCGAGCGAGTCGCTCGACGCCGACGGCCGGTATCGACTTTAGGTTCGTCGCGACAGGTTCGCCCAGCGGCCGGGAGTCACGCCGAAACGGGCAGAGAAATGCCGCGTGAGATGGCTCTGGTCGGCAAAGCCCGCCGCGGCGGCGGCTTCCGAGAGGGCAGTGCCCTCCGCGATCATCGCCTGTACGTGCATCAGGCGCTGCCCGACCTGGAAGCGATGCGGCGAGGTGCCGAAGGCCGCGCGGAAATGGCGGGCCAGGCTGAAGCGGTCGAGCCCGCTTACCTGCTCGAGTTCGTCCGACCCCACGACGCGGTGAGCCTCCGCCACCAGAAAGTCGCGCGCCCGGGTCGCCGCTCGCAGCGCCACACTGCCCCGGCGCCTGCGCGGAGGGCCGTCGCTTCGCCGCGCCAGCAGATCGGCGAAGCGGCCGACCAGTGCGTCGACGGCCAGCGGTTCGAGAGCCTGCGGGAAATCGACGAAAGCCTCGGCGACGGCGCTGGCCATGGCTTCGTCGCGGGCGACGGCGTCGGCGACATAGGGCGGGCCGGCGCCGTCGAGCGCTTCCGAGACGGCCGCCGGGTCTAGATAGAGCATACGGTAGGCGAAGGCGCCGCCCTCGCCGGCATGGCCGTCATGCGGTTCGTCCGGATGCAGAACCAGCACCTGCCCGCCATGGCTGGCCCGCAGGCTGCCGCGATAGTGGAACTGCTGTACGCCATAGAGGGTGAGACCGATGCCGTAGGTCTCGTGCCGATGCAGATCGTAGGCATGCCCGCCGAAGCGCGCCGCCAGGCGCTGCAGGCCGGCGGTCGGTCGGTCGAGGCGGATCTGGTCGGCGTTCATTGCACGAATGTTCAAGACGGCGGTTCGCAGCATGCCCCATATGGGTGTCATGATCTACGAAACCAAGACAGCGCTCGTGCTTCGCAAGGACCTGGCGGCCTGGCAGACGGCCAATGTCGCGGCCTTCCTGGCCGGCGGTCTCGCCGGAACCCATGCCCACCTGATGGGTGAGCCGTATCTCGATGCGAACGGACGGGCCTACACGGCGCTCATCCGCGAACCGGTCTTCGTCTATGGCGCGACGCTGGAGGAGTTGCAGCGCACCCACCAACGCGCGCTCTCCCGCGAGCTGGTGCCGGCGATCTACATCGAGCCGATGTTCGCCACGACCAACGACGCAGACAACCGCGCCGCCGTGGCCGCGGCCCCGGTCGAGGCGATGAATTTCGTCGGCATCGGCGTCCATGGGCCGCGCAAGGCCGTCGACAAGGTCGTCAACGGTCTGAAGTTCCTGTCATAGCGGGGAGCCGCCGCGCGCCCGTCAGGATCAGCACCGCCGCCGCGAGGTTGAGGCCCATGCAGACAACCAGCGGCAGGCCGTAGCCGCCGGAGGCGTCGCGCAGGATGCCGAGCAGGCCCGGCCCGAAGGCATAGAGGGTCTGCACGACGGCGGTGGAAAGCGCGACGATCGCCGGGAACTGGTCGAGTGTGTATTCGCGCTGCACGATCATCGGCGACAGGGTGATGTTGTTGCCGACCGAGAGTCCGTAGACGGCGCAGGCGCTGTAGACCAGCAGCGGCGCGTGCGCCGTGGCCAGCACCGCGATGGCCCCGACCTGGACAAGGAAGCAGATCGCCGAGGCGCGCCGGGGTTGGAGCCGGTCGATGACGAGGCCGAGGACGAGACGGCCGACCAGTGCCATGACGGCGTTGATGCCGACGGCCAGCGCGGGATCGACCGCCGGGCCGCCGCTTTCGGCGCGGGCGCTCACCAGCGGTACGAGATGGGTGAGGAAGCCTACCTGGGAGAGAAGCACGAAGGCGAAGGGCGCGGAAATGCTCCAGAAATGCCACTGCCGCAGCGGTGCCAGACGTTTAGGCCGTACAGCCGACGTCTTGGGCGACAGCGGGCCCCTGCGCACGAACAGGGCGACGGTGCCGGCGGCGATGACGATGCCGATCAGCACGAGAAGCCGCTCCGCCCTGGCGAACCCGAGCGCCGGAATCGCCGCGAGCAGGACCGGAGTGACCGCGAGACCGGCAACCGTCGCGCCGCTCAGGGCGAGGTTGAGGGCGAGCCCGCGCTTGCGGTCGAACCACTGTCCGACGGTGGCGGCGATCGGCGCGACGCTGGTCGCGTTCCAGCCCGGCGCCATGACGACGTAGAGCGCGACCAGTTGCCAGGGCTCCGTGACCGATGGCAGCAACAGCAGCGCCGAAGTGGTGATCGAGAGGCCCGCCAGGAACACGGTCCTCGGACCGAAGCGGCCGATCGCCTCGGCGATGCGCGGCAGCAGGAAGGCGCCTAGAACATAGTGCGCGGTGACGACCGACGAGATGAAGCCCGTCGACCAGCCATGGGCCCGCTGCAGCTCAACGAGATAGATGCCGTGCGCATAGAAGCCGAAGCCCCAGGCGAACACGGCGGAGACGAAGCACGCGAAGACGACGCGCCACGCGGCCGGCGAGGTATCGGCGGCCGCGGTCACGGACATGCGGGGCGCGCGTTCAGGAGCGGCTGACGTGGGCGGATACGCAACGCCAGCCCTCCGGCGTCAACTGCCAGTCGTCGGTGTACCAGCCCCGGCCCGGGTTGCCGTCCGGCCTGGTGTAGCTGGTTCGGGCATGGATGATCGCGAAGTCGCCCAGCAGGCGGATCTTGACGTCGTGCTCGTGCAGCCCCGTGACCGGCGAGCCGCGACCGATCTGTGCCAGGAACGCCGCGCGGTCGATCAGCGTGCCATCGGGGTTGGTGTTGTGGAAATCCCGCGACAGGTGCCGGTCGAACCATTGGACGTCGGCCTCGGCGACGGACCGCACGAAATGATGGTTGAGATCGTGCAGCACGGAGAGATGCCGGGCGGATGTGTCGTCGGTCACGATCGTTCCTCCGTCGTCCCGTCTCGAAGATGCGGGACATAGTGGGATATCTCGCGACAGGTGCCGACCTCTGTCTGGATCGCCCCGGTCTCGTCGGACCGGATGCGCATGCGCCAGGCGCCGCCCTCGCGCAGGTCGAGGGCGCAGGAGAGGACGTGGAAGCCGCGCGGCGCCCACCATTGCTTCATGCATTCCGGTTCGACGAAGGCGCGGAAAACCACGGGGCGCGACGCCGGCAGCAGGCGGTTCAGGGTGAATTCGCGGCGCGCCGGGAGGCGCGAGTCACCGGCGCTTGCGGGCATCGGTCCTTTTCCTTTGCCGGGGCGACGGCGGCACGGCGGATTGCGCTTCCTGCAGATAGGCTTCCAGCCGGTCGAGCCGCAGCTCCCAGAAGCGGCGGTAGGTCGAGACCCAGTCGGAGACCTCCTGCAACGGTTCGGCGGCG
This sequence comes from Reyranella humidisoli, assembly GCF_019039055.1. Lineage (NCBI taxonomy): Bacteria > Pseudomonadati > Pseudomonadota > Alphaproteobacteria > Hyphomicrobiales > Reyranellaceae > Reyranella > Reyranella humidisoli. The sequence goes on from NZ_JAHOPB010000002.1 coordinate 298,055, forward strand.
AGGCGGCAGGGACGGCGCTGGGCGTCGCGGCCGCGGGCGATCAGGCCGGCGCGTTCCAGCACCTTGAGATGCTTGGAGATGGCCGGAAGGGACATGTCGAAAGGCTGGGCCAGGTCTCCGACCGAGGTCTCGCCGAGGGCGAGGCGCGCCAGGATCGCCCGCCGGGTCGGATCGGCGAGAGCCGAGAAGGTCGCATCGAGCCGGTCGCTTGCCTGGGTCATCGGCGCTCTGTCTTGTTAACCATAGGGTAAAATAGAGAAGCCCGTCGGCGCGCTGTCAAGCGATGTCGCCCTACGACAGGAACAGCCGTGCGCCCACCGGAAGGGTACGGGCCTTCTCCAGACCTTCCATGGTCGTCCGGTAGCCGAGCTCGATCGCCGCGTCGAAGCTCGTCCAGTCGAGCAGGTCGATGTGGGTCATCGGCGGCACGATCAGGAGTTCGGCCGCGCCGCGATCCTCGGCGGCCCGCGACGTGCTCGCGACCAGAGCCGAACGCAGCAGGATGCGGACGATCGAGGGGATGGGCAGGGTCTCGTTGCGCTTCCAGATGAGGCGGCTGAAGAACTCCCACGCCGACCAGGGTTCCATCACGCCATCGCCGGCGGCCAGGGCCCCGCCGGTGTCGATGTCGACGCCGACGGTGACGCCGCGGCCGAGGCGCTGCATGGCGCGCACCGGGAAATTGTCGATCACGCCGCCGTCGACATGCACTTCGCCTGCCTCGTTGAAGGGTGGCATCACGCCCGGGATGGAGACCGACGCCCGCAGCCACCGCCACAGCCGCCCGACGGTGTGGATGTCGGCCTTGGACGTGGTGAGGTTGGCGGTCATGCAATAGTAGGGAAGGATCAGGTCCTCGATGTCCTTCTCGCCGAACGCCATGCGCAGGAGGCGCGTGACGCGGCGGCCGGCGAACAGGGAGATCAGCGGCACCGTGTAGTCGCTGAGCGGATTGTTGTCGACGAAGGCCCGGCGGAACCGCACATCGAGCTCTTCGTCGTTCCAGCGCGAGGCCACGCCTGCCGCGACGATGGCACCCATGCTGGTTCCGCCCACGAGGTCGATCGGCACGCCACACTGGCGCAGCGCCTTGACCACGCCGATATGCGTGAAGGCGCGCGCCCCGCCACCGGCCATGACCACGCCCACCGCATGGCCGGTCAGCAGGCGTGCCAGCCGGTCGACGTCGGCATGGATGTCGAGCCGGACATGATGGTGGTTGCCGTAGAGGCCGCCCGCTAGCAGGGGAGCGGTCGAGCCGGCGCGGGGATCCTGGCCTTCGTGCAGCAACACCAGTTCGCGGCGGCGGTGGAACACCGCGCCGCTCTGTGCCGTCTCGATCTCGAACGGAACCCTGGTCGGATGGTCGTTGTCGGCATTGCGGATCACGACGAGGCAATCGGCCTGGCGAAGGCACAGTTCGGTCCAGGGCGTCAGCGTCGGATCGGCACGATACAGAACGAACGAGGATTCCATCTCGCAGCGCGCGAACCATTCCGGCTCCTGGTCGAGGGACTCCGATCCCAGCATCTGCACCTGGGTGCCGATGCGTCCCAGCGCGTTGGCCAGCAGGACCGCGAAGCGGGCCGCCGGGATGTCGGGTCCGCTCGGCAGGATGGCGAAGGTACGCGGCTGGCGGCGGCGCTTGCCGGCGTCGACCGCGTTGCGGGAGACCACGCTTCGCATCAGCGCCGGCAACACTTCGGGGTGATTCGAGGTGAGGGCGGTGAAGCTGGTCTGGGGCAGGCGCCAGACTTCGCTGTCGCGCAGCGCCGCCACGCTGCGCGTGCGCTTGCCCTGCGACAGGAGCGACATCTCGCCGACCAGGTTGCCCGGAGGGACCTCGGCGATCAGCAACGGCTCGCGCGCCTCGCTTTCCTCTTCGTGGCGGAAGACGCCGAGGCAGCCGCTGGTGACGACGTAGACGGCATCGGCGGGTTCTCCCGCGCGGAACAGCGATGCGCCGCCCGGAAGCACCAGCAGCGTCAGCTCGTGCTCGACGCGTTTCAGGGCTTCGGCATCGAGGTCGGCGAACAGCGGTGTCTGCTGCAGGACCTTCTGCAGTCGCAGCCTCGCCGTGTCCCCGCTCGGCTCGGCGAGGCTCATCCCCCGGCCATCCCCTTCAGCGCCCAGCCGATCGTCTGCTCGGCACGCGTCCACACCATCTCCCGCCACTTGTCGCCGGCGGGAAAGAAGCGCTCCTTCATGTCGGCCTTGAGCGCACGGCCCTGCTCCGAGCCGAGATCGCCGCGATGATGCACCCAGTTGTCGCCACGCACGGCGGTCAACACCTCGGGCACCGTGTAGGTGCCGTATTCCAGCGCGACGGGCGTGACTTCGGCATCCGGCAATTCCTGCGGGAAGGCATCTGTCATGACGCCGACCACGACCGCCGAGGTCGAGGTGCCGCCTTCGGGCGAGGTCATCTCGTCGCCGTACCAGGCCTTGGCGCGCGCAAAAGACTTGGCGGCGGGCGAGACCGCGCAGATCAGTTCGCCGTGGCCGAACGGGCCGAGCCCGGTATGGAAATCGATGATGCTGACGCGCCTGGCCCGCGACAGCTCCTCGCGCGCGACGGCGCGCACGGTGCGGTTGCTCCAGGTCGGCGCGTTGCCGCCGAAGAAGATGCCGTCGGGATGGGTGTACTGGCCGCCGCTGATCGCGCCCTGCAGGCCGAACGCGCCGTGCTTCTGGGCATAGGCCGCGAACACGCGCTCGGTCTCGGCCTTGCTGGCGTCATCCCAGGTTCTGGGCAGCACGGCGTCGGCGATGGCCAGATAGCCGTCGTTGTTGGGATAGCCTTTGTCATGGTCGACGAAGTTGCGGTTGAGGTCGACATTGTCCTCGGTGACGCGCCGCGTCCACGCGAAGCCATAGGGGTTGAGGGCATGGATCAGAAGCGCGCCGGTTTTCGCTGGCAGCTTCGCCGGACCGCCCGACTTCAGCCACGCAATCTCGGCGCCGGAGCCGCAATGGCCTTCGACGCCGTGCGTTCCCGCGATCAGCACGAGCATGTTCTCGGCATCGGCCGCGCCGAAGCGCGCCGTATCCAGGAAGAGCCTCTCCCCGTTGGGGCCGAGCGCCTTCGGGTTGAGCCATGAGCGAAGGGCGCCGCCAGCCTCGGCCGCGGCTGCACAGAACTTGGGGCGTGCCTCCGCATAGGTTTCGGAGAAGCACGCGGATACTGAGAACATCTGGTTCCTCCCGCCGCCATGCTAGCCGGTTTGGCGGCGGGGCGGGAGGCCGTGCGTGCGGTCTAGCTGTCGTACTGCAGCAGCGTTTCGACCGGCGGCTTCAGCTTCTTGCGGCCTTCGAGGAAGGTGAGTTCGATGATGCAGGCGGCCGTCGGGACCACGGCGCCGACGCTTTCCAGCAGTTCCACGGCGGCCGCCATCGTGCCGCCCGTCGCGAGAAGATCGTCGACAAGGACGACTCGCGCGCCCTTGTGTACGGCATCCTGCTGGATCTCGATCGTGTCGGTGCCGTACTCCAGCGCATAGGTGTGGCGTACGGTCGTGCCCGGCAGTTTGCCCTTCTTGCGCAGCATCACGAAGCCCGTGCCCAGCGCCAGCGCGAGCGGCGCGGCCAGCAGGAAGCCGCGCGATTCGATCCCCGCCAGCACATCGGGCTTGTGCGGCCGGATCAGGTCGGCCAGCCGCTCGATGGTGGTGTGCCAGGCCTTGGGGTGCGCGAGCAGGGTCGAGATGTCGTAGAAGAGGATGCCCGGCTTGGGGAAGTCGGGAATCGAGCGGATGTGCTTCTTGAGATCCATATCCTTGGACATTCTGCTTCCTGCGTTCAGCTGTAGGCCGGCGGCGGCTCGAAGCCGCGATATTCCTTCTCCAGCAGCTTGGCAAACTGGATGCATTCGTAGTCGCCGTACTGCCGGCCGATGATCTGCACGCCGATCGGCAGCCCGTCCTTGCTCTGGCCGATCGGCGCGGCGGTCGAGGGCAGCCAGGTGACGCCCGAGTAGCCCGCCCAGAAGATCTGGTCGACCACCGGCACGTGCTTGTTGTTCACGATGATCGTGCGCTTGTGGCGCAGGCCCGCCTGGTCGTGCGGGAAGGCCGCTGTCACCGCGACGGGGCAGAGCATCAGGTCGTAGTCCTGGAAGAAGGCGTCCCAGGCCCAGCGCATCTTGTGGCGCTTCTCGTTCAGCTGCAGCCAGGTGCGGTGCGGCAGCGAATTGCCGCGCTGCATCCGGGCGAAGTAGCTCATGTCGTCGGCCGGCAGGCTGGCCGCGTCCTTTACGGCCTGCGCGTAGACCGCGTCGCTCATGCGGGCCGACGTCGCCGCGCGCAGCAGGCGGATATAGACGTCGTTCAGCTCGACCGTGTCGATGGCCGGCCGCGCCTTGTCGCTCACCTTGACCTTGTTCTTGGCCAGGAACGAGGCGAGCTTCGATATCTGCTCCTGTACCGAATCGTCGACCTCGGCATTGGGGTCGGTCAGCAGCACCGCGACCTTGAAGTCGCGCAGCTTCGTCTTCTTCGAGCGCGGCAGGCTGAGCGTCCAGCCACGGCCGTCGATCGAGTCGGGTCCGGCCATCGCGGTCAGCGCGATCTCGAGGTCCTCGGCGCCGCGCGCCAGCGGACCGACCACGCCGATGTCGCCGTAAGCCACGGCGCCGGCCAGCGCATGGCCCTTGGGCGAGACCACGCCCCAGCTCGGCTTGTGGCCCCAGACGCCGCAATAGTGGGCGGGATTGCGGATCGAGGCGCCGATGTCGCTGCCGGCCTCGATGCCGGTGAGGCCGGCGGCCAGCGCCGCGCCCGAGCCGCCCGAGGAGCCGCCCGGCGTGCGGCCGAGATCCCACGGATTGTTGGTCGAGCCGTAGACCTCGTTGTAGCTCTGCCAGTCGGCGAGGTTCAGCGGCACGTTGGTCTTGCCGAACAGGGTGACGCCGGCGTCCAGCATGCGCTGCGTGACCAGTGAATTTTGCGTCACGGCCTCGTCCTTGAAGGCCGGATCGCCCCAGGTCGTGGGGAAGCCCGAGACGTCGAAGGATTCCTTGATGGTCATCGGCACGCCATGCAGGGGTCCCAGCTTCTTGCCGGCCCTGACCGCGCGGTCGGCCGCCTTGGCGCGCTTGCGGGCGCCTTCGATGTCGGTCGCGATGATGGCGTTGAGTTCGGGATTATAGGCCTCGACCCGCTTCAGATAGAGGTCGAGCAGTTCCAGGCAGCCGATCTTCTTCTTCCGGACCGCAGCGGCGAGCTGCTTGGCGGTCTGGAACGGGAGGGCGAGGGACATGGGAGGGCTTCCGCAACGGGGATGGACGAGGTCTAAGCCCGTACCATATTGTCCGGCACGCCGTGAAGAAACTCCCCGCCCGTACGATGCACATCGCCATGCCTCTGGCGCTGACCTTCGTGATGACCTTCCTCGTGTCCGGGATCGCCACGATCCGCGCCATCGGCCTCGAGCCGGGCATGGTCGCCCGCTGGATGGAATCGTGGATGGCGTCGTGGATAGTCGCGTTCCCGATCATGCTGTTCCTGATGCCGACGATGCGGCGTCTGCTCTCGTTCCTGATCGAGACGAAGTAGGACGGGGCGGCGGCTTCAGTGGAAGTCGCGTGAGGCGATCCTGATCTTCGGCCGGTCGAGGGCGATGCGGTTCCGGTCGTAACCGGGTTTGGCGGCAACGCCCTGGCTCGACCGGTGACGGGTGGCGTTGGCTTCCGGAGTCTTCACCCGCCGGTCGTCGGAATCCGTACGGACGGCGTCGCCCCGGCCATGGGTCAGATGGAACAGGTCCAGCTCGGAGATCGAATCGAGATCGGCCGAGAGATCCCACACCTCGTCGGCGACGAGATGGATCACCTTGTATTCTTTTTCGCCCTCGCACTGGATGCGGCCCCGCACGCCCATCAGTCGCGCCCCCATCACGATGCGACGATAGGCTTCGAACACCTTGGGCCAGACCACGAGGTTGGCGACGCCGAACTCGTCTTCCAGCGTGACGAACACCACGCCCGAGGCGGTGCCCGGCCTTTGTCTCACCAGCACGAGGCCGGCCAGGGTGAGAAGCGCGCCATTCTTCGCCGTCTTCAAGGCTTCGGTGCTGGAAAACCCATGCTCCGCGAAGGTCGCGCGCAGCAGTTCCATCGGATGCGAACGCAGGGAGAGGGAGAAGCTGCTGTAATCGTCCACCACCTGCTCGCCGAGGGTGAGCCTCGGCAGGGTGACGGGAGGTTCGAGGTCGCGCGATTCCGGCTGCGTGTCGAGCAGCGGCAATTGTCCCTCCGGGAAGCCGCGCACCGCCCACAACACGTCACGGCGCGTCAGTCCCATGGACGCAAAGGCGTCGGCCCGGGCCAACGCCACGATCTGCCGCTTGGTGAGGCCGCTGCGCCGCCACAGGTCGGCGGGATCTCGGTAGGGCATGGCGCCGCGGCGCACGACCAGTTGATTGGCCGCCTCCCTGGAAAGCCCCGTCACCTGGCACAAGCCAAGGCGCAGGGCGCAGCGATTGTTCTTTCCCGGCTCCAGGGTGCAGTCTCGGTCGCTGGCATTGATGTCGGGCGGGCGCACGTCGACGTCATGTTCCCGCGCATCGCGCACCAGCTGGGCAGGCGCATAGAACCCCATCGGCTGCGAGTTTAGCAGCGCCGCGGCGAAGACCTCCGGGTAGTAGTGCTTCACGTAGGACGAGGCGTAGACCAGGATGGCGAAGCTGGCGGCATGGCTTTCGGGGAAGCCGTATTCGCCGAAGCCTTCGATCTGCTTGAAGCAGCGTTCGGCGAAGTCCTCTCCGTAGCCATTCTTCTTCATGCCCTCGATGAAGGGCGTCTTGAATTTGTAGATGGTGCCGTTGTGCCGGAACGTCGCCATGGCGCGACGCAGCCTGTCGGCTTCTTCCGGCGAGAAGCCGGCGCCCACGATGGCGATCTGCATCGCCTGTTCCTGGAACAGCGGAACGCCCAGCGTGCGTTCGAGGACCGCCTTCATTTCAGGCTTGGGATAGACGACGGCGTCGCGATTCGCCCGGTTCTTCAGGTAGGGATGAACCATGCCGCCCTGGATGGGCCCCGGCCGCACGATCGCCACCTCGACGACGAGATCGTAATATTCCCGTGGCTTCAGGCGCGGCAGCATCGACATCTGCGCCCGGCTCTCGACCTGGAAGACGCCGACCGAATCCGCCCGGCACAGCATCTCGTAGACGTGCTTGTCGTCCGGCCGCATGTCGAGGCTCAGCTTTTCTCCGTAATGCTTCTCGACGAGGTCGAAGCTCTTGCGCAGCGCCGTCAGCATGCCGAGCGCCAGCACGTCGACCTTGTAGATCTCCAGTACATCGAGATCGTCCTTGTCCCATTCGACGACGGTGCGATCCTTCATCGCTGCATTCTGGATCGGCACCAGCTCGTCGAGCCGGTCCTGGGTCAGCACGAAGCCACCAACATGCTGGGAAAGGTGACGAGGAAAGCCGCACAGCGCCGAAGAGAGTTCGAGGGCCAGCATGATGCGAGGATCCATCGGATCGAGGCCAGCCTCGCGCACATGCTCGACCTTTATACCGCTCGATCCCATGCCCCAGACCGTGTCAGCCATCACGCCTACCGTGTCGGGTGAAAGACCAAGCGCTTTGCCTACTTCACGAATGGCGCTGCGGCTCCTGAAGGAGATCACTGTGGCCGCCAGGGCAGCCTTCGAGCGATGCTTCTCCTCATAAATCCACTGGATGATCTCCTCGCGTCGTTCGTGCTCGAAATCGACGTCGATGTCGGGTGGCTCGTCGCGGGCATTGGACAGGAAGCGCTCGAACAGGACGTCCGTCTCATCGGGATTCACCGAGGTGATGCCAAGGCAGTAGCAGACGGCGGAATTGGCGGCCGAACCACGGCCCTGGCAGAGAATGCCGAGCTTCCGAGCCTGCATGACGATCTCATGCACCGTCAGGAAGTAGGGCGCGATCTTCTTGTGATCGATGAGCGCGAATTCCTTTCGGATCGTGCTTTTCACTTTCTCCGGAACGCCGGCTGGATAGCGCCAGTCCGCGCCTTCCCAGGTCAGGCGGATGAGCTTGTCCATGGGCGTCTCGCCGCCTTCGTAGACGACAGGGTACTGGTAGGTGAGCTGCCGCAGGGAGAAGGAGCAGCGCTTTACGATCTCCTGCGTGGCGGCGATGGCGTGCGGATGACGGCGGAACAGGCGCGCCATCTCGGCGGGAGACTTGAGGTGCCGCTCCGCGCTGGCGAAACGGCGGAAACCCAGTGTTTCGACGGTGCAGCCGAGGCGAATGGCCGTCACGACGTCCTGCAGCGCCCGCCGTTCGGGTGCGTGATAGTGCACGTCGTTGGTGGCGACGAGCTTCATCCCATGGCGGTTCGCAAGATCGTCGAGGAGGGCGAGGCGGCGCGCATCGTCCCCTCGATAAAGCATGGAGGCCGCGAGGTAGCAGCGGCCGGCGAACAGCGCCGCGAGCCTTTGCATTCGGTCGAGAAAGACGGGCTCCTCCGGCCGGCGAGGCGACAGCACGATCGCCAGCAGACCGTCGGCATGCTCGGCGAGGTCATCGAAGCCGATGTCGCACTGGCCTTTCCCGGTGCGCCTGTTGCCCAGGGTCAGCAGGCGGGACAGTCGCTTGTAGGCCTCGAGATCGGTCGGATAGACGAGCAGAGAGTAACCGTCGCGCGTTTCGAGGCGGCTGCCGACGAGTAGCCTGATCCTGTCATGCTCGGGATCCTTCGGCCTCTCTTCGTGGCGCGAGGCCGCGAATGCCCGCACCACGCCGGCCAGCGTGTTGCGGTCGGTGATGCCGATGGCGCCATGACCAAGCTCGATCGCCCGTTCGACCAGCTCCTGCGGGTGCGAGCCACCGCGCAGGAAGCTGTAGTTGGTCGTGACCTGCAGCTCGGCGTAGTCCATGGCTCACGACGCGGTGAGTTCGTGGATGCGGGCGAGCGGCAGGGTGCGCACGCCGATCCCCTCGCTCTCCAGCGCGTGCAGGAATTCCTCGTCGGAGCTGACCAGCGGTGCCTTCGCCGATTCGGCGCAGGCGGCGTAGAAGCACTCGTGGACCGGCCGGCCGCACTGAAGCGCGATGGCGAGCGCTCGTGTGCGCAGCTTCGGGGATTCGACGAAGGCCGAGATGAACGACGGCAGCGCGATGTTGCGCACGATCGGCTCGGCCTGATCAGTCGTGATCTCGCCCCGCGTCGCTTTCTGCCATGCCAGCTCGGCGACGCCCGCGATCAGGATATCGGGCGCGATCACCTCGTGCCGGTTGGCCAGCAGCGAACGCGCCTGCGGCCGCAGCGGCTCCTCGACGAACCATTTGATGGCGACGCCGGGATCGATGACGACGATCACTTGCCACCTCCCATGTGTGCCACGGCGGCGAGCGGCGTCATGGCGGCGATGCGGTCGGCCTCTTCCAGCGGATCGAGCACCAACGGCTGGCCCGACGCATAGGTCAGCAGGTCGCGCAGGTCGGCTTCGAGCGACCGGCCCTTGGCGCGCGCATGGACCTTCAGGCGCTCGATGATCGCAACGTCGAGGCCGCGGATGGTGAGCGTGGTGCCGCGCTTGTTCATGTCTCTTTCCCTTTTACTCAGCTCTTTCATGTTCCTCTCCCCCGCTAGGGGGAGAGGCTAGGTGAGGGGGCGTCGGTGACCGCGTGTAACCCCCTCACCCAACCTCTCCCCCTAGCGGGGGAGAGGAGTCTGAAACCTCAGGCGCAGAAACCGTGGAGGAACCAGCGCGCCGTCGGCTGGCCGTTGGCGGCGAGCTGATAGGGCCCGTCGCGGAACAGCCAGAAGCGGCCGCCGTCGTCGTCCTCCACGCGGTAATAGTCGCGCACCGGTGGCTGGGTGCCGGCGGGCGGGCGGCTGCCGTCGGGCCGCGGTCGCCACCATTCGTCAGCGATCCGCTCCGGCCCGTCGGCGCGCACGATACGATGGGCATGCCGGCGCCAGCGGAACACCGAAGGCGGATCGTCGGGAACGAAGGCGGTGACCTCGACGAGTTCGGGCCGCTGCAGCAGGCGCGTCGGCCGGGCATTCTTGAGGTTCGCGATCCGGCGCCACGCCCCCTCGACGGCAGGCTTCGAAGAGACAGGCGCCGAGACCTGGACGCGCTCGGGGAGGTGGCTGTCGCGGGTTAGCAGCCGCACGACATTCTCCGAACCGAGGCGCAGCGCCAGCCGGTCGGCCAGATCGATCGTACCGTCCCGGCCCGAGGCGATGCCGGGCGAGTCCTGGTCGGGCAGGGCATCCTGCGTGCCGCTCCAGGTCTCGACCTCGGGCGCGGAGAGGATCATCAACTCGACGCCGAATCCGGGATCGAGTTCGCCCAGCCTCTCCTCGAACAGCTTCATCAGCTTCGGGTTGTCGCGGTTGGGCCGGCTGGTGCCGATCGAGGTGCGGTCCACCGAACCGTCGACGCGGTAGAGCGCGATCTCGAGCTGGCGCGCGCCGACGCCAGCCTGCTCGAATTGTCGGCACAGCGCTGCCAGAAGTCGACTGGTCGCGGCGGCGATATCCTCGGCCCGGCCGATCGGCTCGGCGAAGGCGAGGCGCGTGCGGAAAGCGGGCGGCAGGCGACGCGGCTCGATCGGCTCGTCGAGCCTGCCCAGTGCCTGGTCTATACGGCGCACCGGATGGTCGCCAAAGCGGCGGACGAGCGGCCCGCGCGGCATGGGGTAGAGATCGCCGATGCGGCGCAGGCCGAGCTTCAGGAGGGTTTCCAGGATCGGCGGATCGAGGCGCAATCCCTCGACCGGCAAGGGGGCGAGTGCATCACGCTGGCCGCGCGAGGGGCAGAAGAGATCGGCCTGGCGTTCTGCAAAGCGCGCCAGCGCCCAGGCGGCGCCGGCCGTATCGGCCATCGCGGCCCGGCAGGAAAGATCGCGGCGGGCCAGACGCGTGACCAGGTCGGCCAGCAACGCGCGTTCGCCAGCCTCGCCCTCACCGAAGAGATGCGTGCAGCCGGTCACGTCGAGCAGCAGGCCGGCATCGCCGCCGAATCCGCCGACGCTGCAGGCGGTTTCGATGTCCGGGACGAGCGCGCCGCCCAGAGGATCGATCGCTACCCACGGCGTGTAGCGATCGCACCAGCCTGCGATCGCCTCGATCAGGCGAAGGTCGGCCTGCGGCTCGCCCGCCTGCGTGACGAGATCGGGCAGGAGCGCACGCGCATCGGCCAGCCGCATGCGCGGCCGGAGTCCGGCGGCCCGGGCATGAGCATTGAGGGCGGCGAGGCGCGGGCAGCCGTCGTGCCAAACGACGGTGGCGGCGGCCCTATCCGACCAGTCTTTCTTCGAAGCGCGCGCCAGCCGGTCCGTGGAGAGCTTGGGGAACCACAGCGAGACAATGCGTTTCATCGTTCCACTCCACGAGCCAGGACGGGATTTCGTCGGCGGACGGCGTGCCGAAACGGTTGCGCCGCAACTCCACGCGCCAGCGGGCGGCGCCGACGTCGGTGAGGCCCGGCGTCGAGGCCGAGGGAGCGGAGATGATCCGCCAGCGCGTCGCGCACACGCTTTGCGGCGGTCCGGGCTGCGCGCGCAGCAGCAGGGCGGGGACGCCGCTCTTTTCGGCGGCGAGAGACAGGCGGCGGCCGGCCGTGGGATCGGCCGCGCGCGTCTCGCCCAGCACGGCGGCGATGCCGGGGCAGCGCAGCCCTTCTTCCATCGCCCAGAAGAGATCCTCGTCGCGTCGCGACATGACCATCAGCAGGCGTGCCGGATCGAACCAGGACGACAAGGCCGGCGCGTAGGGTGTGGCATCGGAGGGCCCCGAGGCATGGCGACACCACAGGATCGTGCCCGGTCCGAAGCGGCCGAGAAGATGGGCGGCGAAACCCATGGCAGCACCGTCGTGCGGCGCCACGCGACCGGAAGGGCCGGGGCCGGCCTCGATCTCGTGCAGGGCGCCGGTCAGCAGGCCGCCTTCGGGCAGCAGGGCGTCGATGGCGGGAATTCCCAGCTTCACCGAGGCGGCCCGGCCTCTTCTCTGGGCGCTGTTGGCCCTCTCGAGCCGGCGCACTTTCTCGCGCAGGACCGCCGGCACCGACGCGGCCGCATCGTTGGCCGCAACGGCCCTGGAAACAGGGGAAGAAAGGGCACTCGGGGAAATGACCGGCATCGCCCCCTCGCAGGCTGATGGAATTAAATGTTCTTCTTTTGTTCTAATTGCCTCAAAACCGGGAGTCAACGGGAGTCAGTGCTGGCATATCGAGTGCATCTGGGGGGAAGCTGCACGCCTGCCTCGGAGGCTCCATGACCCTGCGCCTGTCCCTCGTCGCCCTGTGTGCCACCGCATTCGCCCTGATGGCGGGACCGGCCCTGGCGCGCTGCTCCAAGAACCTGGTCGAGCTCGGCCCCACCCTGCAGGGACGCGGCGTGCAGATGGCCTCGCTCGACGGGGCGCAGATGGCGGCGGACGCAGCGAGCCGCGCGATCATCACGTTCCTCGGTCATTCCAGCTTCGAGATCGATACGCCGCAGGGCGTGCGTGCCATCACCGACTACAACGGGCTGAACGGTTTCGGCCGCAAGCCCGACATCGTGACGATGAACAACGCGCATTCGACGCACTACACCGACACGCCCGAGGAGGGGATCACCTACGTGTTGCGTGGCTGGCCGAGCGAGAACGGCGAGACCGAGGCGCGTCACGACGTTGCGCTCAAGGATCTCAAGGTGGCGAACCTGCCGACCAATGCCCGCGACTGGGGCGGCGGCTCGGCGCGCATCAACGGCAACTCGATCTTCACCTTCACCATCGGCGATCTCTGCATCGCCCATCTCGGCCACCTGCATCACCGGCTCACCAAGGATCATCTCGACGAACTCGGCCGCATCGACGTGCTGATGGTGCCGATCGACGGTGCCTACACGGTCGGCCTGCCGGTGATGGTCGAGGTCGTCCGCCAGATCCAGCCGCGCATCGTGCTGCCGATGCACTATTGGGGACGCGGCCAGGTCGCACGTTTCGAAGAGCTGATGCAGGACCAGGACGCCGTCTTCATTTGGCCCGACCGTCGCACCATCGAGGTGGCGCACGACACGCTGCCCGAGAAGCTCACCGTCTACGTCGTCGGCGGGAATGGCGGGGACTGAACAGGCCGATCCGTTCTATGGCTTGCCCGCTGCGATTCGCGGGCCTCTTAACTAGAGTTCGCGTCCCTTCTCGAAGCCTGCCAGGAATTGCACGAGGTTGCGGCCGAGATCGTCGCCGAGATAGCCGCCTTCCTGGACCAGCACCGTCGGCAGGCCCATGCGCGCGATCTTCTCCGCCATGGCGTGGAAGCCTGCGCCCGTGACCTTCAGGCCCTGTAGCGGATCGCTCTCGCTGGCGTCGAGGCCCAGGGCCACGACCAGTGCCGTGGGTTGGAACTCCTTGATGCGCGTCAGCGCCTTGTCGCCGGCCTCGAGCCATGGCGCGTCCGGTGAACCGAGCGGCAGGGGCAGGTTGAGATTGAAGCCTTCTCCCTTGCCCGTGCCGCGCTCGTGCGCATGGCCCCAGAAGAAGGGATAGTAATAGTCGGGATCGGCGTGGATCGAGACGGTGAGAACGTCGTCGCGCTCGTAGAAGATGCCCTGCGTGCCGTTGCCGTGATGCACGTCGACATCGAGGATCGCCACGCGCTCGTGCCGGCTGCGCAGGCGTTGCGCCGCGACCGCCGTGTTGTTCAGGAAGCAGAAGCCGCCCGCCATGTCGGCATAGGCATGGTGCCCCGGCGGCCGGCAAAGCGCATAGGCGTGCTTCTCGCCCGCCAGCACCATGTCGGCGACGGTCGCGGCGACCTCGGTACCGGCGAGGGCCGCTTCCCAAGTATGCGGCCCGATCGGGCAGCCTGTGTCGACCTGATGCCAGCCGGCGCGGCCCGCGAGCGCTTTCGGGTAGGAGGCATGGGCGCGTGCCGGATGGACGTTGGGCACCACTTCCGGACCCGCACCCGGCAGCTTCGCCCATTCGCGGGCGGCGATCTGCAGGAAGTCGAGATAGTCCGGCGTATGCACGGTTGCCGCCGGCGCCGGACCGTATGAGCCGGGAGGCAGGATCGTGTGTCCCGCTTCCATGGCGGCCGTCAGCAGGCGGGTGGCGCGCTCGGGCTGCTCCGCGCTGCGCTGCTTAGTGCCCCGCACCACGAAGTGCTGCGGATCGTGCTGGGCGTGCTTCTCGGAATAGACGATCTTCAAGGCGGGACCTCAGGTCGTGGCGATGGCCTTCGCCGTCTTCAGAGCGGCGATCTCGTCATCGCTATAGCCCACCTCGCGCATGATCTCGACCGTGTGCTCGCCGATTCCGGGCGACTTCTGCCGCGTCTCCACCGGCGCGGCGGAGAGCTTGATCGGGTTGGCGGCCGACTTCACCGGCCCGATGCCCGGATAGTCGATCTCCAGCACCGAGCCGCGCGCCCTGGCGTGATCGCTCGCCATCACGTCGCTCACCTTGTAGGCGGCAGAGCAGGGCATGCCGGCGGGGATCAAACGCTCGAGCAGCTCGTCGGCGGTGTATTGCAGGAAATACTCCTCGATCATCGTTTCGAGGATGCCGCGATGGGCGACTCGGCCGGCGTTGGTCGCGAAGCGTTCGTCGGCCAGCCAGTCCTGCTTGCCCAGCCCCGTGCAGAGCAGGCGCCAGAAGGCGTCGTTGGTGCCGGCCACGAACACCGGCTGTGTCTTCGTCGGGAAAACGCGCAGCGGGCAGAGGATCGTGTTCGACGTCCCCATGCGCTCCGGGTTCTCGCCGGTCAGCCCGTGGTTGGTGATCCAGTGGCTCATCATGTGCATGCCGACGTCGAACAGCGAGAGGTCGAGACGCTGGCCCTTGCCGGTCTTGATCCGGTGCAGCAGCGCGAAGGCGATGCCGCCGGCGCAGGCGAGGCCGGTCGAATAGTCGATCGGCGCCGTGCCGACACGGCACATCTCGCCCTGGTAGGGGCCGGTCGCGTCCATCAGGCCGATCTCGGCCTGGATGCAGGGATCGTAGCCGGCGCGCGGCGAGTAGGGGCCGGTCTGGCCGTAGCCGGAGATCGACGCGTAGATGGCCTGCGGATTGACCTTGGACACCGTGTCCCAGCCGAAGCCCAATTTGTCGATCACGCCCGGTGTGAAGGCTTCCATGAAGACGTCGGCCTTCTTGACGAGGCGCATCAGCACGTCCTTGCCGCCCTCGCTGCGCAGGTCGATCGCCAGGCCGCGCTTGTTGCGGTTCATCGACGGCACCCAGGCGCCGCCGAAATGCGGCCGGAAATGCTCGCCGTTCAGCGGCTCGACCTTGATCACGTCGGCGCCCATGTCGCCCAGGATCTGGCCGGCGGTGGGACCGGCGATGACCTGCGTGAGGTCGAGAACGAGCGTGTCGGACAGCGGAAGCATGTGATGAAATTCCTCCTGGACCCAACCCATGCAAGACGACGCAGGCACGCTCAAGCGCTTCGTTTCGCTGGCTGGCATTTGCTATGGTCGCGGCTTGTCCCGATCCGGAGTCCGTAGCCAATGACCGCCAGCGACCGCCCCAATCTCCGCGTAGATCACGACCGGCTCTGGTCGAGCCTGATGGAGCTGGGCCAGATTGGCGGCACGGAGAAAGGTGGCGTCTGCCGCATCGCGCTGACCGATCTCGACCGGCAGGGGCGCGACCTGTTCGTGCGCTGGGCGAAGGATGCGGGCTGCACCATCAAGGTCGACCAACTCGGCAACGTCTTCGCCCGCCGCGAGGGCCGTGATCCGGCCAAGCCGCCGGTGATGACCGGCTCCCATCTCGACACCCAGCCGACCGGCGGCAAGTTCGACGGCGCCTATGGCGTGATGGCGGGGCTGGAGGTGCTGCGCGTGCTGCACGATTCCAACTACGTCACCGAGGCTCCCATCGAAGTTGCCGTGTGGACCAACGAGGAAGGCTGCCGCTTCGCGCCGGCGATGGTAGCGTCAGGCGTGTTCGGCGGCGCCTTCACGCTGGAACATGCGCTCTCGATCAAGGACCGCGACGGCGTCACCTTCGGCGAGGCGCTGAAGCAGATCGGCTATGACGGCAAGGAGCCGGTGGGCGGCCGGCCGATCGGCGCCTTCTTCGAGGCGCATATCGAGCAGGGGCCGATCCTCGAGCGCGAGAAGAAGACGATCGGCGTGGTCACGGGCGCGCAGGGCCAGCGCTGGTACGAGATCAACTGGACGGGCATGGAGAGCCATGCCGGCACGACGCCGATGGAAGGCCGCCGCGATGCGCTGGTCGGCGCCGCCGAGCTGATCGTGGCGGCGCGCACCATCGGCAACCGGCCGAACGGGCGCTCGACCGTCGGCGTGATCGACAGCCTGCCGCAGGCACGCAACACCATCCCGGGCCGCGTCTTCATGACGGTCGACTTCCGTCATCCCGACGATGCCGAGTTGACGAAGATGGACGCCGAGATGCGCGCCGCCGCGGCCGACATCGCCAGGCGCCATGGGCTCGAGGTGAAGATCGAGCAGATCTGGTATTTTCCGCCTTCGCCCTTCGCGAAGGAGCTGGTCGACGCGGTGCGCCGCGGCGCCGAGCAGGCGGGCTATCCGCACATGGACATCGTGAGCGGCGCCGGCCACGACGCCTGCTACGTCAACCGCGTCGCGCCGACGGCGATGGTCTTCGTGCCCTGCAAGGACGGCGTCAGCCACAACGAGATCGAGGACGCGAGCAAGGGCGACGTCGGTGCGGGCGCGCAGATCCTGCTGCAGGCAATGGTCGAGCGCGCGAATGCATGAGCAGGCGCACGGCGGGCGGTTGACGAAGTTTGTCATCCCGGGCCGCAGGCGTGGGACACTTGATCGCTACCGCGAAGGGTCCCTCGCTTCGCTCGGGATGACAACCAGGCTGGTCTCAGCAGGCGTGCGCTCTTGAAGGCCGGCGGCCTCATCTCGGTCGCGGCCGCCGCGCTGGTCGCGACGATTGCCGGCGTGGGCGGCACCTTGCCCGTCGTGCTGGCAGCGGCGCAGGCGGTGGGGGCCACGCCCGACCAGGCAAGCTCGTGGGTGTCGGGGCTCGGCCTCGCGACGGCGGCGAGTGCGCTGCTGCTCAGCGTCCGCTATCGCATGCCGATCATCACCGCCTGGTCGACGCCGGGCGCGGCGCTCATCGCCTCGACTTCCGGCGTGCCGAGTTTTGCCG
The DNA here is from genome assembly GCF_019039055.1 of Reyranella humidisoli. NCBI lineage: Bacteria > Pseudomonadati > Pseudomonadota > Alphaproteobacteria > Hyphomicrobiales > Reyranellaceae > Reyranella > Reyranella humidisoli. The sequence continues at coordinate 315,156 of NZ_JAHOPB010000002.1, forward strand.
CCGCCGTCGGCGCCTTCGTGCTTGCGGCGCTGCTGATCCTGCTCACGGCGGCGGTGAAGCCGCTCGGCCGGCTGATCGGGAAAATTCCCGGCAGTATCGCGGCGGCCATGCTGGCCGGCATCCTGCTGCGTCTCGTGATGGCGATGGTCGAGCATGTGCCGTCGGCGCCGCTGCTGGTCCTGCCGCTCGTCGCGCTGTTCCTGGTGGCACGCGTTTTCTTCCCCGCGCTCGCGTCGCTGATCGTGCTGGTGGCGGGAGCGCTGCTGGCCTGGTCGCTGGGCCTCGTGAAGCCGCTGCCGTCGCTCGGGATCTCGACCCTGGTGCTCACCGCGCCTGCCTGGGATGTGGCGACGCTGATCGGCCTCGGCGTGCCGCTCTATCTCGTGACGATGGCGTCGCAGAACCTGCCGGGGTTCGCGGTGCTGCGCGGCTCGGGCTACCAACCGCCGACGCAGCCCATCCTCGCGGTGACGGGCGCGGCGTCGCTGGGCACGGCGTTCCTCGGCGCCCACACTTCGAACCTCGCCGCGATCTCGGCGGCGCTGTGTACCGGACCCGACGCCCATCCCGATCCGGCGCAGCGCTGGAAGGCAGGGCCGTTCTACGCCCTGTTCTGGGGACTGATCGCGTTGTTCGGTGCCTCGCTGGTCGGCCTGTTCGGCGCCCTGCCGCCGGCGCTGCTGGCCACCGTAGCGGGCACGGCGCTGCTCGGTTCGATGGCGGGCGCCCTGGGCATCGCCCTGGCGGGCGACCAGGACCGTCTCGCGGCGGCGGGGACGCTGGCCGTCACCGTCTCGGGCGTCACCCTGATGGGTGTCGGCTCGGCCTTCTGGGGCCTCGTCTTCGGCCTGCTGATCCTGACGATCGACCGTCTCATGAAGAGATAATCAGACGGCATCGACCCGCTGGAGATGCTCGCGGACGATCGACGTGACATCGGCGGAATGGGTGAGCGGCGACATGTGGCCGGCGCCCGCGATCACGACATAGGTCGCGCCGACGACGCAGTCCTTCAGCAGCTCGGTCGTGCGCCGGTCGGGCGCGGAAGTCTTTGCGCCGCAGACGATCGTCATGGGAACATCGAGAGAGCGGCAGTCCGCGAAACTCGTGACGTTCGCCAGGTTCGACAGGAAAGCGTCCCGTGCCGAGTCCGCCCGCGCCACGAACTGACCGCGCTGCTCATCGGAGATGCGCGCCCATGTGCCGGGCCCGTTGCGGCTGTCGAGGAATATTTCCCAACCCAGTGCAGGCTTTCCCTGCTCGACGTTCGCGATGAACTCCTTCGCGACGGCAATGCTCTCGGGAAAGAGGACGTCGTCCGCTTCGCGCAGCAGGTTGGCCAGGATCGGCTCGATCAGCACGAGCGAGCGGACCCTGTCGCGATGGTTCATCGCCAGCCGCACTGCCGTCGCGCCGCCATAGGAATGGCCAACGACATCGACGGGCCGGTCCGTGTTGACCGCGATGACCTGTGCCACCAGATCGGCCTGCAGGTCGTGCGTCAGGGCGCCCGCTTCGGGCCACGATCCGGTCGCGCCGAAACCCAGCAGGTCGGGCGCGATCGACAGGCGTTCCGGGGCCAGTGTCTTGGCGATCCGGCTCCACTGCGCCCCCGAGCCGCCTCCGGAATGAAGCAGGAGCAAGGGTGGGCCTTCCCCCCAGCTCTGATAAGTGGCGCGGACGTTCCGGAAGTCGATCTCGGGCATGTTCCGGCAATCCGATCACGGAATGGCGGAAAAGGAAACCCGGGATCTAGGCGTGGCGAGGCGCGGCAGGGAAACGCACGCCATAGGACTCCAGGGGCAGGTCGAGCGCGCGGCAGAGGAAGCTGATCGTGTGGTAGTAGCCCGCGAGCGCGATCACTTCGAGGATCTGCGTCTCGTCGAAATGCGCGGCGAGCCTCGCCCACGTCGCGTCGCCGATCGTGTGTTGCTCGACCATATCGTCGACCGCCGCCAGTAGCGCCTGCTCGTCGGCCGACCAGCAGGGCGCATCGGCCGGACCGTGGACGGTCGCCGCGATCATGTCCGCGTCGAAGCCGACTTTTTCCGCGAAGAAGGCGATGTGGACGCCCCATTCGTATTCGGCGCCGAGCTTCGCCGTCGTGCGGTCGATCACGACTTCACGCTGGCGCTGCGAGAGCACGCCCCTGTCGAGCAGGCCGCCGGCAAACATCCTCTCGAAGACGCGCGGGTTGCGCGCCATCGTCCGGAACAGGACCAGCGGCGCCACGCCCGCGGGCATGATGCGTTCGAGCGCAGCGGCAATCTGTGGCGGATAGGGAGCCTCGGCGGGGGCAATGCGGGGCATGGCTGGTCTCCGATGGTGGTGCTACATATTCAGTAGCAATGGCAATTCGGGCTCGCTACAGAAAATGTAGTAATGGAGTGAAATAGATGGTGAAGCGCGTGCGCGGCTCGACCTCCGGCCGCCCCATCATGGCGCTGCTCGACCTGCTGGGCCGGCGCTGGACCCTGCGTATCGTATGGGAGCTGCGTGAGGATCCGCGTCGCTTCCGCGAACTGCAGGACCTGATCGGCGCCAGCCCTACCATCGTAAACACGCGCCTCGCGGAACTACGCGAGGCGAAGCTGGTCGAACTCGACGAGGCGGTTGGCTACCGCCTCACGGATCTTGGAAACGAACTGCTGAAGCTGTTCCTGCCGCTGCACGTCTGGTCGGAGAAGTGGGCCAGAGCCGTGCGCTGACTATTTCAGGAAAGGATTATCCGCTCCGCGGCCCTTGCGGCGGGGCGGGAACTGCTCGGCGAGATAGTCGAGAATCTCGACCCGTTCCTCGGCCTTGATCGGCGGCATGCGGTGCTTCTCGACCATCAGGTCGAGTGTCGAGTCCCACAGTTCGCGCGTCAGGCCCTGCGCCTTGATCAGCGCCACGCCGTGACAGGCCGTGCACGTGTAGAACGTCAGCTCGCGGTTCTTGCCCTCGGGCAGGTCCTCGACCTTGTCGTTGTGCGGTGGCGGCTTGCCCTTGTCGGGATCGACGGCCGCCGCCGCGACCTTGGGCGCCGGCGGCACATAGACGTACTGGTCCTTGCGCAGTTCGCCGGCGCGGTCGAAGGCGAGCAACAGGAACGTCGCCGTCAGGCCGATGACGGCGGCGTGGATGATGTTGATCTGGCTCAAGATTCGACGAGCACCCGGATGCGGTTGATCGGGTTGGCGCCGTAGCCCTGCGGATTCCAGTTGGCGGCCTGGAAGGGCTGGGTCACGCCCTTGCTGTCGGTCGCCTTGGCCCACACTTCGTAATAGCCCGTCGTCGGCAGCTCGATCGACGCGCTGAAGTTCTGCCAGGCATACTTGTTGGCCGGCGCATCGACCTTGGCCGGCTTCCAGGTGACGCCGTAGTCGGTCGAGATGTCGACGGTCTTGATGTCGAAGTCGCCGGCCCAGGCATGGCCACGCAGGTCGAGCTTGCGCGAGGTAAGCTTCGAGCCGTCGGCCGGGAAGGTGATGACCGAGCGGACCGGCATCGATTCCAGGATCGCCATGTCCTTCTCGTTGCCCTTGCTGCCGGGCACGATCGGCGTCTTCGGCACGCGGTAGGAGAAGCCGCCCATGCCGGGACCGTCATGCTCCTTGTCGCGCACCCAGATCCGGTTGAGCCACTTGGTCGAAACCGAAGCGGGCCAGCCCGGGATGACGAGGCGGACCGGCGCGCCATGGATCAGCGGCATGTCCTGGCCGTTGAGCTTGAAGGCGATCAGCGAGTGCTCCTCCATCGCCTTGGCGATCGGCACGCCGCGCGAGATGCTGGGCTTGTCGGTGTCGCCGGCCAGCGTCGGATCGGCGCCGTAGCTGCCGATATAGACCGCCGAGGATTTCAGGCCAGCCGACTTCAGCACGTCGGCGAGGCGCACGCCGGTCCACATCGGGCAGCCCGCGCCGCCATTGGTCCACTGGTTGCCGCGGGCATCGGGCGAGAAGAAGGAGCGGCCGTTGCCGCCGCATTCCAGCATGAGCTGATAGGTGACGGCGGGGAACTTGCTCATGAGGTCGCCGACGGTGATCTCGAGCGGCGTGTTGACCTCGCCGTCGATCTTGACCTTCCACGCCTTGGGATCGCCCGTGACGTCCGGAACCTGTCCGTTGTTGCGGATGAAGAGCTTGTTGGTCGGGGTGACGTTGTCGTCGAGCAGCTCGGCCTGCGTCTCGGCGACGAGCGGCTTGTCGCCGAGCACCGCGAGCTTGGCCTTGCCCTCCATCTCGAGCAGCTTCGGCCCCTTGGCGGCTGCCGGCGCGCCCTGTGCCAGAGCGGAACCGACGGGCGGCAGCGAGGCCCCCAGAGACGCACCGACAGTGGCCATACCGACCCCTTTCAGTACATTACGACGCGATGCCTTGGACGTTCCGGAGCGCAGCATTTTTTCCTCCCTGACCGGGGATTCTTAGCTCAAACTTTCCGCCGCGTCAGCCAGCCGGACAGGATCAGTGCACAGGCCGCGACCGTCACGACGATTGTCGCGAGCACGTTGATCTGGGGGTCGACGCCGAGGCGGACGCTGGAATAGACGCGCATCGGCAGCGTTTGCGACTGCGCCCCGGCGACGAACTGGGTCAGGATCAGGTCGTCCAGCGACAAGGTGAAGGCCAGCAGCCAGCCCGAGCCGATGGCCGGGGCGATCAACGGAAGGGTGATGGTGCGGAAGGTCACCCAGGGCGTGGCGCCGAGGTCCATCGCCGCTTCTTCCAGCGCGCGGTCGAAATCGGCGAGGCGGGCCTGCACGACGATGGCCACGAAGGCGATCGAGAACGTCGTGTGGGCGATGGCGATGGTGAGGAAGCCGCGGTCCGGTCCGCCGAAGAGTCTCTCCGAGCCCACGAACAGCAGCAGCATCGAGATGCCCATCACCACTTCGGGCATCACCATGGGCGCCACCACGAGACTGCCGAACAGCGTGCGGCCGGGGAAGCGCGGTGCGCGCACAAGCGCATAGCCGGCGGCAAGCCCCAGCAACGCGGCACCGGTCGCGCTCACCAGCGCGATGCGCAGCGACAGCCAGGCGGCGTCGAGCATCGCCTCGTTGGCGAATAGCGCCTGCCACCATTTCAGGGAGAAGCCCGACCAGACGGTGACGAGACGCGACTCGTTGAACGAATAGACGATCACCAGCGCGATCGGCAGGTAGAGGAAGGCATAGCCGAAAGCCAGCATGCCGAAGGCGAAGCGGGCGCGCCCGATCACGCGACGCTCGTCACGTGCGCCGCTCCAGGCTGCGCGCCTGGTTGCGCTGGAAGAGGGCGATCGGCCCGACCAGCAGTACCAGCAGGCAGACGGCGACGGCGGAAGCGAGCGGCCAGTCGCCGTTGGTGAAGAACTCGTCCCATAGGACCTTGCCGATCATCAGCGTCTCGGTGCCGCCCAGCAAATCGGGGATCACGAACTCGCCGACGGCCGGGATGAATACGAGGAGGCAGCCGGCGACGATGCCGGGCAGCGACAGCGGCAGGGTGACGGTGAGGAAAGCCGCGAAGGGCTTTGCGCCGAGATCGGCCGCGGCTTCGAGCAGGCTGTCGTCGAGTTTTTCCAGCGTCGCGTAGAGCGGCAGGACCATGAACGGCAGGTAGGCGTAGACGATGCCCAGATGCACCGCCCATTCGGTGCCGAGGATCGTGCCGGGATTGGCGGCGAGGCCGGTCCAGCGCAGGAACTGCTCGATCAGCCCGTTGTCGGCCAGCAGACCCATCCAGGCATAGATGCGGATCAGGAACGAGGTCCAGAAGGGCAGCACGACCAGCATCAGCAGCAAGGGCCGCCGTTGCGGCGCGGCTCGGGCGATGGCGTAGGCCATGGGATAGCCGAGCAGCAGCGCGACCAGGGTCGAGGTTGCTGCGATCCTGATCGAGGAGAGCCAGGCCGCGAGATACAGATCGTCGGAGAAGAGGAGCGCGAAACTCTTGAAATTCAGGCCCAACTCGACCGGCGGCACCGAGTCGGGCGCGTTGATGCCGAGCGCGATCGCCAGCACCAGAAGGCAAGGCAGCAGGAAGAAGAGGCCGAGCCACAGGAAGGGCAGCCCGATGACGAACCGCATCGTCTAAGCCTCCAGCCTCTGGCCAGCCTCGTCGGCCCAGCCCAGCCACACTTGTTGGCCACGGACGAAGGTTTCGCCGGTGGTGCGGCTGCCGTTGGTGGTCGAGACGATCATCGTGCCGTGGGCTTCGGTGGCGACGTGATAGAGCGAACGGTCGCCCTCGTAGGCCACGTCGACGATTCTCCCGGCCACCGCCTGCGGCAGGTCCGGCCGCGCGGCCGCGAGCGCGATCTTCTCCGGCCGAAGCGCCATCCAGCCGCCGCCCGGCAGAGCCAGGATGTTGGCGATGCCGATGAAGTCGGCCACGAAGCGCGAGGCCGGGTGCTCGTAGACTTCGTGCGGCGTGCCGATCTGGACGATGCGGCCGGCATTCATGACGGCGAGCCGCGTTGCCATCGACATCGCCTCTTCCTGGTCGTGCGTCACCATCACGAAGGTGAGGCCGAGTTGTTCCTGCAAGCGCACCATCTCGAACCGCGTGGCCTCGCGCAGCTTGCGGTCGAGCGCGGCCAGCGGTTCGTCGAGCAGCAGGAGCTTCGGCCGCTTCACCAGCGCCCGTGCGAGCGCCACCCGCTGGCGCTGGCCGCCGGAGAGCTGCGACGGCTTTCGCTTCGCGTGGTCGTCGAGATGCACCAGCTTCAGGATCTCCGCGACGCGCGTGGCGATCTCGGGCGCCTTCACCCCGTCGCGACGCAGCCCGTAGCCCACGTTCGTTGCTACATCCATGTGCGGGAACAGGGCGTAGGACTGGAACATCATGTTCACCGGCCGCCGGTAGGGCGGTACATCGGTCATGTCCTGTCCGTCGATGAACAGCCGGCCTTCGTCGGGCGTCTCGAAGCCCGCCAGCATGCGAAGCAAGGTGGTCTTGCCGCAGCCCGAGCCGCCCAGCAGCGCGAACAGCTCGCCGCGCGCGATCTCCAGGTCGACGCGATCGACGGCGACGATCGGCCCGAAGCGCCTGGTCAGCCCCTCGATGCGGACGATCGGTCCTGAATTCAATTCAGCGACCCGTCTTCACCGAGGTCCACAGCCGCGTACGTTCGCGCGTCTGCTCGGCCGTTCCGGCGGTGATGGTGTAGAAACGGGCCCGCACGGCCTGCGGCGGATAGATCAGCGGATTCTCCGAGATGTCCTTGGGCAGCAGCGCGAAGGCCGCCTTGTTGCCGTTCGCGTAGCCGGTGAGCTCGCTCGACGCGGCGGCGACCTTGGCTTCCAGCATGAAGTCCATGAAGCGATAGGCGTTGGCCTGGTTGGGCGCATCCTTGGGAATGGCGACAACGTCGATCCACAGCATCGCGCCTTCCCTGGGGATCGCGTATTCGATGTCGACCTTATTGGCCGCCTTGGCGCCACGATCGCGCGCCTGGAAGACGTCGCCGGAGAAACCGAAGGCGAGGCAGATGTTCCCGCCGGCCAGCGCGTTGATGTACTCCGAGGAATGGAACTTGCGGACATACGGCCGCACGGCCTTCACCACGTCGGCGGCCTTGGCGAGATCCTCGGGCTTCTTCGAATCGGGATCGAGGCCGAGATACTTGAGCGCGGCCGGCAGCATGTCGGTGGCGCTGTCGAGCAGCATCACGCCGCAATCCTGAAACTTCGAGACGACCGCCGGATCGAAGATCATGCGCAGCGAATCGACCGGCGCATCTGGCATGCGCTTCCTGATCTCCGCCACGTTGTAGCCGATGCCGATCGTGCCCCACATCCAGGGTACGGCATGGGCGTTGCCGGGATCGTAGGCGGCCAGTGCCGTCATGATCTCGGGGTCGAGGTTCTTCCAGTTCTTCAGCTTCGACTTGTCGAGGGGCAGGAAGATGTTGGCCTGGAGTTGCCGCACGAAGAACGGCGAGGCGGTCGGCACGACAATGTCATAGCCCGACTTGCCGGTGCGCAGCTTGGCGTCGAGGATCTCGTTGCTGTCATAGGTCGTGTAGTTGACCTTGATGCCGGTATCCCTGGCGAAGTCCTTGATCTGGTCCTCGGCGATATAGTCCGACCAATTGTAGACGTTCACCTGGCCCTGGGCGAAAGCCGGCAGCGCAAAGGCAGAGGCAAGCAAGGAGGCAACGGCAAGCAGACGCATCGGCAACTCCGCAGGATCAGACGCCAAGATACCTGTGCTGCAGGTCCTTGTCCCCGGCCAGGGCCTGGGACGAGCCGGCCCAGACGACGCGGCCTTTCTCGACGATATGGTGGCGGTCGGCGAGGGGAATGAGCGCCGACACGTTCTTGTCGATGACGAGGATCGCCTGGCCCTCGGCCTTGAGCCGGCCGAGACAGGACCAGATTTCCTGCCGGATCAACGGCGCCAGCCCCTCCGTCGCCTCGTCGAGGATCAGCAGCTTGGGATTGGTCATCAGCGCGCGGCCGATCGCCAGCATCTGCTGCTCGCCGCCGGAGAGCTGGTTGCCCATGTTGCGCTGGCGCTCGGCCAAGCGCGGGAAGAACTCGAAGACGCGCGCGATGGTCCAGGGACTGGGACGGCCGGTACGGTTGGCGCTGGCGGCCACGAGATTCTCGCGCACCGAGAGATTGGGGAATATCTGGCGGCCTTCCGGTACGAGACCGATGCCCAGCCGCGCGATGCGGAAGGCGGGCAGTCCTTCGACCCTGTTGCCTTCGAACTCGACCGTGCCGCGCCGGGCCGGCAGCAGGCCCATGATCGTATGCACGGTCGTGGTCTTGCCCATGCCGTTACGGCCCATCAGGGTCACGACCTGGCCGGCCTCGATCGCCAGTTCCATGCCGAATAGCGCCTGGCTCGGCCCATAGAAGGCGTCGAGGTCGCGGACCCTCAGCATCAGGGCGACTCCTCGCCGAGATAGGCCTGCCGCACCTCGGCATTGGCGCGGATCTGGTCGGGCGTGCCGCTGGCGATGGCACGGCCGTAGACCAGCACGGTGATGCGGTCGGCGAGCTGGAACACCGCGTCCATGTCGTGCTCGATCAGCAGCATGGCGTGCTTCTGCTTCAGCGCCCGCAGGAAACCGATCAGACGCTGGCTCTCTTCGACGCCCATGCCGGCCATCGGCTCGTCGAGCAGCAACAGGGTGGGCTCGCCGGCCAGCGCCATGGCGATCTCGAGCTGGCGCTGCTCGCCGTGGCTGAGCGACGCGGCGAGGATGCCGGAGCGGCCGCCGAGCCCGACCCCGTCGAGCAGGTGACGCGCGGGCGCACGCAAGGTCTCGTCCCGGCGAGCGTCGGCGAGGAAGCGGAAGGAATGGCCGGCATGGCCCTGCACGGCCAGCGCCACGTTCTCCAGCGCCGTGAACTCGCGCAGTACCGAGGTGATCTGGAAGGAGCGGCCGAGGCCCAGCCGCACGCGCGCATGGGTGGGCAGCCGGGTGATGTCCTGGCCGGCGAAGTGGATGGTGCCCGAATCCGGCGCGACGACACCGGTGAGCTGGTGGACCAGCGTGGTCTTGCCCGCGCCGTTCGGCCCGATCAGCGCATGGATCTCGCCCGGCCGGACGTCGATCGAGACATTGTCGGTGGCGAGCAGCCCGCCGTAGCGTTTCACCAGGAGTTCGGTGCGCAGCAGCGGCCCCGTCATGGCTGGTTCAGTCATGGCGGCGCCCCAGCAGCGAATCGATGCCGCCGCGCGCGTAGAGCGCGATCAGGACCAGCAGCGGGCCGAACACGATCATCCAGTACTCGCCCCAGCCCTTGTGGGCGAGGTTGAGGATCGGCGGCAACGCTTCCTCCAGTACAAAGAAGGCGATGGTGCCGTAGAGCGGGCCGAACAGCGTACCCATGCCGCCCAGCACGATGATGACGATGAGATCGCCCGACTTCATCCACGACATCATGGCGGGTGAAATGTAGGCGCCTTCGTTGGCGAGCAGGATGCCCGAAAGCCCGCCGAACGCGCCGGAGATGGTGAAAGCGGCCAGCCGGTAGCGGAACACCGGAAAGCCCAGCGCCATCATGCGCAGTTCGTTTGATTTGGCGCCGCGGATCACCAGGCCGAACCGGGAGTTGGCGTAGCGGCTGCAGAACCACAGGCTGCCGCAGAGTAGCGCAAAGCAGACCCAGTAGAAATTCGCCTTGTCGCGCAGGTCGATCAGGCCGGGGAAGCGGCTGCGGCTGATGTTGAGCCCGTCGTCGCCGCCATAGGCTTCGAGGCCGCTGCCCACGTAGTAGACGAGTTGGGCGAAGGCGAGCGTGATCATGATGAAGTAGAGGCCGCGTGTCCTGAGCGACAGCGCGCCGATCAGGACAGCCCACACCGTCGCGGCCAAGATCGCGACCGGCCACTGGATCCAGCCGCTGGAGACACCGTGCGCCGACAGGATACCGACCGCATAGCCGCCGATGCCGAAGAACATCGCGTGGCCGAAACTCACCAGCCCGCCATAGCCCAGGATCATGTTGAGGCTGACGGCGGCGATCGACCAGATGACGATACGCGTGCCGATCGAGAGGAGATAGCGCTGGTCGAAGGCCTGGGTGAGTAGCGGCAGGGCCGCCATCACCAGCAGGATCAGCGCCGTTGCAAGGCCACGCGGCGTGCGAAGGGCCGCGATCATGTGCGCTGGCCGAACAGGCCGGTCGGCCGCCACACCAGCACGGCGGCCATCAGCACATAGACCAGCACCTGCGAGATGGCCGGCGCGGCGCTCGAGGCAGCGCTGGAACTCATGAAGGTCTTCAGCATGTCCGGCAGGAAGGCGCGACCCACGATGTCGATCTGGCCGACCACCATCGCGGCGATGAAGGCGCCCTTGATGGAGCCGATGCCGCCGATGACGATGATCACCAGCGCGAGGATCAGGATGTCGTCGCCCATGCCGATCCGCACCGAGGCGATGGGCGCCGCCATCAGGCCGGCCAGCCCCGCGAATACGGCACCCAGGCCGAACACGAGGCTGAACAGCAGCTCGATGTTGACGCCCAGGGCGCCGATCATGCGGCGGTTGGAGGCGCCGGCGCGGATCAGCATGCCGAGCCGCGTGCGTGCCACCAGCCAGGCCAGCAGGATCGCGACCGCGGCGCCGACCACGATGATGGCGAAGCGGTAGGCGGGGTAGGGAACGCCCGGCAGTATCTCGATGGTGCGGTTCAGGAAGGTCGGCACCGCGATGCTCTTGCCGCCGGCCCCCCAGAGCGCGCGCACCAGCTCGTTGAAAAACAGGATCAAGCCGAAGGTCGCCAGCACCTGGGTGAGATGATCGCGCGCATAGAGCCGCCGGATCACGATGATCTCGACGGCGACGCCCACCAGGAAGGTCGCGGGCAGCGCCAGCAGCGCGCCCAGCACGAACGAGTCCGTGACGCCGATCAGGGTCCAGGCGATGTAGGCGCCGATCATGTAGAGCGAGCCGTGCGCCAGATTGACCAGGTCCATGATGCCCAGGGTCAGCGTCAGCCCGGCGGCGAGCAGGAACATCAGCAGGCCGAGCTGCACGCCGTTCAGCACCTGTAGCAGCAGATATTCCATCTGTTCCTCAAACAAAACGGGAGCGCGTCGCCGCGCTCCCGAATTCCTTTCCTCCCCAGTCATCTGGGGAGGTGTCAGCGTCTTCGCTGACGGAGGGGTCAGAAGACTTGACCCCTCCGTCGCCGTGAGACGGCGACACCTCCCCATCTGAATGGGGAGGAAAACGATCTCACTTCATCGGGCACTTTTCGGCGAAGGGATCGACCGCGTTCTTCACGGCGGTGGCGATGGTCTTCACCGTCATCATGCCTTGCGGATCCTTGACGGCTTCCTGGATGTAGAAGTTCTGGATCGGGAAGTTGTTGTTGCCGAACTTGAAGTCGCCGCGGACCGACTTGAAGTTGGCCTTCTTCATCTCGGCGCGGACCTTGTCCTTGTTCGACAGGTCGCCCTTCAGCGCGTCGGCGGCCGAGGCCATCAGCATGATCGCGTCGTAGCTCTGCGCGCCGTAATAGGACGGGTAGACGCCGTGCTTCTTCTTGAAGTCCTCGACGTACTTCTTGTTGGCCTCGCCCGGCAGGTCGTTGACCCACTCCTGCGCGCCCAGCGTGCCGAGCGCCAGATCGCCCTGCTGCGGCAGCGTGATCGCGTCGATCGAGAACACCTGGTAGAGCGGCACGGTCTTGTTGAGGCCCGACTGCGCCCACTGCTTCACGAACTGAACGCCGTGCGCGCCGGGATAGAAGATGAAGATGCCATCCGGCTTGGCGGCGGCGATCTTGGTCAGCTCGGCCGAGAAGTCGAGCTGGTCGGGCCACTTGGTGAAGTCCTCGCTGACGATCTTGCCCTTGTAGGTGCGCTTGACGCCCGCGAGCATGTCCTTGCCCGCGGCATAATTCGGACCGACCAGGTAAAGGCTCTTCACGCCCTTGGTGTTGAGATAGTCGCCCATCGCCATCGGCGTCTGGTCGTTCTGCCACGAGGTCGAGAAGAAGTTCTTGTTGCAGAGTTCGCCCGCGATCGCCGAGGGGCCGGCATTGGCCGAGATCAGGATCGTGTCACCCTCGTCGACGACGGTCTTGAGCGAGGCCAGCAGCACGTTCGACCAGATGTAGCCGGAGATGAAGTTCACCTTGTCCTGCTGGACGAGCTTCTCTGAGCGCGCCTTGCCGACGTCCGGCTTGAACTGGTCGTCCTCGTAGATGATCTCGAAGGGCTTGCCGCCCATCTTGCCGCCGAGATGCTCCTTGGCCAACTCGACCGAGCGGCGCATGTCCTCGCCGATGGCGGCCTGCGGCCCCGAAAACGTGCTGACGAAGCCGACCTTGATCGGGCTCTGGGCCACGGCCGGCAGGCCGAATGCCATTGCCGCCGCAATTGTTGCGGTGCCAAACAATTTGTTCTTCATGAGCCGACGCTCCCTGTTTCCCTTGTTTGTATAAAAGCTGAAAAAACAGGCCCCAACAACGGCATATTGGATGCCGCGCCGGCCGCCGGCTTTCCTTCAGCCGCGCAGTTTGAAGCGCTGGATCTTGCCCGTGGCGGTCTTGGGCAGTTCCGGGACGTACTCGATCCACCTTGGATACTTGTAGGGGGCGAGCGTCCGCTTGCAGTGCGCCATCAGGGCGTCCGTCAGGGCGGCGCCTGCGTCGCCCGGCTGCTTCAGGACGACGATCGCCTTGGGCTTGATCAGTGACTGTTCGTCGGTCTGGCCGACCACCGCGGCTTCGAGGACGGCCGGATGCCCGATCAGGCAGTTCTCGATTTCGACGGGTGAGCACCAGATGCCGCCGACCTTGAGCATGTCGTCGCTGCGACCCTCGTAGATGAAGTAGCCGTCCTCGTCCTCGCGATAGGTGTCGCCGGTGTTCAGCCAGCCGTTCACCATCGTCTCGGCCGTCTTCTCGGGCTTGTTCCAGTAATACCTGGCGGCCGACTCCGCCTTGATCCACAACCGGCCGCTCTCGCCCTTGGCAACGGGATCGCCGTTCTCATCCAGGATGCGGGCCTCGTAGCCCGGCACCGGCTTACCGCTGGTGCCGGGCCGGTAGTCGTCGAGCCGGTTGCCGATGAAGATGTGCAGCGCTTCGGTCGAGCCGATGCCGTCGAGAATGATCGTGCCGGTCTGTTCCTTCCAGCGGCGGAACATGTCGCCGGGCAGCGCCTCGCCCGCCGAGACGCAGGCGCGCAGGGAGGAGAGATCGCGTTTCTGCGTTTCCAGCGCCGCGAGCTGGGCGGCGTAGAGGGTCGGCACGCCGTAATAGATCGTCGGCTTGAAGGTCTCGATGTTCGAGAAGGTCGTGTCGGGCGTCGGCCGCCGGTCGTCGAGAATGGCGGTGCCGCCAACCCAGAGCGGGAACGTCATGCCGTTTCCCAGCCCATAGGCAAAGAAGAGCTTGGCGGCGGAGTAGCTGATGTCGTTCTCGCCGATCCCCAGCACGCGCACGCCGTAGAGTTCGCTGGTCACGACCATGTCGCGTTGCGCATGGACGGCGCCCTTGGGGCGGCCGGTCGAACCGGACGAGTAGAGCCAGAAACAGTCGTCCTCGGGCGCGGCGAGGCGGGGTTCGAGGACAGAAGAGGCCTTCGCCATCCCTGCAAGGAAGGTGTCGACCGTCATCGATTGGGGCGCCTTGGCGCCGAGCTGCTTGAGGGCCGGCACGATCTCGACCGTGAATTCCGAGGAATAGACGACGAGACCACAGCCGGAATCCTCGACCATGTAGGCGTAGTCCGGCGCGCGCAGCAGTGTGTTCGGGGGTACCGGTACGATGCCCGCCTTGATGGCCCCCCAGAACAGATAGAAGAAGGCCGGGCAGTCCTTCACCACCATGAGCAGCCGGTCGCCGGGCGCCAGCCCGCTTGCGAGGAGCGCATTGCCCGCCCGGTTCACCTGCTCGGCCAGCTCCGAATAGCTCACCGTTTCCTGCGCCGTGCGGATCGCCGCCTTTGCGCCGCGACCTTCGCCGACATGCCGGTCGATGAAGGGGACGACCACGTTGAAGCGGGTCGGCAGTTCGACCGAATGGGCCGGGGAGAAGGAAATGCCTGACGGAAGCGCCATTGGGGGCCCTGAAGGGGTTGATCGAACTCCATCGATACTGATCAGCCGGCCGACTCGCAACGCATGGGCGGGTTCGGCGTTAAGGCAGCCAGATCCCAGGAACCTAGACCGATGAACCAAGGTATTGTCTTCGCACTCGCTACCACCGTCCTGGCAGTGGCCGTGGCAGGTGCTCATGTAGTGGCGCCGCTGCCCGATGGCATGCAGCGCGGTACCGCCACGGCCGCAACCGGGGCGCAAACCCTCCAGGCTTCCTCCGGCCAGACTCCTTCGGCGAAACCGGTCCTTGGCGAGACGCGACAGGCGCCGGTGCCGCTTCTCATGCGTGAGAGGCTCCCCGTTGCGGCGCCCGTCGTCGAAACGGCCTCGGCGGGTATGCCTGCCCCGCAGGCTCCCGCAGTCAATGCCGAAAAGAACGGCTTTGCCAGGGGCGCCATTGAAGCGGACGGATATAAGTTCGTGGGGACGATTGCGCCCGGTCCCGACGGAACCTGGCGCGCGCGGGCCTTGCGCGGGAAAACCGAAGTCCTCCTGACCGTCGATCGCGAGGGGCGCGTCTCAACGGATTGAGACAGCGATCTCTCAACGTCGCGTTCGGCGCATTTCGGTGCAACCGATTGGCAGTGTCCACGTTCTTTCGATGCGGCCTTTGGCGGTTCAAGTAACCGTCCCTCTCCCCCGAGGGGCTGCAGGAGCCCGTCCTGGTCGCCCAGGGCGGGCTTTCCATTTTCGCTGGTCGACAAAGCAAACGCCCGCCGATGCATCGGCGGGCGTTTCGCGGCAGTAGAGCGGCTTACTGGAAGCGGATGTTTACCCGGCGCCCGGTCGGGTCGGCGACCCCGTCGCCGGCCTGGACGAGCGGTCTGGTTGGCGTGGGCCGGACCGTGATCGCTTCTGCAGGGGCGCCCTGGCGGATGAGTTCCTGTTTCACGGCGTTAGCACGATCGGCGGGTCCTTCGATCTGAACCGATGCCGAGTTCGCGGCGTCGGCGGCGCTTCGGATGGTCTCCATCGCTGACGCGGGAACGTACGTGTCGCTGATTCCCATGAACACTATCTGATCGGAGACCAGCGCATTGGGTGCCGACGCGAGGTCCTGACTCATGGCCGTGACGGCGTCAGGGCGAGACCCGCGAGGACGACGACAGAGCTGAGTGTTCGCATGATTTTTCTCCTTCCGTGGGCTGGTTGAGCGCAGATGACACGGTGAATGTTTCGTCTGAATTTCGTGCAACGATCGGCCATCGAAAGCGTTCAGTTTGGTTGCTGACACGCATTGCATCGAAAATGAAATTGCCCGGCTGATTTTTGCCTGAGGATTGCTTGCGTGTGCGCGAAGCCTGCGGCGTCGTTCGGCAGGATTTGCTAAGATGAGGCATGGAGATTCTCATCATCGTGGCCGTGTGTACCTTGGGCGGCGCTGCCTGGGGATGGTGGCGGGGCACGCAAAACATCGAGAACCCGCCGGACAAGTACGACTTTCCGGGAGGGATGACGCGCCGGGAGCATCTTGGCCAGCTCACCAAGAAGCATCGGAGGCGAAGACTTCCTCTCACGATCGGCGCCGGTCTGGCGGCGGGTACTGCTGCCTTTGTCGCGCTTCTGGCATTCGCCGTCTTCAAGCGCTGAGGCGGCGGAACGGTCTTCGCCGGCTTGCTGTTTCTGGCCGTGTCGCGCACCATGTGCGGGAACAACAAATGTAAGAGGGCGGGCGATGTCGGAAGAACGAAAGAAAGTTTTCCAGCGCTTTCAGGAGCGTCTGGCGCATCTCGAATCGGGCGCCCTTGCGGGGCCGGCACACTGGCACATTTTTCACCTGCACAACGCGCTGAAGGTGCTCCCCGACGATCACACCGCCGCCGACCTCCATCTCGACGAGTTCGACCGCGCAGAAATGGCGAGAGAAATGCCCGAACTCGCCGTCGACCAGGCGCCGAGCGTCGCGGAAATCCGCAACCGGTTCGACATGCTGGCGGGCGGCACCCTCTAGCCGCTGGCCCGCAAGATCGAGGCCGGGTCCAACGGCCGCAGCAAGATCACGATCTTCCCCGCAATGCAGTTGGGCGACGCGCCGCCGCAGCTTTACGTCCCGGCGCGCAACGGTTTCGCCGACATCGTTCGCCTCGGCCTGGCAACGGTGCGCCTGCTGACGTGAGATGCTGCCATGTTAGAACTCGTCGCATGGAGCCTCTGAAGAACTGCCCCCGCGAGACGCTGGCCGCCGTGCGCGGCGTACTGACGGACATCGACGACACCGTCTCCACCGAAGGCACGTTGTCCGCCGCTGCCTATGGCGCCCTTGAAACCCTGAAGAAGGCCGGCTTGCTGGTCGTGCCGGTGACCGGCCGTCCGGCCGGCTGGTGCGACCACATCGCGCGCTTCTGGCACGTCGATGCCGTGGTCGGCGAAAATGGCGCTTTCTGGATGTGGCACGACCACGGGCAGAAGCGGCTGCGCACGCGCTTCATCCAGTCCGACTCCGAGCGCGCCGAAGGCAGGGCCAGGCTGGAGCGGGTGCGGGAGGACGTCCTGCGGGAGGTGCCGGGTGCCGGTATCGCGTCCGACCAGCCTTATCGCGTGGCCGACCTCGCCGTGGATTTCCGCGAAGACGTGCCGCCGCTGTCGCCTGCCGACATCCAGCGCATCGTGGAGATTTTCGAGCGCCACGGTGCCCATGCCAAGGTGAGTTCGATTCACGTCAACGGCTGGTTCGGCGACTACGACAAACTGACGACCAGCCGCGCGATGATGCAGGAACTGTTCGGTATCGACCTGGCGGCCGAACGCGGGAACTACGTCTTTGCGGGCGATTCGCCCAACGACGCACCGATGTTCGGCTGGTTCACCAACGCCGTCGGCGTGGCCAACGTCGCCGACTTCGCGGACCGCCTGCAACATCGGCCGCGCTGGATCACCGTGGGCCGATCGGGCGCGGGTTTCGTCGAACTCGCCGAGGCGCTGCTCGCGGCGCGACGGTAGTCAACGCGCTGGCGGTGGTGGCGGACCGATCAGCAGGGACCCGTAGTGGGCGACGCTGTCGCCCTGGCTCCACACGCCGATGGCGCCGGCCTGGACCAGCGTTCGATCGCTGATGCCGAAGAGCGGTTTGCCGTCGAGCGCGACCTCGATGCGGTCGTTGGCGGCGATGACGCGCAGCGAATGCCATTTGCCGAGTTCGACCGGGGCTTCCTTGGTGCTGAGCTGGCTGCGCTTGCCCTTGTCCATTCGGTAGAGGCGCACCGAGTTGTCCCGGGCGTTCACCCGCACGACGTAGTAGTCGCTGGCGCTCTGCGCCCGGAACATGAAGCCGGCCACCTGGTCGCGGGAACCCGAGATGATCTTGAAGCGCAGTGTCGCGTCGAAGTCGCGTCCCTGCGCCTGCTCGGAGATGCACAGGGGGAAGCGCTGGTCGGTGGCATCCGGCTCGCTCTCGACCAAAGCCCAGCCGTCCGGTCCGCCCGGGTCGGCGATCGCACGCCAGTCGGCGGGACGACCGATGCCCGTCTTCCCCTGGGTACAGGCGACGCGACCGTCGGGGGTCGTCAGCGGCACGACGAGTTGTGCCGAGGCGGGCAGGGTGGCGAACAGGAGGGGCAGCGCGAGAAGCAGGGATCGCATGGGCGCAGACTAGCAAAAAACCGCGCGCGCTTGACCGAAGATGCGGGAGGGAGGAGTTTACGCGCGGCCATATTTCGGACGAATTTTTCACGGGGGAAACACATGCGTCTTTGCACCATCCTGAGCGGCGGCAAGCCGGCCGTCGGCGTCAAGCTGGGCGACGGCAAGATCGTCGATCTCAGCAAGCAGATGCCGCGCGGGCCGAAGTCCGTCGTCGAGATCCTCGCGGGCGGCAAGAAGCTGCAGCAGGCGGTGCTCAAGGCCTGCGCCAAGGTCAAGCCGGGCGCCACCGTGTCGGAGAAGTCGGCCAAGTACCTGACGCCGATCCCCGCCCCCGGCAAGATCCTCTGCATCGGCCTCAACTACCGCAAGCACGCCGAGGAGACCGGCAGCCCGATCCCGACCTATCCGGTCGTGTTCACCCGCTTCAACAACACGCTGGTCCCGCACAACGGCAAGATGCTGTCGACCACCCACTCGAAGGAATTCGACTGGGAAGCCGAACTGACCATCGTGATCGGCAAGAAGTGCCGCAACGTGCCGAAGGAGAAGGCGCTCTCGGTGATTGCCGGCTATGCCTGCTTCAACGACGGTTCGATCCGCGACTGGCAGCGCAAGTCGGGCGGCCAGTTCACGCTGGGCAAGAACTTCGACGGCACCGGCGGCTTCGGCCCCGACATCGTGACGGCGGACGAACTGCCCAAGGGCGCCGCGCCGCTGCGCATCTCGACCCGCGTCAACGGCGTCACCATGCAGGACAGCAACACCGACGACCTGATCTTCGACGTGCCGACGCTGGTGCATGAGCTCAGCAAGTGCATGACGCTCGATCCGGGCGACATCATCATCACCGGCACGCCGTCGGGCGTGGCGATGGCCCGCAAGCCGCAGCCCTGGCTGAAGCCGGGCGATGTCTGCGAAGTCGAGATCGAAGGCATTGGCACACTGCGCAACACGATCGCCCAGGGCGGCTGAGCGCTCCCGTAATACCGGTTCGAAACCAACGGCGGCTCCTGCAGGGGCCGCCGTTTTGCTTTCGCGGTTAGCGTCGCGGCAGTTTGTCGAGGCCGCCGAGCATGAGGGCGGTTGCGAATTCCGCCGCGCCGTCCGGGTCGACCGGATCCCGGGCGACCATGACCATGGAGATCTCGAAGGCGATGCCGGCCATGGACGCGCTGAGGTAGGAGACGTCGACATTGGGCAGGATGCCCCGGGAGATGGCCGACCGGATGTCGTCGTTCAGCGCCTTGGCGAGTGCCCGCACGTCGGGTTTGTCGAGCAGGGTGCGCACGGCGGTGAAGCTCGACCGGGCCAGCGCCAGAAGCTCCGGATCCTCGGCCAGGAAGTTGAAGTAGGCGGCATAGTGCAGGCGCACGAATTCCTCGGTTGAGGTCGCTTTGCCGCGGCCGTCGCGATGGCGCTGCAGCAACACACCGGTCAGCTCGCCGACGACGGCCTCGAAGATCTCGTCCTTGTCCTTGAAGTAGTTATAGAAGGTGCCCGAGGCGAGATCGGTGCGGCGCACGATGTCGCGGACGCTGGCCGCGCCATAGCCCATCTCGGCAAAAACGCCGCGAGCGGCCTTCAACAGTGCCGTGCGATTCTCCGCCTTGTTCTGTTCGCGGCGCCCGGCGCGTTCGCCGCGCACTTCGGTTGGTGTCGTGCCGTCGCCACCCATGATCCTCCGCTCCTCCCCAGGCCCCGTCATCGTCCAAGCTGCGCCAATTCGTGACGCACGCCGGCCACCATGTCGTCCATCGCCCGGGCCGCCGCGTGGACGGCCCCCCTCATGCCGATGAAGCCGTGTATGAGCGTCTCGAATTCGCGATGGATCGCCTTCACCCCGGCGGCTTGCAGGCGTCCGGCATAGGCCTGTCCCTCGTCGCGCAGCGGATCGAAGCCCGCGGTGAAGATCAGGGCCGGCGCCACGCCCGAGAGATCGGGCGAGCGCAACGGCGAGGCCCGAGGATCGTCGACTTCGGCAGCGCCCGGGCTGAGATAGTGCATGCGGAACCAGGCCATGTCGGCCTGGGTCAGCAGGAAGCCCTCGCCGCAGCTCTTGTGGGACGCGGTATCGCCGGCCATGTCGGTGGCGGGGTAGATCAGCCACTGCAGGCAGGGCGGATGGGGTTCGTGGCGCACGGTCTGGGCAACCACGGCGGCAAGGGCGCCACCCGCGGAATCTCCCGCCACGACGATGCGATCGTGATCGAGCCCGAGCGAGACCGCCTCGCCCGCCAGCCAGCGATAGGAGGCGACGGCATCGTCGACCGCGGCGGGGAACTTGTGTTCAGGCGCCAGCCGATAGTCGACCGAGACGACGGCGCAGCCCGAGCGCGCGCAAAAATAGCGGCAGGCGAGATCGTAGCCCTCGAGGCTGCCGATGACCCAGCCGCCGCCGTGGAAATACAGGATGGTCGGCAGCAGGCGCGCCACACTGTCGGCCGGCCGGTAGATGCGGATGCGCATCGGGCCGGCGGGGCCGGGCAGGGTGCGGTCGAGGATGGAGCTGACTGGCGCGGGCTTGCCGCCCAGTAACTGCATGAAGGCGTCGAAGTCCTCGCGCGCGTCCGCGACGCTCATCGTGTGCACGGCGGGCTGGCCGCCATAGGCGAGCAGCTTCAGGAACCATTGGATGCGGCCGTCCAGGGTGCGGCCGTCCACGCCGACCGGAGGGCCGGCCAGGATGTTGACCCAGGAAATCGGCATGCGCAGCGCCAGGTTGGCGACTTTGCCCTGCAGTTCCCGCGCGATCTCCTTCATGGACATGATCTGTACCTAGCACTGCCTCAGGCCGTTGTGGAGCCCGCCGGCGCTGGCTAGTTTGTTCGCGATGCCCGACGCGGCGCCCGACTTCTTCTCAGACGCGCTCCGCCGCGAGATCATCCGCAGCGAGCGGGAGCGCATGCGCGCGCTGGCGATCATTCTCGCAGCGCTGCTGGCCCTGTCGTTGGGCGTCGTCAACTTCTTTCCGTCCTATACGTCCCGCATCTTCGCGCGGGACGTGCCCGGCTGGCTTCCGTTCGTCGGCATCGGTCCCTTCCTTCTGTACGAGCTGGGTTCGCTCACGTTCCTGGGATACCGCGCATCAAGAGGCTTGGATTTTCCGCAGGTCGCCCGTTTCGGCAACGCCTTCATCGAGACGTCCCTGCCGGCCGCCATCATCGTCACGCTGAGCCACTACATGGACCCGTTGCTGGTCTTCAGCTTCTGGCCGCCGCTGCTCTATTTCATCTTCATCCTGTTATCGACCCTGCGGCTCGATTTCTGGCTGTCGGTCTGGACGGGCAGCGTCGCGGGCGTGCAGCAGATGGTGCTTGTGCTCTGGCTGCTGCCGATCGAACCCTGGGGCAGCATCCCGCAGGAAACACTGCTGTTCCATTTCAGCCGCACCCTCGTCCTGTTCACCAGCGGCCTGGTCGCAGGGTTCGTCGCCAACAGCCTGCGCACCCAGTTCGAGCATTCCGTGCGGGCCGTGGCTGCCCGTGACCGGGTCACCAATCTGTTCGGCCAGCACGTCTCGCCGGCGGTGGTCGACCGGCTGCTGGCCACGCAGAGCGAGCCCCCGAGCGAGATCCGGACGGTTTGCGTGCTGTTCCTGGACATCCGGGGATTCACGGCGATGACCCGACGGCGCTCCGCCGAGGAGACGGTGGCCCTGCTCAACGCATTCTTCGCGCGAATGATCGACGTCGTGGACCGCAACAACGGCATCATCAACAAGTTCCTCGGCGACGGCTTTCTGGCGTTGTTCGGGGCACCGCTCGCCGATCCCGCGGCGGCCCGCAACGCGCTGGCGGCGGCGCACGCGATGATCGACACGGTCGGGGAATGGAATGCCACGCATCCGGGTTGGGCGCTGCGCGTCGGCATCGGCATCCATCTCGGCGAGGCGGTGACTGGCACGGTGGGCTCGCCGCAGCGCAAGGAATACACCGTGATCGGCGACACGGTGAACCTGGCGGCCAGGCTCGAGCAGCTCACCAAGGAAATGGGGGCTCAGCTCCTGGTCTCGCAGTCGGTACTCGATGCAACCTCGTCTGACGGGGCCGTCGATCTCGGGCCGGTCGAGATCCGTGGTTACGAGGAGAGGGTGCGGGTATGGCGGATGGCCTGATCTGGTACTTCGCCTATGGCTCCAACATGGATGCGGCGCGCCTGTTCGACCAGCGCCTGGCACCGAAGGGCGTGCCGCGCGGCGAACGCATCGCCGGCCGCCTCGATGGCTGGAAGCTCGTCTTCGACAAGCCTTCGCGGCTGCTGAAAGGCGGTGCCGCCGCCAACATCGTGCCGGATACGGCCGGCGTGGTGCACGGCACGCTGAACGCGCTGCCGGACGCTGGCTTCGAGGTGCTGGACATCCATGAGGGTGTCGCCGCCGGTCACTACGAACGCCGAGCGATCCGCGTCGTGCGCTCCGACACCGGCGAGGAAGTCGACGCGATCGTCTATGTCGGGCTGATCCGAGGCGAGGGTCTCAGGCCGCCACGGGCCTATCTCGACTGCCTGCTGGCCGGCCGCGATCTTCTGCCGCCGGACTATTGGGAGCGGCTGGCGACCACACCGACCTGCGATTGAAGATCGACGCGGCGCATGCCGCCCCTTGTCGTCAGGCCGGAACCTTTTGCTTCTCGGCCGTGACCTTGTTCGCCATCGGGTCGTAGCCGGCCAGTTCCGCCACGTCTTCCTCGTGCCAGAAATTCAGCTCGATCATCACGCCGTCGGGATCGTGGACGAAGACCTGCTGCAGCGGACGCGCCGGCACCTTCTTCACTTCGAAGGCCACGCCGTCCTTCTTGATCTGGTCGAGCGTGCCGCGGATATCGGCGCAGTTGATGGCGATATGGTCGATGGCGCCGCTGCCCTGGTCGCCGCGGCCGGTCTCCGACACGAGATGGAGGATCGCCTTCTCGCCGGCGTACATCCAGGCGCCGGGGAAGGGGAACGGCGGACGCTCGCCGTTGGTCAGGCCGACATAGCGTTCGTAGAAACGCACGGTGGCATCGAGGTCGGTGCAGTAGATGTTGTAATGGTCGAGCGAGAGTGCGGGCATGGGGCTTCTCCCAATCTGTCAATTCGGATGGTGCCCAGCTTACAACGATCCGGCCGGGCCGGGGCAGCGGGAATCGACGGCTTCAGCCGCTGTGCGCGACGGACCCGTCACCTGAGGTATGCCTCGAGCCTGTCGAGTCCCATGTTCCAGCCACCGCGGTGATCGTCGCGCGCCTTTTCGCTGAAGAACTGTTCGTGGGTCAGGGTGAGGATCGTACCGTCACTGTCGGGCTTGAGGTCGATCGTGACCTGCGACTCGCGCTCCGGCGTGCTCTGCCAGGCCCATGAGAAGACGAGCTTCCGGGGCGGCACGATCTCGCGATAGACGCCGCTCACGCTGTGATGCTCGTCGTCAGGCGTCCAGAACTGGACGCGGAAACGGCCGCCAACGCGCAGGTCAGTCTCGGCGATGGGCGTTCGGTGATGGCCGGTGACGCCCCACCACCGGATCATGTTTTCGGGCTGCGTCCAGGCTTCGTAGACTTTCTCGGGCGGCGCGTTGAGGCGGCGCTTGAGGGCGAGGCTGGGTTTGCTGGCCATGTGGCGTCTTCCTCCAGAAAGGCGGCGAGGCGGTCGAGTTGTTGCGTCCAGTACCGCTCGTAATGGGCGAGCCAGCTCATCGCCTGCTCCATCGGCTGGGCCTTGAGCGTGCAGGTCACGGTACGCCCGGACTTCGAGCGCTCGATCAGGCCCGCCGCCGACAGTACGTCGAGATGCTTCATGATCGCCGGCAGCGAGACCGGGAACGGCCGCGCCAGCTCGCTGACGGTCACGCCTTCTTCCGCGTCGAGCCGGGCCAGCAGTGCCCGCCGCGTCGGGTCGGCGAGGGCGGCAAAGGTGCGGTCGAGGGTGACGCTTTGAGAGTTAACCATATGGTTAACAGTTAAGTGCCGGCCTGCCGGGAGTCAAGTTGCGGGCTAGCCCAGCTTCTTGATCAGCGCCTGAGCCGCCGCCGGATTGCGGACCTTGGCGCCGGAGATGAAGTAGACGAAGGCGTCGCCCTTCTTCGCCCAGCCCTTGGCGCGCTTGACCCACTTGTCGAGGTCGGCGGGCCTGTAGCCGGTCTTCACCTTCTCCTCGGCCTGCATCAGGCGAGCGTAGGTAAAGTCCGCGGTCGGTTCGTCGATCTCGGGGAAATCCTTGTGGTGGGCATAGACGACCGCGGCATTGTACTTCCGGGCCAAGGCGTAAAAGCGTTCGTCCTTGAAACTGTCATGCCGCACTTCCAGCGCATGACGCAGCGGCAGTTTGCCGACTTCGCGCGGCAGCAGCTTGAGGAATGCCTCGAAATCCTCGGGATCGAACTTCTTGGTGCCCATGAACTGCCAGTTGATCGGGCCGAGGCGATCCTTGAGCTCGACAAGCCCCTGCGTCACGAAGCGCTGCACCGATTCGCCGGCATCCGCCAGCACCTTCCGGTTGGTGCAGAAGCGCGAGGCCTTGACGGCGAAGACGAAACCGTCGGGCGTCTCGTCGCGCCATTTTGCCCAGCTCGCCGGCTTGAAGCTGGAATAGTAGGTGCCGTTGATCTCGATCGAGGTGAGCTGGCGGCTGGCATATTCCAGCTCGCGCTTTTGCGTGAGGTCGTCGGGATAAAAGACACCGCGCCAAGGCTCGAATGTCCAGCCACCGATGCCGACAAGGATTTTTCCACTCATGCAATCGAGTATAGCGCGACTTCGCCAGGAACAGGCTGTGGGTGGCGACGCTCCCCGTCTGTTGACGGTCGGCCGGGCAGCGGAGGCAAAGGCTTGGCAAAAATGCGGATAGTTTCGGTCTGCGATCCGATCCCGATGATCCGGCAGGCGCGATTGGAACGGCGTCAGCGATGGGGCTGCGCTCGCCCTATGGGCGCGGACCAACCGCCCCGAGACGCGGGTGATTCTCTCTTCGAAGACCTTGTCTCATTGGTTTCTGTCCGACAGCGCAATGGCCGGACTGCCGATCATCAAAAAGCCTTTTGTGCAGGGCGACCTCGATCGGCTGCTGGCGCCCGTCGCGGTAACCGCGATCCCCGGATCCTGATTGTCGTCCTGCCGATTGCTAGGCCGGCAGGGGCAGATCCAGCGTCGTGGTGCGGCGCATCTCGCGGCGGTGCTTCTGGTCGTCGAACGGCCGGGCGCGGTGCATCGTGCAGCGATTGTCCCAGATCACGAAGTCATGCGGCTGCCAGATGTGGCGGTAGGTGAACTCCCGCTGCGTGGCATGGTCGCTGAGGTCGCGCAGGAGCAGCCGCCCCTCCGGCACCGGCATCTCGACGATGTGCTCGGCGTGCGAGGCGAGATAGAGCGCGCGGCGGCCAGATGTCGGGATGGTGCGTACCAGCGGATGAACGGCGCCCTTCAGCTTTTCCTTCTCGTCGTCGTTGAAGTCGAAGCCCAGCACGTGCCGCGAATAGACGATCGTGTGATAGACGCGCAGCCCTTCGAGCGAGGCGCGCGTCTCCTCGTCGAGCGCGTCGTAGGCCGCCCGCATGTCGGCGAATTCGGTGTCGGCCCGAACCGGCGGCACCACCCGCGCCGACAGCATCGAGTAGCGGCCCGGCGGATCGACGAACGACGCATCGGTGTGCCACAGCCGGTTGCCGACCGAGGACGCGCGCATGCGGTTGTTGGCGTCGCGGATCTTGCCGTCCTTGTCGACGTTCGAAACGTCGGCCAGCGCCTCGTTGCCGAACCGGTTGTTGCCTATGGCCGAGGAGGAGGTGCGGGCGTGCAGCGTGCCGTCGAAGCGCTGGGCGAAGTCGAGTTGTTCCTCGTTGGTGAACCGCTGGTCGCGGAACACCAGGACGGCATACCTGTCCATGCCGGCGCGGATCGCCTCGAGCGACTCGCGGTCATGGACCTGGCGCAGGTCGATGGGGCCCACTTCGCCGGCGAACACAGGCGTGAGGGGCGTGATGGTCACGGTCATTCTGGGTTGCCTCCCGGAGAACGTCTGGCGACATCCTGATTGAACTCCGGCCACCCACCAACCCGCATTTTCCGTCAGGCGAGGAGGGGCAGGGCCTTCCCTCAGAGCAGGCCCAGGCTCCTGAAGCTCGCGTGCCCTTTGCGACCGATGACGAGATGGTCGTGGATCGTGATGCCGAGCGCCTCGGACGCCGTCTTGATCTCCCGCGTCATCTCGATGTCGTCGCGGCTTGGTTTGGGGTCGCCCGACGGGTGGTTGTGGACGAGGATCAGCGCGGCGGCGTTCAGGGCCAGCGCCCGCTTCACGACCTCGCGGGGATAGACCGGCGTGTGGTCGATGGTCCCGCGCTGCTGCACCTCATCGGCGATCAGCACGTTCTTGCGGTCGAGGAAGAGGATGCGGAATTGCTCGGTCTTTTCGTGCGCCAGTGCGGCATGGCAATAGTCGATGAGCTGCTGCCAGTTGGTCAGGACTGGCATGTCCTTCACCTTGCGCTCGGCCAGCCGCCGTCCGACTTCGCGCATCGCCTTGAAGTGAACCAGCGTGCGCTGGTCGATTTCGAACTCGCGAAGCTGTGCCGGCTCGGCGGCGAACACGTCGCCCAGGGTACCGAACCGCTCCAGCAGGGCCTTGGCCATCGGCTTGGTGTCGATCCGCTCGATCGAATAGAAGAGCAGCAGTTCCAGCAGCTCGTAGTCGGCCAGCGGTTCGACGCCGGCCTTCATCACCCGCTCGCGGACCCGGCCGCGGTGGCCGTGATAGTGCGGCTTCGGCGCTTCGGTCTCGCCGCTGTTGTGCCCCGTCGCCGGTGACGGGGCCGCTTCGAGCGCCGCGGCGAGCCTTGCCGTCGGATCCTCGCCGGTAAAATCCCAGCACTGGTCGAGGCGGTTCCAGGTTCCGCCCGCCTCGCGCAGCAGGACGCGATGGGGGAGCGTGTTGCCGCTCACGCGCCACAGACCCTCGGTGGATTGCAGGCGCAGACCTTGGGCCAGCAGTGCAAGGAGTGCGGCGTCGTCGGGACCCGGCGCAGCAGCGGGCGCCTCGACGGGCTTCAGGTGAGGGCGAGTCTTGGCCATGCCTTGAAACCTTGCCGGGCGAGCAAGGCAAAATGGCGGCAATTCACGGTTCGTCCCGCCCACGGGCCTTGACCCGATGCCGGGATACGACCCAAAGTTGAGGCAGCTTGAACCACGGGGAGAGGGTCAATGCTGTTCCACCTTTTTTCGCAGCATGCCAACGGCTATGTGACGTTCCCGGCGACGGGCGGGGCCTACAGCATCAGCAGCAGGCCCGGCGTGGGCACCGTCATCGATCTCTGCGGCAGCAGCGGCCAGACGATCGAGCGGGGGCTCTATTACAACGATGCGCCGAACGGCCCCGGCTTTTCCGACACCAGGGGCGACGAACTCGGCTACGATACATTGGAACACAACGACATCGTGACGATGGCGCATCCGTCGGGCCGCTTCATCACGCCGCGCGGTTCGGCTCTCACGCTCGAGGCCGTGCAGCCGTCCAGCGCGCAATTCCAGATCAAAAAAGTGGGCGGCTCGTCGGGCCGGCGGATCCGGCATGGCGACAAGGTCGCGCTGGGCGCCTTGCAACCCTATAACGCGAAGCGGCGACCGGACGCGCAACAGCGTCGATGGCTGCAGGCCGATCCGCCCGACAACGATCCGACGACCAATCCGGTCATCCTGGGCGGTCTCAGCGTGAACGCCGGCGGCGACAGTCAGAACTTCATCTTCCTGGAGGGAAACCTTCTGCTCGGCGAGGCGAACCTGACCGTCTCGGACAGGACGCCACCCGGCGAGGCGCGTCCCAACGGCGCGTTGAAGCTGCGCCTCTCGCACGAAGGTCTGCCCAACGGCTCGGCAGCGCGCATTCGCATCTCAGCCATCAATGCGCAGGGCTTTTCGTTGGGCGCGTCCGGTGTCACCACCTTCAACCCCGCCGCTCCGCCGCTGACGGTGAACGTACCGGCAGGAGCGCGAGAGCTGTCCCTGCCCATGGCGCTGGTGTCGCCCACGGCGTCGGATGCCTGCGCGCGATTCGCGGCCCTTCTGCAGGGCGTACCCAGTTCGGGAGGCGGCCTGGACGTGATCGACGTCGGCATGTCCGCCTGGGCCGGCACTCAACATGACGGGGCGACCCCCCGCGGCGTGGGCATCAAGGTGTCGCGCGCCAAGGACTGGATGGACATCGCCTTCAGCGGAAGCATCGGCTTCAGCGACGATGATGGCGCCCTGTTCAGTCGCGGCGGCAAAAGCAACGCGTTTACCGTAACGGTCAGGTCGACGGGGCAACGCCTGCCGCCGGTGCCGGGGCCGATCCCGCGCCTCGCGGGCAGTGGCTATGTCTGCTCGGTCACCGTCACGCCCTTCGTGAGTCCGGGGTTCGCCACCACGGCCGACACGCCGCCCCCGACCCGCTCGGCCGGGGCGTCGCCGGTCCTGCCGATCGCCCGGGACGGCTCTTTCTCCT